>JAFYAH010000004.1 GCA_017540825.1 Candidatus Methanomethylophilaceae archaeon | reverse complement strand
CCATATCGTTCGACTACCATATGTACGTGCCCCCGACGTTCGACTACGACGACGACACCGGCGAGGAGATCACGGTCCCCGAGAAGAACTTCTACCACCACGTCAGCATATCCGTGGTCGGCGAGCTGCCGGTGCAGGACGATGATCATTCTAAACTTCCTTCCGTATTCACTGTGGTTCTACCCGATTCGGTGAAGAGTATTGGCAATCAGTGTTTTACTAATCTGGCAATATTGCGTATATCGGAGGACTCTCAGCTGGAGGAGATCGGAGAGAGCAGCTTGTGCAGCCTCATCGGCGACCTGTATCTGCCAAAGGGACTGCAAAAAATTGGCCCGGGTGCTCTCCCTTACAAGGCCCGCATAACGTTGAGCGAAGAGAACAGATATTTTGAGATAACTGAAAACGGATCGCTGACAACGTACGATGGGATGGAACTGGTCCAGTATATAGGCGACGGCTCCGAATACGTGTTTCCCGATGGTGTTGCGATCGTCAGGGACTACGCCTTCAAGGACAATCCCGTTATAAAGTCTATAACTATTCCTGCCGGCCTCGAGTGGGGTATGTTCCCGTTCGAGGGTGTCGCATCCCTGGCAGACATAGAGTTCGACCCAGAGCTCAGGGACATTCCCGACTACCTGTTCGGCAAGTCCATGATAACGTCCATCACGATTCCCTCGACCGTCAGGACAATAGGTGAGAAGGCGTTCTACGGCACGCAGCTGGCTACCGTGGAGTTCTCCGACCAGTCCCAGCTGACCGAGATAAAGGACTACGCCTTCCTCAAGAACGACAGCCTGACCAAGGTCGTCTTCGGGGCCCACGAGGACGGTTATTCATGCACGGTCGGGAAGGGCAGCTTCTTCTTCTGCGACAAGCTGGAGAAGGTCGTCGTACCGGAGGGATGCGTGATCACGCAGATCGGCGAGGGGGCGTTCGCCAAGGAGAGCCGGGTCTCTGCGGGCTATGCCGGCATGGACAAGGCGTTCGACTTCGTCAGGTCGGAGTCCGACACCGGCATCGTCATCCCCGGGGAGGTGGAGTACATAGGCAAGGGCGCCTTCTCCGCCGTGTTCAACGGATACTCCGCCCAGGGAGGGGAGCCGGGCCTGTACACTCTCGTCAATGCCGTTTACGGTGGCTTCCTCGACGCGTCCGGCAAGGATATCTCGTTCGAGGAAGGCTCAAGCGTCAACACCATCGACTACGCGGCCTTCAGCGGCCTCCAGGGCGTCCGCACGGTGGATCTCACTAATTGTCGCAGCCTCAACGAGATATATGGTGGTGCATTCCACCGTCTCTCAACGGGAGAGCTGACGATATCTATGCCTGCGGACTCCGTGCTGACCAAGATTAACAACAGCGCTTTCGAACAAGAGTATGCCGGCGGAATCGTCCACGACATCGTCGTCCCGGCGTCCGTCACCGAGGTCGGGGACTCCGCGTTCAAGTATGCAGCTAGCAGCATTGTGTTCGAGGACGGGTCGCAGCTGAGGACCTTCGGCGGCTACCAGAGCGGCGTCCAGAGCATCGACCTCTCCAACTGCCTTATGCTGGAGTCCGTGTACACCTATCCCAATATCACGTTGCCTCCAGGCTTCTACGAGATTTACGGCAATGCGAACGAAATAGCCAACAAGGATTTCGTGATTTTTGACGTGGACTCCAAGGACCTGGTCATCGGCGAGCGGATAATCGCCGTCAACTCCCTGAAGATCCACGGCCTGGACAGCATCTCCTGCGACGGAGGCAACATGTACTTCAGCTCCGAGGACGGAATGCTCCTCATGGGCGGGAGGCTCGTCGCCGTCGCCAACGGCCTGTCCGAGCTTTCGGTCGCCGACGGCTCCCCCGTAACCGAGATAGGCGCCTGGGCCCTGAAGGACTCCGGCGTTTCTGCTATCACGATCGACAAGGAAGGCGTCGTCCTGAGGGACGGCGCGCTGGATTCGGCCATGGTGAAGTCGGTATTCCTCGCATGCCCGGAGCAGACCGTGTTCTCGCAGAGGTCCTTCTCCGGCAACGGATGCGAGCTGACGTTCTACGTGCCAGAGGAGACGCCGGACGAGATCGTCTCGGTTCTGAGCGCGATAGGCCAGGTAGCCAAGGGATACGGAGACGGCAGCAGGGTCTTCGTTCCTTCCAAGATGGGCTCCGCGGACGTCGTCGTTGAAAGTATAAGCGTGTCCCAGGGAGCAGCCGAGATAAGGCTCCACGTCGAGGGCGGGTACACCGTTTACGACCTCGAGTTCTACACGGACAACGGCTCCACTGTCAATATTGAGGACGGTGCGGTCGTCGTCTCGATGGTATCCGACACCGTTCTGAGCATATCGCCCAAAGACCGCTCCTCCGGCGACATGGCCAAGGTGACGTTCAAGGGCGACGGCGGCTCGTCCGATGGGAAGGACAGCGTCCAGATCTCCGTGCCCGTAGGCATGACCATAATCGACTCGGAGATCCCCACCTTCGTCAAGAGCAGGGCCGAGTACGGCGGCGTCTGGCTGACTGCAGAGGACAGGACAGAGTACGATTTCGGATCCCAGGTCCTAGGCGACCTCGTGCTGGTCCCCGACTGGAAGTCCAGGGGGACCGTGGTCTTCATAGACGTGGACTGCGGCGACGTGCTGCTGGACGGCACGGCTGTCGAACAGTTCGATTTCGAGGAAGGGTCCGCCTACTCGCTCGTCCTGGCGCCTTACCCGGGCTACGACCCCATCGAGTGGTGCTACGTCGTCGACGGCGTCCTGAATGTCTTGCCCGCCGGAGAGCCTCTCGTCATAGAGGGTCTGATTGACGATCTCGTCGTCACCGTCACGTACAGCTACTACTCCAGCAGCTCCGGGCTCATCTCGAGCACCTACCAGGGGATGCCCACCGACCTGACATCCACGGTCAAGATGTGGGAGGCGGGAGGAGTCATAGACAAGTCGGAATCGGCCTGGAGAGGGCACTCGTCCGTACCGCTCATAGTCGACGACTATGTATACCTCCGCATCTACGACAAGATCTACAAGGTCGAGTCCGACACCGGATACGTGGTCAAGACGGCCCCCTCATACAGCACGAACGCGTTCTACCACCAGCTAGGATACGGCCATGGAATGATCATCGACTACTACACCGACAAGGTGTACGACACCGATCTCGAACTCCTATTCACGGTGGATAAGAGCTTCAAGGGCTACGAGTACTACGACGGCTACTTCTGGAACTCCGGCACATCTCTGTACAGGTTCCCTGCCGACGCTTCGCAGGCGGTCGACGGCGTCATGTATCCGGAGAAGGTGGGCGACTTCGCCAAGCCCGTCTACTCCAGCTACGGGTTCGCCATGAGCGCGTTCGACGGCGGCTACGTCTACAGGGTCTACGTGGAAGGGTCCCAGAGGGGGATCACCGCCATGTGCATCGACGACTCCTCCCCGAACTACGGCCGTTCCACATACGTCGCGATGCCCTCGCTCGAGAGGTCCTACCTCGACGACGGGTGGATCTCGATGTACGAGGGCACCATCTACCTCGGCGGATACACTAACGGGCTGTTCGGCGCCGTCGCCAAGAACGCCGACGATAGCCTGGCCTACGTCAAGGCCGACGGGCTCGAGTTCGGCGAGGTCAAGGACTACACCTTTGACGGGAAGAGAGGGTTCATATCGCAGATGGTGGCTAAGAATGGCATCGGATTCATCTGCGTCAGCGCCACCTTGTATGCGTTCAGCATGAACGAGGACGGCTCCCTGGGCGAGCTGCTCGGGTCCGAACAGTTCATATTCTCCCATGGGTCCATCGTAGTCGACTGGTCATACTCCACCGAGGACAACGGCCGCCTGGCATACGTCTATATGATTCCATACTCCGGTGAGAACATCTCCTTCGGGATAATGGAATGCTACTTCGGAGACGACGGCTACGTCATGAGCAGGACCACGACCGACCACATCGTCAGGGACTACTGCTCGCAGGCCGTCCGCGCAGGCAGCGACGGGCAGATGATATGGTACAACGACTCCGGCCACGTGTTCGGATACACCTCTCCGGGGAAGAACCCCTACTACTTCTTCCTCGACGACGGCTCCCAGGCGGGATGGCACGTCGCGTACGGGAAGAACGCCTACGAGGCTGCGAAGTCGCTCGGCTCCCAGCTGCTGGTCATAGACGGCAACGCCGAGGTCTCGAGGATGTTCGGGAAGGTCGTGTCCGAGTCTTCCATAACCGTCGTCCATGCGCCCGCCAACACCGTCATGCAGTACGAGTGGGCCGCCGTCGACTCCTTCATCAACAGAAGCTACGACACCGACCACTACTGGATGATAACCGCCAACGGCGCCGCCGTCAGCGAGGGGGACGTGCTCTCCTACATCGACGGCGAGGGCGTGTCCGAGTGCTCCTTCGCGGAGAACATCGGCGACCGCTCCCTCCTAGGCCTTAAGATGGCTCCCGGCACGGACGTATCCACCGTCAGGTTCTACGAGGGCGGGGCCGAGATCGCCGACTCTGCAATGATAGGCGTCATCGGAACCGAGGTCCCCGGGAGCTTCCCCGGCGTGTACAGGGAGGGCTACATGCCCGTCTGGACGGACGCCGGCGGCAACGCGGCGGAGTCCCTGTCCGGCACCTCGTTCGCCGAGGGCGGGACCGCGTACCACCTGGCCTGGGCCGAGATACCCACCTACGAGGTCTCCAACATCGAGGCCGGCGCCGCCCCCGGGACGGTATCGCTGTCCTTCGACGTGCTGACGATCGACACAGACCCCCTGAGGGTCTCCGTCATGCTCGGCTTCGAGGACGGGACCTTCGCGAGCACCGAGTCGACGGTCGCGGCCGCGGACGGCGCGGCGTCGTTCTCGTGGTCCGCAAGGGCGCCCGGGATACCCGTCTCCATGGTCCTGGAGGTCCAGAAGAGCGGCGTGCTCCTGTACCAGTCCTTCGACAACACGTTCGAGGGGGTCTCGTACGCCTATGAAGTCGGCACCGTCATGGTGATCGACGGGCTCGTCTACGAGATCGCCTCCATGGACCCGGAGGCCGTCACCCTGACCGGGTACGACGTCGCCCCCGAGGGAGCCCTGACCATACCCGGGACCCTGGAGGTCGGCGGCCACGCCTTCGGCGTCACCGTCGGCAAGAAGGCCTTCGCCCGCTGCTACGGCCTCACCTCCGTCACCATAGGGGCCGACATAGGGCCCTACGCGTTCTACGGGTGCTCCGCATTGAAGGTCGTCAGGATCTCCGACGGCGCCGCGTCCATCGGCAAGAGCGCGTTCAGCTCCTGCGCGAGGATAAGCTACGTGGTCATAGCCGACTCCGTCGAGGAGATAGGTGAGAACGCGTTCTACAAGTGCTCCTTCTACTCCGGCGAGGAGGAGATCAAGCCCACCGCGGACTCCCTAGCAGGCCACAAGTTCACCGGCAGCAGGACACATCTCGAGGTGTACGTGCCCAAGGAGGGCGGGACCTTCTCCGCCGGCGGCCTGAAGTACAGGATAGTCTCCAGCGGAGAAGAGAAGTCCGTATCACTCAAGGGATTCGCGTCCGAGGCCTCCGCCGATCTCGCCGTCCCGGAGACGGTCCGCTACCTCGGCTTCGACTGGCAGGTCGTCTCCGTGGCCGACAAGGCGTTCTACGGATGCGAGGCCCTGACGAGCGTCGACCTCGGCTCCGTCTTCTCCGTGGGGTACAAGTCCTTCGCGGGATGCGGCAGCCTCGAGAGCGTCGTCTTCGGGGCAGTCTCCTTCCTGGGCGACTACTCCTTCGCGAATTGCGCGTCCCTCTCCGCCCTGGACTTGTCCGGCGTCTCGGAGATGGGGGCCTCCGCGTTCAGCGGATGCTCCGGCCTGACGTCCGTGGCGTTCTCCGAGTCCCTCTCGTCTGTCGGTAAGAACGCGTTCTTCAGGAACCTGTTCTACGACGGCGACGCCGGCGTCCCCAGGACCGCCGACGGACTTGCCGGGAAGACGTTCGAAGGCATGGGAGGAAAGCTCTTCCTGGTCGACTGACATTAACCTTTAAGCCGCCGGCGCCCCCGGCGGCAAATCCCTTACCGGAGGGACATCCCTCCGACATACAGTTAGGCAGCAGCCTGATGGAACGGCCCATACCCATCAATTCAGGCCGTCCGTGTTGTTCATGCGAGGTCAGATCCTTCGGGACTGCGAGCGTCTTCATAGAGATTCGATCTCGACAGATCCGCTTTTCTTCGGATCGAACCTTTTGCACTCCGATTCCGTCATAGGTTCTGGGTTTCTTCGCAACCGATAACTACGCGTGAGCAGATGTCCAGGCATGGCAGTAGAGAGAGTTCTAGGCGCAGGGGTCGTCAGGATCCCCGGCCACGTTGTGAGCGATTCAATGGATGTGTCCAGGGCACTGATGAAAGACCAGGAGGCCACCGTCCTTTTCGAGGACCTGAACGGATCGAAGGCGGCGGGCAACTTGTTCTCAACCCGCGAGAAGATAGCCTCGGCGCTCGGCGTTCCAAAAGAAGGGATTGTTACCCATCTCATGGAAGCGATTGCCAGCCCCAAGGGATGCGAGATCGTAGAAGGCCCCGAGTTTCGTTCCTGCGAGAAGGACGTGAGGCTCCTGTCCCTTCCAGTCCCCAAGTTTTTCCCCGAGGACGGCGGGCGCTATATAACGGCAGGGGTCATAGTCGTCGACCTTGACGGCAGGAAGAACGTCTCTTTCCACAGGATGATGATCATGGACGACAGGAGGATAGCAGTGAGGCTCGTTCCCAGGCACCTATTCACTCTGTACAAGGAGTCCAAGGCGGCCGGGAAGGAGCTCAGGGTCTCCATCTGCGTGGGAGCCTGCGCGGAGGTCCTCCTTGCCGCCGCCACATCGATGGATTTCGGCTCCGACGAGCTGGAGGTAGCCTCCGCGATGCACCTGAAGGGCCACGGGACTCCTCTGAAGGTCGGAAGGTGCGACAACGGCATCCTGGTCCCGGCCGACTGCGACTACGTCATGGAGGCCCGCATAACCCTCGCGGAAACGAAGGAAGGCCCGTTCGTCGACATCACCGGGACGTACGACTTCGAGAGGCAGCAGCCAGTCATCGAGGTGGACAAGGTCTGGACCCGCAAGGACCCGGTGTTCCATCTGGTCCTGCCGGGCGGATACGAGCACTACATGCTCATGGGCCTACCCAGGGAGCCTATGATCCTGAAGACCGTCAGGCAGGCCGTCCCCAGGGTGAGGAGCGTCCGCCTCACGGAAGGGGGATGCTGCTGGCTGAACGGGGTCGTGTCCATAGCGAAGAACAAGGAAGGCGACGGGGTGAACGCGATAATGGCCGCATTCACCGGGCATCCGTCCATGAAGCAGGTGATAATCGTCGATGACGACATCGACATCTTCGACGACAGGCAGGTGGAATGGGCGGTCGCGACCAGGATGCAGGCGGACAGGATCCTGATGGTCCCTGGCGCAGCAGGCTCATCGCTGGACCCCAGCTCGCACGGCAAGACTACCTGGAAGGTGGGATACGACGCGACGATGCCCTTGGATGCCGACCCCTCGCTGTTCAGGAAGGCTTCCTTGGAACGACCTTGCGGCATAACAAGTTAATAACGCCTAGCGTTGTCATATATCGAGAAAGATGGCTGCGATAAGACTGGGGAAGAACCATCTCAGATGGTGCCATGGCTGCAATCTCCCGATTCTGGAATCCAAAGAGTGCCCGAGATGCGGCGAGAGGACCCATGAGGTCGTGCTTACCCCACCCGGAGACGCCAGGCCGGCGTTCGAGCACGACATCGGGCTGATACGCGACGTGCTGGACAGGGACTACGGGGAGGGAACCGGGAAATCGGTCCTTCCCGACGGCCATTTAGTCATACTCAGCAAGGCCCCGGGCCTGGACAGGATGGACGAGGTCGTCGTAGACGGCAGCGTGATAGCCACCATGAGGTACGACATCGGGTCAGGGTGGAAGTTCGTGTCCCGCATGCAGGGGGCATTCAGGATAGCCAGGGGGTACACCAGGGGATACGTGGTGTGCGACCCCAGCGCGGTCCCCTTCGTGCAGGAGAGCAAAAACCTAATGGCCCCCGGAGTCGTGGACGCCGACCCCGGCATAAAGCCAGGCGACGAGGTCATCATGGTCACCGCTGACAGGGAGGTCGTGGCGACCGGCGTGGCGCGCATGTCCGGGCCGGAGATGGTGTCCTCGGACAAGGGGGTCGCCGTGAAGACCAGGTGGTACAAGCCTGAGGAGCGCGAGGCCGTCGACGCCAGGCCGAACTCCTGGGACCAGGCGGTCGAGGCCAATCGGGCGGTCATAGAGAAGAGGGTCGCCGAGGCGACTGGATTCATAAAGAACACGATGGAGAAGCACGACGTCCCTGCGATAGTGTCGTTCTCAGGAGGGAAGGACAGCCTGGCGACGCTTCTTCTGACCATAGACGCCGGCCTCAGCCTGCCGGTCCTCTTCGTGGACACCGGCCTGGAGTTCGAAGAGACCGTGCAGCACGTCCGCGACACCTGCGCCAGGCACGGGCTGACCCTGATAGAGGAGAAGGCCCCTACGGACGCATTCTTCGGGAACCTGGTCTACTTCGGCCCGCCGGCCAAGGACTACAGGTGGTGCTGCAAGACCAACAAGCTCGGGCCAACGGTGGGGGCGATAGTCAAGAACTATCCGAAGGGGGTGCTCTCGTTCATCGGCCAGAGGAAGTACGAGTCGGAGGCCAGGAACGCCAAGCCGCGCGTATGGCAGAACCCGTGGACGCCCGGCCAGACAGGAGCCTCGCCGATACAGAACTGGTGCGCCATGCACGTGTGGATGTACATATTCCTGAGGAAGGAGCCGTTCAACGTGTGGTACACCCGCGGCCTGGACAGGATAGGGTGCTTCCTCTGCCCCGCGTCCGACCTCGCGGAGTTCGACATAGTCGCCGAGGGGAGCTCGAGATGGGGACAGTGGAACGACTATCTGGAAAGCTACATGAAGGACCGCGGGCTGCCTCCCGAGTGGAAGGAGTACGCCCTGTGGAGGTGGAAGAACGCGCCCAAATCCATCCGCGAGGAGGTCCACAGGGTCTCCGGCAGGGAGGTCTCGGAGCTCACGAGGCAGACCAAGGCGCCGGAGGCGGGGCCGCTGATAGTGAAGGTCCAGGAGGGGTACTCTCCCTGCGTGATCGGCTACAGCGTCGAGGCCGCGGTGTCGAGGCCGCTGGACCTGGAGAAGGTCAAGCCGTTCTGCCACGCCCTTGGATGGGTGGTGGAGATGGACCCGGAGGGGGAGTTCGTCACCGCCGACTACATCACGATCTACAGGGAAGGGTCCATAATATGCAAGGCCAACATCAAGAACGACGCCTCGGCGCACATGGACGAGGCCATACAGGTCATAATGCGCGCGGAGCAGTGCGTCGGATGCGGGCTGTGCGCCGCAAGGTGCGAGCAGGGGGCGCTCTACATGGAGGACGGGAAGGTGCGGATCAGGGAGGACGAGTGCATATTCTGCAAGGACTGCTTCGGGCCGTGCCCGTCCGTCAATTTCGCCAAGGGATCGGAGGAGTTCGACCAATGATGGAGACGATGCATCACGAGCAAATGGAGGTAGACCCCGACGACCTGGCCGTGGTCCTGGAGAAAGACCCCGCCGTGGTGGACGAGGAGGACGCGAGGAAGTACCATACGGGATTCCACGCCGTGTGCTACTACAGGATGAGCCACAGGCTCTGGCTGGAGGGGCGCAAGGACGAGGCCCGCGAGATCAACTACTACGCCCACCACCTGACCGGATGCGACATACATCCGGGGGCGACCATAGGTAAGAGGTTCTTCATAGACCATGCCACAGGGGTCGTGATCGGGGAGACCACCATCATCGGCGACAACGTGTCCCTGTACCAGGGCGTAACTCTGGGAGGCGTCTCTACCAGCAAGGGGAAGAGGCATCCCACCCTCGGCAACCACATCGTGGTCGGATGCAACGCGTCGATCCTGGGGGACATAACCATAGGGGACAACGTCAGGGTGGGCGCCGGAGCCGTCGTGATCCGCGACGTCCCGGACGACTGCACCGTGGTCGGGGTGCCGGGAAGGATCGTCAGGCACGCCGGGATAAAGACCGGCTCCCTGGACAACATGCATAACCAGCTTCCCGACCCCATGAGGGACAGGATCAGGGAGCTGGAGGCCGCCATAGAGGCGCTGTCCGCCAAGGTCGAGGAGCTATCGAAGAGGCGAGGGCGAAGGCCGCCGCGCATCGAGGCGATCGTGCCCTCGGCGATACCCGGCGCTGCCCGGGACCTTCCCCCGGGACGTCGAGGCAGCGGGTAGCATCCTTTCGGAGACGCGGTAAACCAGGTCCCGTCTTCGGCTTCTCATCCCTGAACGCCCAGTCCGATGGCTGCTAATCTGACATGTAGCCACATCCGATGCACATGCGGCATTTGTTGTAAATACGTGTAAGGACATCTGGGAATCCATGTATGTCTATATATTGGGCGGGTTCCTGGGAAGCGGGAAGACCACCCTTTTGATGAGGCTCGCGTCCATGTACACCAAACGCGGGCAGAAGACGGCCCTCCTGGTCAACGAGTCCGGAGAGATAGGGGTCGACGGCGCCACCCTCAAAGCGGAAGGGTACGACGCCATCGAGCTCCCCAACGGGTGCATCTGCTGCTCCCTCTCCGGGACGCTCCAGTCGGCGCTCAAGAACATCGTGAGGGACATCGACCCCGACATCATAATAATCGAGCCTACGGGACTGGCCCTCCCCCACAAGGTGAAGGACCTGGTCCGCGTCTCGATGATAGATCCGGAGGAGACCTACATCGTAGGGGTCGCGGACGTCCAGAGGTTCGAGGACCTCATCAAGAAGAAGGAGCAGTTCTTCTCCATGCAGATGAACAGCGCCGACATCATTCTCATCAACAAGTGCGACATCGCCAAGATCGGGCAGGTGGAGGAGGTGACGGCCTGGCTAAACGCCAAGTATCCAGACAAGCCCGTCATACCCGTCTCCGCCATGACCGGAAAGAACATGGACAAAGTATACGAGATGATGAAATGAGCGATCATGAGAGCACGTCTTTGGAGATGGCAGGCGGATGCGCGGTCGGATTCACCGGCACCATCGAGGGATACAATGCGGATGCGGAGGCCAGGTTCGCGAAAGCCCTCCTCTCCGTCGGAAAGTGGGTAGTCGCCGAGACAGGGACTCTTCTCGGCCACATCAAGGCCGCAATCGTGAAGGAGGACGGCTCGGGAATAACCCTGAACCTCACCGATCTCGAGAACGGCGTGGAGCACCATGGGACGCTCGGTCCGCAGGACAAGGTCAAGTTCTCCTTCATGACGGCCGTCGTGGACGTTGACGAGCACGAGCTCAAGCACGCCATGTGGCATGCCATTGAGGACACGGGCCTGGACTACAAGCTCGACGAGCCCGTGTGCCACTGCCACGACCATGACCACCACCATCACCACGATGATGACGAGTGCTGCTGCGGCCATGACCACGACCATGACCACGATCACCACCATCACCACGACGATGGCGAGTGCTGCTGCGGCCATGACCATCATTACCATCACGACGATGGCGAGTGCTGCTGCGGCCATGACCACGATCACCACCATCACCACGACGATGGCGAGTGCTGCTGCCACGACGAGGAAGTGGCTATCGCGATGACAGGGACCTTCGTAGACATGAAGCCAGCGGATGTCCTGGGCATCATAGACTCCTTGGGGGAGGTCTTCGATTGGGTGCAGGAAAAGAACGGCATGCTGGACCTGATAGAGATCACCATCGCTCCGGAAGGTTCGGACTGGGCGGTCTTGACTCTTCAGGACAAGGACGTCACGCTCATACAGGGCAAGGCTCCGTCATCGCCCAAGGCGTTCTTCCGCCTCGAGGCGTGCGGCAGCGACGTGAAAGAGCACGATCTGATCCACAGGATTTTCCATGCCATCGAGGACGCCGACATCGAGTTCTCCATCAACGGCGAGAGCCACTGCCACTGCCACGACCACGGCGAATGCGGATGCGGATGCTGCGACGACGGCCACGAGGACAAGTGCCGAGACCATCAACACTGAAGCTCACAAGATCAGACTAAACCTTTTCCATCCTTTTTCAAACCGTTTAAGGAGGAAAGCAAATGAGATACGGAATTTCTTTGGACATAGGGACCAGCGGGACCAGGGGGCACGCCGTCGATCTGGACACCGGCAGGATCCTGTCCACCGCGGTGACGGAGTGCCATCCGCTGCCCGGAGCGAACATAATGGACCACCTGACCTTCTGCATAAACGTCGGGACGGATGTCGCGCACAAAATCCTCATGGACACGGCCAACAAGGTCGTAACCGCGCTCGGGGCCGAAAAGAACAGCATAGAAAGGGTCAGCATATGCGGAAACCCCATCCAGCTGTCGCTGTTCCAGGGGATCCCTGTGGACGACCTCGCTTTCGCAGGCGAGAACGCCCACAAGGCCAGAGGGATCAAGGAGCAGAAGAGGGACGCAGGGGTGTTCTCCGCAGTGGACGTGGGGCTGGACGTCAAGGACTCATGCGAGCTCCTGGTGCCTCCTGCGATAAGGCACGAGATCGGCGCGGACGCCCTCGCCATGATGTACAAGAGCGGCTTCCTGGATCAGAAGGAGAACTGCATGGTCACGGATTACGGGACCAACGCGGAGATGGCCCTCAAGGTCGGAGACGACATCTACACGGGATCGGCCGCGGCAGGCCCTGCGATGGAGGGCCAGTCGATCAAGTGCGGGATGCTCGCTGGGCCGGGGGCGATATCCGACCTCGAGTACGACTTCCAGTGGATCTGCAAGGTGCTGGACGACTCCATCACGCCCCAGGACGGGGACAGGATCGACTTCGGCCTCGAGACCATCGAGAAGGGCGGCCCCATGAGCGGGAAGGCCATAGGCATCACCGGAACAGGCGTGGTAGCGGCCGTCTCCGTCGCTCTCGAGAGCCATCTGTACAAGAAGGGCAAGCTGAAGACCTCGGACGGCAAGATGCACATGCAGGACGGCATATACATCGACTCCAAGGACGTCGCCGAGGCGATGAAGGCTATCGGCGCCATCAGGGCCGGCCATTTCACGCTCCTGGAGCATGCGGGCGTGAAGTTCGAAGACATGAAGATAATGTACATGGCGGGAGCGTCCGGGACCTACGTGGACGCCGTGAAGGCCAGGGAAGTGGGCCTGGTCCCGCCTTCGTGCAGCACGATCTACCAGTACGGGAACACTTCGCTCGCGCTGTCCACGGACATCCTGAGGAACCCGGAGCTTCTGGACGAGCTGCAGGACATAGCGAACGGCATCAGGGCGAACCACGTGATGTTCGCGTCCGACAAGATATTCGAGCAGATCTACATGCAGGAGCTCGCAGTGTGCGACGAGGGCATGAGCATGGAGATGTACAACAAGAATAACGCCGCGGCCGGGATCCAGGAGCTTCCGAAGCCCAGGGGAGCGCCCGAGGTCCACCGCGTGGTCGCCCGCGACATCCCCGACCTCGGAGACAGGGGGCTCACGATCCTCCACGACATAGGCACCGAGCTCCGCGGGCACATGGAAGGATGCACAGGATGCAGGAAGTGCCAGAGGGAGTGCCCCGAGAAGGCTCTGACGGTCACTGACGACAAGGAGATCGTCGTGAAGACCAAGGACTGCCTCGGAACCGCCTGCTACAGGTGCCAGTTCGTCTGTCCGGAGAAGGTCTACAAGTACGACAGGCTCAAGCTGACATTCTGAAACCATTCGGCGCCGGCGCTGGTCGGCGTCTTCATTTTATAAAAAGAAAAGGGCCCGGAGGCCCTCCAGGCTGCAGATCAGTCTTCCATGACGTTCTGCATTTCCAGATACTCGAGTATCTTCTTTCTGAGAGCTGTGAACTCAGGACTCGCCCGGTCTCTCGGCCTCTCCCAGGGGATGTCTATCACCTTGTAGATCGTGGAAGGCCTCTTGGTGAGCACCACGACCCTGTTGGACAGGTAAAGCGCCTCGTCCACGGAATGGGTGACGAAGATGATCGTCCTCTCGCTGTGCGTGATGATCTTGTTGAGCTGCTCCTGCATGATGTTCCTGGTCTGGGCGTCGAGCGCGCCGAACGGCTCGTCCATCAGGATGACGGCAGGATGCATGACCATGGCGCGTGCGATGCCTACGCGCTGCTTCATCCCGCCGGACAGCTCGTGTATGCGGGAGTCGGCGAACTTCTCCAGGCCGACGGCTTTGATGTATCTCATCGCCCTCTCCTCGCACTCTTCTTTCGGGACCTTGGCTATCTCCATGCCGAATTTGACGTTCTGCTTCACCGTCCTCCATGGGAACAGGGCGAAGTCCTGGAACACCATTCCGCGGTCCGATCCGGGCGAGGTGCATTCCTTGTCGCCGATGGTGATCTTACCGCTAGTAGGCTGGAGTAGCCCTGCGATGCAGCGGAGGATGGTGGTCTTCCCGCAGCCGGACGGGCCTACGATGGATATCAGCTCCCCCTTCTTCACGTCGAGCGTGAAGTTCTCCACCGCCACGGTCTCGCTGTCGTCGGTCACGTAGACCACGCGGAGGTTGTCGATGGACATGAGCGTCTCTCCTTCCTTGATGTGCTTGTACAGCTCGTCGGTGCGGTCGGCGCGGACGCGCTCCTCGTCGTACTTCTTGCCTTCGATCTTTATCTTGTCTTTAGACATCAGGCATCCATCCCCATTCTCTTAGAGACCCTCTTGGAAATGTATTCCGCCAGTCCGGTGGTCAGCAGTCCGAGAACCGCGATTATTATGATTCCCGCGTAGGCCTGCGGGAACGCTCCGTACGTGATCATGTTCGCGACGTAGAACCCTATCCCTCCCAGAGGGGTGGCGTACAGCTCTGCGGCAACGATGCACATCCATCCGATTCCGAGACCGACCTTTATCCCGTTCATCAGGTAAGGGATCGTGGACGGGATCAGGACCTTGAGGAAGATCTGCATGTTGGACGCCCCCAGGGTCTTCGACGCGTCTATCAGGACCTTGTCTATCTTGGAGACGCCGAATATGATGTTGGTCAGCAGAGGGAAGAATATCCCTATGAAGACGACGAACGTGGCTCCCTGGATGTAGCCGAACAGCAGGATGAATATGGGGGCCCATGCGATAGGCGCGATCGGCCTGAGGACCTCGATCCAAGGATTGACGAACTCCCTGACGTACTTGAAGTTCCCCAGGAGCAGACCTAGGGGGAGAGCGACCACCAGCGCGAGCAGGAAGCCCTTTATGAACTTGCTGAGGCTGGACGAGATGTACGTCGACAGGGACAGGCCGGTCACCGCGTCCCCGTTTGCAATAAGGTCGAAGAGCGCCTGGAATGTCTCGACAGGCTCGGGTATCGCCGCGTTGTTGGCTATCTTGGATACCAGCCACCACAGGCAGACGAATGCGATCAGCGACACTACCGTGATGATGGATGTCCTGACCAGACGATGGTATTTGTTATGTTCGTCAAATTTAATACTCATTCAGCCCACATCCCGGCTAGAATCGCGTTTAGGTAATTAGTATTTTTTAAGAAAAAGGGCCCGGGTCGCCCCGGGGCTGTTTACTCAGGATTCCTGGATCACTCTCTGGAACTGGGGCTCCCAGATTATGCCTGCGTTGATGGTCTTATCGCCGGTGATGGTCTGGAAGTTGGCGAGGTTGGTTATCCAATAGAGGGTGTCGGAGGATATGCTGTCTCCGACCATGTACTGCTTCACCTTGAGCCCCATGTCCTTCGCAAGGGTCAGGAGCTGTATGTGCTGTATGGAGGTCGTCCCGGGGGTTCCGTAGACGAGCCCACCCCAGGCCTTCGCGTTCGCAGGGCCGACGGTGTAGGCCTCTCCGATGTTGCTGAAGAACTCGGTGCCGTTCCTCTTCAGGACGGATGCGTTGGGGTTGTCAAGGACCTTCGCGTTGATGTAGAGGCCGGAGCCCTCGCTGTTGACGCGCGCGACGAGGTTGAATGCCTTGGAAGTGTCCTTGACCGACTCGGAATCGACGTATCCGAAGTTGATCATGTTGATAGTCGCTGGCGGCGCGCCGAGGAAACCGAGCTGGGCGTCCCCGTTGATGAGAGAGGTCGCGATGCCCCCTCCGTTGGTGGCGTTGGAGATCTCGACGGTCACTCCGTAATCCCTGAACATCCCCTTCTCGATTCCGACATGAACGGCAATCTGGTGGATGTCTCCGCTTATGACGGCCACTTTGACGGTGGCGGTTCCAGGCTTGAGGCTGTCCTTGTCCTCGATAGCCGTCTTCATGTAAGTGTCGTTGACGAAGTTGTTCGCGAAGGAAGCGGGGTCGGTGATCTCCTTCTGGAGGGCCCCTACGTCCTTGAGCCCGCCTACGAGAGACGCGATGTCGCTCTTGAGGCTCGACAGGTTTCCGTTGTTTCCGTCCGCATAGAGGTAGGAGATGTTGGTCAGGGCGTCCTTGACTTCTTGGTCGTTAAGCCCTGGGACCTTCGTCTTGCTGAACGAGACGAGCCACTTGTAGTCGTCGGAAGACGGGTTGTTTATCGAATTTTCCACGAATTTCACAGCGTCGTAGTATCCAGCAAGGAACTTCTCGGCTCCTTCTGCGTTGTTCTGGAGATAGTTGTAGTTGGCTGCTATAACGCAGCAGGTATGGTCTGGGAAGAAGTTGTTGGTAAGGCCGAGGCTGACGTAGTCTTTCTTGTCGTCGTTGCCGCCGCCGTTGTTGTTAAGCGCGAAGTACACGGCCACAGCGGCGACGATGACCACAGCCGCCAGTATAACGGCAAGGATCTTCTTGTCCATGTTTTCACCTCTGGGTGCGCTATCTCAGACAGGTGTATATTATATCTATGTCTAAGAATTATACAAAAAGGATAACATGGAATGGAGTGAGTACAACCATGCGCTTGGCTGTTGAAGCCTATTGAGAAGTATGGGAAGAAAAATGTAAGGGGGGCTTTCGCCCCTGTTTGAACGCTCAGATGTCTCTGAAAAGGGTGGCGTACTGCATCTTCTTGGCGCCGAAATATTCCTTGCAGTACTGCGCCGTTGCCTCGGGAGGGAACTCCTTGCAGGAGAAGACGTCCACGAACGCCCTGTCCGTGTCCTCGGCGAAGTGGCCGGATATGCAGGACGTCTCGATCAGCTGGACGAGGGAATAGCCCTGGACCTTGGGCTCCGCCCCGAAGCGGACCGCGATGGGCTCTCCGTACCTTTTCATCTTGATGTGGTCTGCGAGGTCGATGGCGAACTTCTTGATGTATTCGCCGTCGCAGATCTTCTGGTGATCGCACTCTCCGAGATCGATTGCGATGTGGAGCCCCCACTGCTTCTCGTCGTTGTATTTTGAGATGGACTCCTCGTCGGAGAGGAGCTTCCCTGCGTATTGACTCATGCTGTACATCGTAACCACTTGAGGAACGGGGTCCTCGAACTCGCGTAACAGGTTTCCATATTTGAAACGATGCCCGAGGGGAATCCGGATTTGTCTCTGTGGAGACAATGAGGGCCGACAGCTATCTCGTACGGGTCATCATGCGGTGCCGCCTCGTCCCTCGGAAAGAACGAAATACGCATAGGACGTCGTAAGCCCATGCCTGGTTCCAAGGTCTACTTTACAGACATGCGCTGCAAGCTCGGCGACAGCCTCCCGTCGAAGCTCGGAAGGGTCGTCCGCGCCGCAGGGATAGAGACCATAGACATGGAGAAGAAGTTCGTCGCCATCAAGATGCATTTCGGGGAGTACGGGAACCTTGCGTTCCTGAGGCCGAACTACGCCAAGGTCATAGCGGACATCGTGAAGGAGAAAGGGGGCATGCCGTTCCTCACGGACTGCAACACCCTCTATCCCGGTTCGAGGAAGAACGCGCTGGAGCATCTGGACTGCGCCAACATGAACGGGTTCAGCACCATTTCGACAGGATGCCAGATAATCATAGGGGACGGCCTGAGGGGGACAGACGACGTTGAGATCCCCATCGACGGCAGATACGTCAGAGCCGCCAAGATCGGCCGCGCGATAGCGGACTGCGACGTGCTGATATCGCTCACGCACTTCAAAGGCCACGAGGTCACCGGCATGGGCGGAGCGATCAAGAACCTGGCCATGGGATGCGCATCTCGCCGCGGGAAGATGGAGATGCACAGCAACGGGACCGCCCATCTCGACGCCGACAAGTGCATAGGATGCGGGAGATGCCTGAAATCCTGCGCTCAGGGGGCCATCGCGATCGTGGACAGGAAGGCTTCCATAGACGAGGGCAAGTGCGTCGGATGCGGGAGATGCATCGGGATGTGCGGCACCGACGCCATATTCGCCGCATACGACGAGGACGGGAGCATAGTGGACTGCAAGATGGTGGAGTACGCTGCCGCCGTGGTCAAGGACCGTCCCTGCTTCCATGTCTCCATAATCTGCGACGTGTCCCCGTTCTGCGACTGCCAGGGCGGAAACGACGTGCCCATAGTCCCCAACGTCGGGATGCTGGCCTCGTTCGACCCTTATGCCCTCGACAAGGCCTGCGTGGACCTGGTCCAGGAGCAGCCGATGATCCCGGGCAGCAGGCTGTTCGACAACTCCAACGGCGTGAAGCCGGACGACGTGTTCGGATGCAACCAGCCCGGGACCAGGTGGCAGTCCCACTTCGAGCATGCGGAGGCCATGGGATTCGGGGACGGGAGCTACGAGCTCATACGCGTGAGCTGAACAAAAACGAAATAATCCTCCGGCGTTGCGTCGCGCATGTCGCGTCCTAAAGTTTACTTCACCGACATGCGCTGCAAGCTGGGGGACAGCCTCCCCTCGAAGCTGGACAGGCTCGTCCGGGCCGCCGGGATCGGCTCGATGGACATGGACAGGAAGTTCGTGGCCATCAAGATGCATTTCGGGGAGCTCGGGAATCTGGCTTACCTGAAGCCTAACTACGCCAAGGTCATAGCGGACATCGTGAAGGAGAAAGGGGGCATGCCGTTCCTCACGGACTGCAACACGCTGTACGTGGGCAGCAGGAGGAACGCGCTGGACCATCTTGAGTGCGCCGCCCTCAACGGGTTCAACCCGACGACCACGGGCTGCCAGATAATCATAGGTGACGGACTGAGAGGCACGGACGACGTGGAGATCCCTGTCGACGGGGAGCTGGTGAGGTCGGCGAAGATAGGGCGGGCCATCGCCGACTGCGACGTCCTGATCACCTTGAACCACTTCAAGGGCCATGCGACCACCGGTTTCGGCGGCGCGATCAAGAACCTGGCCATGGGATGCGCCTCCCGCCGCGGGAAGAAGGAGCTGCACATCGACGGGGTGCCCGAAGTGGACGAGGGACGGTGCGTCGGGTGCGGAAGGTGCGCCACAGCCTGCGGGGAAGAATCCATAGCAATCCTGGACGGGAAGGCGGCCATCGACAGGACCACATGCGTAGGCTGCAGGAGATGCATAGGCGCATGCCCCAGGAAGGCCCTCTGCTCCACCGGGGACAGGGACGGCAAGCTGGTGGACGGGAAGATGGTGGAGTACGCGGCAGCTTTGATCAGAGACAAGCCTTGCTTCCATGTCTCCATAATCTGCGACGTGTCTCCGTTCTGCGACTGCGCCGCTTGGAACGACGTGCCGATAGTCCCGAACATCGGGATGCTGGCCTCCTTTGACCCGATAGCTCTGGACAAGGCTTGCATCGACCTCGTGCAGAAGCAGAAGGCGCTGCCGGGAAGCAGGGTCTACGACAATTGCGGAGGGTCCGAGCCGGACGACGTCATCGCGTGCAACCAGCCCGGGACAAGATGGCAGAACCATTTCGAGCACGCCGCCAGGATGGGCCTGGGGGACGGGAGCTACGAGCTGCTGGTGGTGAGGCGATGATAGCTGATCTGCTCGAGGTCGGGATGCTGGTATGCTTCATGGCAGCATGGCCGATGTCCACCGTCAAGCTCTGGAGGTCCAGGACCGCCAAGGGCGTCAGCCTGGGCTTCATGGTGGTCATCGAGATAGGCTACGCGTGCGGGATGGCGAGCAAGTTCGCTTCCGGGAACGTATCATATGTGATCTTCTTCTACGCGTTCAACTTCTCGCTGGTAGCATTGAACATAGCCATCTATCTCAGGAACCTCAGATATGACGCTGAAAGGGAGGGAAGGCATTCCGACAGGCGATGCGATCGGTGGATTCCGTAGCTCATGGCGATACGTTATGCCTTCCATGAGGCAGGAAGACTCTGTTCGATCCGCCTTCGTCCTCCATCCTTGTCGCCGTCCCCGAGGAACGAACGGCATGAGCGGGGCGCCGAATTCTAAGGCCCGCAGTGGTCTGCTGGATGCGATGTATTAAATCCGATATTGGATAAAACCGCCAGGTCTCACCTTCGGATTTAATATAGTATTTATTTTTACTCATTATGAAGGTACATTTTGCTCTTGTCGAGAAAGCACGACGCTTTTCCGGACGGAATGATTAACTTTAGACTTCGACAAACAGAACATTTTTTAATGCACATCAGTGTAGCCCGCGCGATGGAAACCTTAGAGCAGTTGATTTCCAAGGCCGAGGCAGGGGACGTGCAGTCTTGCTTCGAGCTAGGTCAGAGGTATGCGCTCGGTGAGGGCACCGACGCTGACGAGAAAGCAGCATTCAGGTGTTACCTTTGCGCAGCCAAGGGAGGCAACATCAAGGCGGAGAACGCGGTGGGGGTCTGCTATGCCAACGGCATAACGGTCGAGCCCTGCTTCGACGAGGCCGCCATGTGGTACTTCCGCGCGCTCATGAAGGGAGACCCCCAGGCCCTTCGCACTCTGTCCCACTATTACGAAACGCACGAAACACCGGCCGACGGTGCCATTCTCGAATATTTCCGCAGCGCGTCCGAGAAGGAGGACGACGCAGATGCCGCGTACATGCTCGGCAGGCTGCAAGAGCTGGGTGTCGGCACCGCTTTCGATCCGGAAAACGCATTCGCTTCGTATGTCAAGGCGTGCAAGAAGGGCCATATGTATGCCAAGCTAGCGGTCGCCACGTGCATCCTCAACGGAACAGGCGTGGCCAGGGACCGCGAGAAGGGCGCGTCGATGATCGCGAAGCTTTGGGAGGACGGGTTCGTTCCCGCCGGCACCGCGCTAGCTAAATGCTACGAGTACGGCCTGGGCGTGGAGCGCGACCACAAGAAGGCGTTCTCCATCTACGACGAGATGGTCGGCAAGGGGTCGATCGACGGCATGTACAACCTCGGCAGATGCTACATGGACGGCATCGGGGTCGCCAAGGACGGCAACTACTCGTTCTCCTGGTTCACAGCGGCCGCCATGAGGGACTCGATCGACGGCGTCTACGGCCTCGCCAGGTGCTATATGGGAGGCATAGGCGTGGACAAGAACAAGGAGACCGGCCTGAAGCTTCTCGAGACCGCCTCGAAGCTGGGGCAGACCGACGCCATGATCATGCTCGGGCAGCTTTACACCAAGGGCAAGCTGGTCCCCAAGAGCCTCCCAACGGCTTCGGAGAACTTCAAGAGGGCCGCGGACCTGGGAGATCCGTACGCGCAGCTCACCACAGGCGACAACTACGCCAACGGCATCGGGCTCAAGAAGGACAACAAGGCCGCCCTCAGGTACTACCTCATGTCCGCCTCGCACGGCAACACCGTCGCAAGCTACAACGTCGGGACGGCTTATGCGCTCGGCAGCGGCGTCAAGAAGAACGAGGAGGCGTCCTTCGACTGGCTCTCCAGAGCGGCCGAGGACAACTATATGAAGGCCCAGTTCTCCATAGCGGAGGCATATTCCAAGGGAAGAGGGGTCAAGAAGGATTCCGAGAAGGCCTTCGAGATCCACAAGGGCCTCGCGGAGAACGGCTTCGGGAAGTCGCAGTACCACGTCGCGTACTCCTACTTCGAGGGCGTCGGCACCGACAAGGACGACAAGAAGGCGTTCGAATGGTTCCTCAAGGGAGCCCAGAACGGCAACGTCCTCTGCCAGTACTACGCCGGATACTGCTATGCCAACGCTATAGGCACGAAGTCCGACGAGAAGAAGGCCATCGAATGGTACACCCGCGCGGCAGAGCAGGGCCACATAGTCTCCAGGCAGATCGTCGAGGAGGTCACCGGCGAGAAGATCAAGCCCAAGTCCGACGACTCCCCGTTCGACTCGTACCTGCGCTCCGCCAAGAACGGCGATGCCGACGCCATGTTCATCGTCGGACGCTGCTACATGGACGGCGTAGGGACCGAGAAGGACCCCACCGAGGCCAGGAAGTGGTTCAACAAGGCGGCAGCCGAGGGCAACCAGGCTTCCAAGAGGGCCCTCAACCAGTTGAGAAGGGCCGAGCAGCAGAAGAAGTGAAGAAACAGGGGGATCTCTCCCCCATTTTTCAGAAAATATATACCATCGCGAAAGCGACAGCCGCTAGCGCCAGGATCGCCACGATGGGCATCTTGTTGACGAGCCTGTCCTGGGTGGATATCTTGCCGTCCATGGGCGCTGAACACTTTACGATTATATCAACTGTTGCGCACGACGGCTCTCGATTTACGGTTCCATCGGCGCGATCCATCGGCGCCCGCCGTAGCCGCATGGATGTAGGCCGAGAACGGTGTCGATAGTAAAGTATAATCGGTATCCTTTCGCGTTGCGAGAGTGACGAGATGAGCGGAATCAAGGTACTATTCGTATGCTACGGCAACATATGCCGCAGCCCCATGGCGGAGTACGTATTCAGGGACATGGTGGAGAGGGAGGGACTCTCGAACAGGATAACATGCGCCTCATGCGCGACCAGCGCCGAGCACATCGGCGACCCGGCAGACCCGAGGACCGCGGAGGTCTTGGAGAGGCACGGGATATCGTGCAAGGACAAGAGGGCCAGAAGGCTAACCCGCTCGGATTTCTCGGAGTACAACTACATAATAGGCATGGATCGCCACAACCTGGAGTACATCCGCACCCTGAGCCCCGGCGACGGCTTTTCCGAGACCGCCCTTCTGATGTCGTACGCCGGCGGAGGGGACGTGGCGGACCCATGGTACTCGGGAGACTTCGATTGCACCTACAGGGACGTCTGCAGGGGCTGCGGGGCGCTCCTGGAGAGGATAAAGGAGAAGGAGGGGCTATGACGCTGATCCGCGTGTTCGTCTCGATACCGGTGCCTGACACGGCTCCGCTGAAGCCATTCCTCGAGGACATCAGGGCGATCGACGGAATCAGGCCGTCTCCGGAGAGCCAGATGCATCTGACGATGAAGTTCATCGGCGACGTGGACGACCGCAAGGTGCCAAGGATCGCCGACGCGGTCAGGAAGGCTGTGGAGGGCATCCCTCCCTTCGAGGTCGTCCTGGAGGGCGCAGGAGCGTTCCCCAGCGAGCGCAGCGCCCGCGTGGTATGGATCGGGGCCAAGCCGGCCGACGTCCTGGAGAGGATCTCCGACGGAATAGGCAGGAACCTCTCCGGCATTCAGTTCGACGACAAGCCGTTCAAGAGCCACATGACCATCGGCAGATGCTCATACAAGAAGGACGTCTCGTCCCTGGTGTCCAAGTACAAAGGCGCCCGGTTCGCCAGCTTCGAATGCGATTCGGTCCTGGTTATGCGCAGCGAGCTGGGGAGATCCGGGGCCAAGCACACAGTCCTCGAGTCCGTTTCCTTGATGTAACGTGCGCGCACCGTACCTGCTTTAAATCTTTTCAAGGAGAAATCACCTCCGAGCGATATGAAACTCAACAAGCTCACTACGGATAGGAAAGGAAGTGTAGAGGGATTGCCGCTCCAGCTCATGATCATGATGATCGTGGCTGTCGCGGCGATCGGAATACTAAGCGGATGGATGGCGGGAATAGAAACCCCCCACTCCATTTCCGACGTCGAGGTCATCTCTGCGGAGGGCCTGGCGGACCCAGACGGGAACATCGATCCCGTCACAGTGCTCGTAAGGGACCAGGACGGGAACCCCCTCAAGGAGGCCACCGTCTACCTCAGCGGCCTCGGAATCAGGACGTCCGACGGAGGGAAGGCCATCGGATACACCGACGAGAACGGAGTCGCGACCATCGACGAGCTCGTCGTCACCCCGCCAAGGGGAGCGTTCGGGACCGTCACCGTCAACGTCATGAAGACCGGGTACGGCGAACACTGCAGCACCGAGTTCGCTGTCATCAACTACACCTGAAGAAGGCCGGCCATGATAGGAATGCCGCTGAAGCTGATGGTGTCATTCCTGTTGATCGGCCTGATGCTGCCGACTATAGTCGGTATGGTGTCTGTGGTTGAGGAGCAGTCCTCCGTCACAGGCACCGATCCCGGCTGCTCGGCCGTGGAGGACTGCATATACAGGGTGTTCCGCTCCGGATCCGGGTCGATGGAGACCGTGCATGTGGACCTGGGGCCCAAGGAGACTATAGTCTTAGGGGGTCCGGGAAAGGACGCGCACTCCATTCGCTTCTTCGTGAACGGAGATCTGAAGAAGACCGTGTATCTGGACAAGGCCCCGGTCGTCCTCTCGGAGGAGGTCTCCGAGATAGTCGGCAGCGTCGATGTCACTTTCGGATGCGTGACCGAAGACCGCAATCTGGTCGTGGGGGTGGTGGGCTGATAGAGTTCGCCCTCTCCAGGGCCTCCCTCTGCGTCTGCGGGGCGGTTCTGCTCGTGACCGTCGCAGGGATCATGGGCTCCTACCAGGACCGCGCCGAATCCGATATGGAGAAAGCTCTCGCAGGTGACATAGCCGAGATGCTGGATGCTTTCGAGGGCTCCGAGACCGAGAGCCTGACTCTCGAAGGCTCCCGCATACTCCCGTCGTCCAAGCACGTGCTGAAGGTAGGTAGCAATATAGTCTGTCTTGAGAAGGACGGAACATATCGCACCGCGATGACGAGATGCGGAGCCGAGTTCGAGCTGTGGTACGGCGGGTCCGTCACGATAACGAAGCGATGTCAGTCCCCGAATACCTCGGCGATATGGCGCAGGGTGTCCGTGAACACGTCTATCTCCTCGGTGCTGTTGTAGAGGTACGTGGACGCCCTCGCGCTCCCGTCAATGCCGCGGGACACGTAGTACGGGTGGGCGCAGTGCATCCCGGAGCGTATCATCACCCCGGCCATGCTGTCGGCCATCATCGAGATGTCGTGGGAGCTCAGGCCGTCTATGTTGAACGAGAAGACGCCGGTGCGCCTGCGGGGGTCGGAAGGCCCCACGGGATGGAGGTTCCTCACGTCTTCCAGATTCCTCATCATCTTCTCGACGAGCATGGAGTCCCATCTCTCTATCTCGTCCATTCCCACAGCCTTCAGATACTCGAGGGCCGCCTTCGTCCCTATTATCCCGGCGTAGTTGTGGAGCCCCGCCTCGAACCTGTCGGGAATCGGAGCCAGGCTGGCGCTGTCGTAGGAGGCCAGACCCACGGTTCCGCCGCCGAGGGTCAGAGGCTTCATGCGTTCCAGCACCTCCTTTTTCCCGTACATGACGCCCATCCCGGTCGGGCCGAGCATCTTGTGGACGGACAGGCAGTATATGTCGGCGTCTATTCTCTCAAGGTCCACCTTCATGTGCGGTGCGGCCTGCGCGCCATCTATTATGACGGTCGCACCGTAGTCGTGGGCGATCTCGGCCACCGCCCTGACGGGGACGAGGCAGCCGGTGACGTTGCTGCACTGCTGCACAGAGACCGCCTTGACGTCATGCCCCATGCATCTCTGGAAGGACTCTATGTCGAACTCGCCGTCGGCGCTGGAGCGGGAGATCCTCCGCCTGATCCCGGCCTCCTTCTCCAAGGACAGCCAGGGCAGATGGTTGGAGTTGTGCTCGGTGTCGGTGACCACGACGACGTCGTCCTTCTTCAGGCCCAGGCCAAGGGCGGCCGTGTTGAGGCCTTCGGTGCAGTTCTTGGTGAACACGTAGCAGGAGGGGTCGTCGGTCCCGAAGAACGAGGCCAGGCTCTCGCGGGTCTCGTCCATGGACACGGAGACCTTGGAGGCCATGGAGTGGACGCTGCGGCCTCCGCAGGCAGGGTAGTTCTCGTAGTACTCGTTCATAGCCTAGATCACCGAGTCTGGCCGCAGGGACTGGCATGCGCTGTCCAGATAGATCCCGAGGCCCTTTCTTATCGTCGGGAAGTCCCGCCTAACCTTCTCCGAATCCATACGTTTCCCCATGATGTGGGGTTTAATAAGGTTGTCATGTCCGAAGGTAGCGCGCCAGTTATATCTAACACGACTCCATGGGGAGGTCATGGTTTCTTTGATAGCGAAGGTCGGCGCCCTGTCCTTCGACAAGCCGGGGATGGTGGCTTCCGGGATCATGGACGAGACCGGCCAGTCCATGGTGCGCATGCTGGGATGCGGGGCTGGCGCCGTGGTCAGCAAATCCGTGGGCATGAAGCCGAACGAGGGCCATGCCAACCCCTGCTTCACGGAGACGGAGGGCGGAATGGTGAACGCTATGGGCCTCCCCAACCCTGGCATAGAGCTGTTCGAGGAAGAGATGAAGGTCGCTGTCCCGCACGGGAAGATCATAGGGTCCATATACGGGTCCGGGCCGGAGGAGTTCGGAGCTCTGGCCGGGAAGATGGAGGACTACGGGGCCTGCGCGGTCGAGCTGAACCTGTCCTGTCCCCATGCCAAGGGCTACGGGATGGAGGTGGGGACCGATCCCCGCATGGTCAGGGACATAGTGTCCGCTGTCAAGTCGGCGGTCGACATACCGGTCTGGGCCAAGCTGACGCCCAACTCGCACATCCTGGCGGACATAGGAATGGCTGTCCAGGAGGCGGGAGGAGACGCCGTCGTCGCCGTCAACACCTTGAAGGCGATGGTCATCTCCCCTGAGTTCGCCAGGCCGGTCCTGAGCAACAGGTTCGGAGGGCTGTCGGGAAAGGTACTCAAGCCGGTGGGCGTGAGGGCCGTCTACGACCTGAGGACAGTGCTCGACATACCGATAGTGGGCGTAGGAGGGATATCCACCTGGAGGGACGCCGCCGAATACATAATGGCGGGCGCCTCCGCGTTCCAGGTCGGGAGCGCTGTTCTGACCGAGGGCCCCTGCGTGTTCGAGTGCATAAACGAGGGGCTGGAGGCGTTCATGCACGACTACGGCTACGGCTCCGTTTCCGCTATGGAGGGTGCTGCGCATGAGCGAGGCGGTCGTTCTAATAGAGAATGTGATAGAGGAGTCCTACGACACCAAGACGTTCGTGTTCGGATGGAATGAGGAGGTCAGGCCCGGGCAGTTCGTCATGGTCTGGGTCCCCGGGCTCGACGAGATCCCCATGTCGGTATCGGGCATCAACGCCAGGACCAAGAGCATAACCGTCAAGGCCATCGGGGAGGCCACCAGGAAGATCCACGAGCTGGGCGTCGGCGACCGCATCAGGATAAGAGGTCCGTACGGCAACGGCTTCGACCTCTCCCGCGGGGAGATGCTGGTGGTCGGAGGCGGAGTGGGGACGGCTGCGGTCATCCCCGCCATTGTCCAGAGCGGGGCCGACGCTATAATCGCCGCCCGCACCAAGGACGACGTGATAATGGACGACCTCGCGCGCAGGTACTCGAAGGATCTGCGCATCGCCACCGACGACGGCAGCATGGGCTTCCACGGCAACGCGGTCCAGCTGATGAAGGAGATGGCCGCCGAGAAGAGGTACGACTGCGTGCTCGCATGCGGGCCGGAGGTCATGCTGTACTTCACCTACAAGGCCTGCCAGGATCTGGGGATCGGATGCCAGCTCTCCATGGAGAGGTACATGAAGTGCGGCGCCGGCATCTGCGGATGCTGCGTCATGGACGACATGCGCGTGTGCAAGGACGGGCCAGTGTTCGACGAGAGGCAGATTCCTCTTCTGACCGAGTTCTGGAAGTCCAAGAGGGACCCCTGCGGCCGCATTGTCAGCTTGAGATGATCCGAACGCCGTCGTCCCGAGAGCAGGCGTCCAGAGCGCCCACGATCCCGGGACGGCGACGTTCTCTTCGACAACGTGTCCGGGCCCATCGAGGTCGAAATAGGGCCGAACACTCTTCTGGACAGGCGGCATCCGCTCAGCGTTAACATCCTCCGTCTCCGTTCCTAGGACGCACTCGCCATATCGCCGTCCTGTTCGGAGCATGGGCCAGATGCGCCCAACCGGCGTGTACGACGCTATGCCATCGGCACTTGAAGCCAAGGGAATGTTTTTTATACCGTTTCTGTATAAGCAGAGACTGGCGTCGGGATAACACAGAGGCTATGTGACGGACTGCAGATCCGTATACGGGGGTTCGATTCCCTCTCCCGACCTCCATTTTGGTCTCCCTTGAGTTGCTGTGACTTGCATCGATTTGGTCGTTTCTTTCGCATAAAAATAGAAACCTATATAAATGCTATATAAATAGCCTAGGCAGGTGTTATATTGGCTAAGAAAAACATCGAGAACGTTGTCGCCTCGACCTACCTTGGACAGGAGCTCGATCTCAACAAAATCCAGAGCGCTCTCGCAGGTGCGGAGTACAACCCGCAGCAGTTCCCCGGCCTCGTGTACAGGCTCAAGGAGCCCAAGACGGCGACTCTGATCTTCAGGAGCGGCAAGGTCGTATGCACCGGTGCGAAGTGCCGCGAGGACGTCAAGGTCGCCATCAGCAAGGTGGCGAAGGATCTCGAGCTTGCCGACATCAAGATCACCATCGAGCCCAAGATAGAGGTCCAGAACATCGTAGCTTCCTCTGATCTCGAGCAGGAGATCAACCTGAACACCGTAGCCATAACCCTGGGGCTGGAGAGGGTCGAGTACGAGCCCGAGCAGTTTCCCGGCCTAGTATACAGGCTCGACGATCCAAAGGTCGTCGTTCTGCTCTTCGGATCCGGCAAGATGGTCTGCACCGGCGCCAAGGTGCCCGAGGACGTAGACCGCGCCGTAGACAAGATCGCCAACGAGCTCAGAGAAGCCGGGCTGATGTCCTGAGCCCGGCTCGCAAGCGCGCTTCTCCCCTCGTCTGACGAATCGCAGTTCTTCAATATGTTTGGGACAGGCGGAGCCTGCTGCAGACTCCGTCCGTCCCAGACGACCCATTCTCCCTCCGGAATCTCTGCCGGAGTCTTCGCCTACCTTGTTTTTGATACAGTCGTCGCCATTGGGCGAAGATTGCTGCGAGCGCTAGTTTGTCGTATTGAAAGGGCGAATCATGTGCCGCCGCTATGGAGGACCAGTATACGAACATTATAATGACAAATCATGTTTTTATTATTGTAGATACAACATGTATTTTGAGCATAATCGTGGATTGACTTGCGGACAGTCCTGAAAAAAGCTCAGAATCCTCTTGAAATGCCATGATTTGATGGATGTATGCCCTTTTTTCGACAGGATGATGTAGTGTCAAAATATATGTTAAGTTGTCAATAAATCTATTTTTATTGTCTATTATTAATTTTGGATGAGTTCTCAATAAATAATGTAACCTCATAGAGCATTAAAATGTGGATTTAGGTTACATCCATCCAATTGATTAAATATTCCCTATCGCATAGCATTTTCTGCCAAAAGAGCAATCCGATGGCATTGGAGGAAAACAAATGATTGCATACAAAGGTGTAGATTTCGCCAAGATCCTCAGGCGTTACGACGTCGAGGCGCAGAACGAAGACACTCCCGAATCGATCGCGAAGAAGATGCTTCCGGCCGACCCGGTTCTCAAGAAGGTCGCCGAGACCGTCCTTTACATGAAGCTGAAGGAGGTCGGACCCATCACCGCCGACGCTCTCAAGACTCACAAGCCTCTGGACATCATCAACAACGGGCTTGTCGTCGGAATGGAGTGTGTCGCGAAGCTGTACGCCGCGCATATCTACTACCTGCCTGAGATCATGATGGCCGCGAAGACCATGGAGATCGGAATCGCGCTCGCAGAGAAGCAGATCGAGGGTGGAAGGCAGACCAAGGGACTCGTCGTCATGCACGCCGCCGAGGGAGACCCCCACGACATCGGAAAGAACATCGCCGCCGTCATGATGAGGTCCTCCGGATACTCCGTCATCGACATGGGCAAGGACGTCGCCGTCACCGACCTCGTCGCCAAGGTGGAAGAGGTCAAGCCCATGCTGGTCACCGGAACCGCGCTCATGACAACCACCATGACCGCATTCCCCAGGGCCGCCGAGATCCTCGTCAAGGACGGATTCAAGATGCCCTTCATGGCAGCCGGAGGAGCTGTCAACAGGGACTTCGCCGAGTCCTTCGAGCTCGGAATCTATTCCGAGAAGGCGCCTCAGACTCCCCCCATAGCCGACAAGATCCTTGCTGGCTACGACTGGAAGAGAATAAGGGAAGAGTGGGACGAGATAACTGGAGCGTGATTCAAATGGCAAGCACAAAGTACACCAAGATGGCATATGGAAGCCCCGACGAGATGGTCTTCGGAACCGCGAAACAGCCTGTATCGTACGGGTTCGGAATCAAAGTCGGAGCGGGAAGGGTCATCCCCGAGCTCAACTACGGACCCAGGCCCGGATCCGAGAAGGACCCCGCCAGGCTCAGGAAGGAGTACGTCGACTACATCTCCAAGGACGCTCTCAACAGGGCGGTCACCCTCGGATTCCCCGACCTCCAGCTCGAGACCGAGTGGATCTCCCAGATGGGTAACCCCAAGATGTCCACCCCCGTCGTCGAGGGCCAGAAAGAGATCTGCGAGAAGTTCCACGAGGAGTACGGGATCAACTGCGCCGTGAGGCACACAATCCCCGACCAGCGTGAGGCCGAGGAAGGGCTCAGGCCCGGAATGGGCGGAGCTCACGGCTACCCCGAGGCCCTCTTCAGAGCCGCGGAAGTCGCCTGCGAGAACGGCGCCGACGTCCTCTCGTGCGAGACCATGGGAGGAAAGGAGCTCGCCGACTACGCCACCACCAACGGTGACATCGTCGCGTTCCTCTTCGGAGTCGGATACCTCGGAGCGATCGACATGGAGTACGTCTGGTCCGAGTTCGTCGACATCGCCAAGAAGAACAAGTGCATTGCCGGAGGAGACACCAACTGCTCCGGAGCCAACACCTCGATGTTCATGGCAGGCGGATTCCTCGACAACGATGTCCAGAGGACCTACTCCGCGGTCACCCGTGCCATCGCTTCCCAGAGGACCCTCGTGGCCTGGGAGTGCGGAGCATCCGGACCTGACAAGGACTGCGGATACGAGGGGCCCATATGCAAGGCCATCGCAGGAAAGCCCTGCGCCCAGGAGGGAAAGAACTGCCAGTGCGCCCACGCCGATCTCCAGGGTAACCTGATGGCCCAGGTGTGCGACCTCTGGTCCAACGAGTCCGTCGAGTACCACCCCGAGTTCGGAGGAACCTCCGTCCAGTGCTGGCTCGGATCCCTCGGATACGAGGTGTCCCTGATGAACACCGCCATCGCCACCGGCAACGAGAAGACGCTCAGGGACCTGTACATGATCTCCGACCGCGTCCGCGGACCCGAGGGACACATCCTCGCCTACGACAACGCCTACAAGATCGGAGAGGCCATAGTCGCGAACGGAAAGGACTACTACCTCAGAGGAAAGGCCGCCGGACTCACCGCTGCCAAGATCATCAAGGCGGACTACGACTCCAAGGAGCTCGCCCTGACCAACAAGCAGCTCGATGTCGTCCAGAGCATCATCAAGGACCTCGAGGCCCTGCCCGACGACACCGACAAGTTCGTCGAGTATGCAATCAAGAAGTACAAGGATGCCATCCCCAACTTCAACCTGAAGAACTACGGGCTCTGATCCGTAAGAACTACCAAACCTCTTCCGGGCCCCTTCCGTCTCTTCGGGGGCCCGGTCCTCCCTTTCTTTTCTGGGGGAGCGCGACGGACGCCGTTGCTCCCCCTTGTCCGAGACGCGGACCGGATCGTCTTCGAGGGAGGGCGCTTGTGTCGATCCATACGCCTGGAAGTGGGCCTTCGGGCAGAATGTTCCGTCATGTTTATAACTTCTATAGCCAATCCGTCCTAAAATGACGATACTGCTGGCTTACGACGGGAAGCCCAACTCGGAGAAGGCGCTCGACTACTCAATACGGCATTCCGTGAACTATTCGGAGCCCCTCTACATTCTGACCGTGGTTTCGAAGGACCAGATGGACCCCGAGGACCCCGACGAGTCGGTCCAGGAGTACATGGAGTCCGCTCAGCGCAAGGCCGCGTCGCAGGGAGCCATAGTCCATACGATAGTCGAGGTCGGGAAGCCCGACGAGACGGTCATAGAGGTCGCCGGCCTGTACAAGTGCGACACGATAATAGTCGGCAGGTCGGGAAGGTCTTCCCTCGACAGGTTGTTCCTGGGCAGCGTCTCGAACTACGTGGTGAAGAACGCCGATTGCACCGTGATCGTAGTCAGCGGCGACAGTTCAGAAGACTGACCCCGGAGCCTTCTCCGAGGCCAGCATAAGGGGTTTTGTCAGAAGGCGTCAGTTCCAGTTGACGACCTTCTCCATTATGCTCTGGGACTTCTCTATCTCCTCGGCCGTCATCTTGAGGTCGTTCTCCACCGAGTAGGACTTCTGCTGCCCCATGCAGCTGACGTCGGCGGTCAGGATTCCCTCTTCGGTGGCCAGGAAGGTGACCTCGATCGGAGTCTCCTTCGTCGCGCCCTCAGGGAGGTCCATCGTGAACTGCCCGATCGGGTTGCCGCTCTCGGTCTCGGTCCTGAGGCCGTCCTCGTTGTTGTCGGCGGTGTTCTCGTAGATCTCGATCTTTATGGTGGCCTGGTCCTCCTCCGCAGGATAGTAGGTCTTGGTCTTCTCGATGGGGAGGGTCTCGTTCCTGAATATCAGGTTGGAGATCTTCTCGGAGCCGTCCTCGTAGATGGCCTTTATCCCGAACGTCTTGCTCAGGACGTTCTTTATGGTGACCTTCCTGACGGGAGCGGAGTCGTCCTCGGGTATGAATCCCGCCTCCTCGTCCGCCATAGCCTCCACGGACCTGGCATAGATGGCCGCTCCCTTCGCTATGGACTGGTCGGGGTCGTAGACCTTGATGCTGGTCCCGGGGAAGCTGGCCGCGATGGCGTTCTTGACCTGGGGCATCCTGCTGGAGCCTCCTACGAGGATGATCTCGTCTATGTCGTCGATGGTGAACGACTTCGACTCGAGGACCCTGTTTATGAGGTCTATGGTCATCATGAGGTTGGCGGAGGACTTCTTCTGGAACTCCTCGCGGCTGACGTTGAACACGTACTTGTGGCCCTCGACCGTGAGGGTCCCCTTGGTGGTCTCCGCCGTGGACAGCCTCTTCTTGATGGTCTCCGAGTCGTATATGAGGGTCTGCATGATCTCGCGGTTGGCCCTGAGCTCGGCGGGATCCGTGCCGGACTCCTCGGCGACCTTCTCGATTATGATGTCGGTCATGTCCTTGTCCCAGTCCTTCCCTCCGAGGTACCTCTCGCCGTCCGTGGCCACCGTGGTGAACTCGCCGTTGTCTATCTCCAGGATGGTCACGTCGAAGGTCCCTCCGCCCAGGTCGTACACCAGCACGCGCTCCTTCTCGTCCTTCTTCTCCCCGTAACCGAAGGCGATGGCTGCGGCGGTCGGCTCGTTGATTATATGCACCTTCTTCAGGCCGGCGATGGTCCCGGCGGTCTTGGTCTGGTCCCTCTCGTTCTGTCCGAAGTAAGCCGGGACGGTGATGACCGCCTCGTCTATCTCGCACCCGTGGTTGTCGTTGAAGTCCTTTATGAGCTTCTTCAGGATGGTCGCCGACAGCGCCACCGGGTTGTACGACTCGCCGTCTATGTAGATCTTGAAGTCGGTCCCCATGGTCCTCTTGACAGCGGTCACCACCCTGTCCTCGGGGTACATCAGGGCCATGTCCTTGGCGGGAGACCCGACGATGATGTTCCCGTTCTCGTTGAACAGTATCACCGAGGGGGTGGTCTCCTCCTGCTCGAAGTTCTTCTCGACCACGGGGTTGCCGTCCTCGTCTATGTAGGCGAGGCAGGAGTAGGTGGTGCCCAGGTCGATGCCAATGCTGTATTTCGTCATTCTTCTTCCTCCGTTGTTCCTGTATCCTCGTAAGCGGTTTCCGACTGGTTTCTTTCTTTCATGGACTCCGACAGCTTGTAGACCGTGACCCTCTCCTTCACGAGGACCCTGTTCCCCAGCTTGTAGCCATCCGACAGCCTCTCGGCCACGGTCCCGTCCTTCTCCTCGTCTCCCGTGGGGACTACCCCGACTATGCGCTGGTGTATGGTGTTCAGCCTCTCGTACGGGAACGGCCCTATGAACGCCCCTCCATCGATGAGTATGTTCTCGAGGTCCACCAGGTACGCCTCGAAGGACGAAAGGACCTCTTCCGCGCTCATGACGTCCAGCTTCTCCCGGACGCCGTCGCACAGTTTGCGGAAGTCCTCCCTCATGATCGCGACCTGCTCCATAGACCTCAGGAACGCCTTGTCGGCTACTTCGGCATCCCTCCTCTCCACCGCGGCGACGATGGCCTTCATCTGCTCTCTCGACGTCATGTACGTGGCGGGGTCCGCCTTCCGGCCGAGAAGCTCGCGCATCCCGGCTTTGAGATCGTCCATGTCGTCATTCGGTCTTTCAGAGGCGAGGCGGACGTCCTCCAGCTTGGACTCCAGCCTGTCTAGCCTCTCGAGGATGCCCGGCTCCGGCTCCTCCCTCATGTCTTCCAGCTGTTCCCTCATAGCTCTCAGCTCTTCCTCTATGCGCCCCATGGCCAGGCTCTCCTCCTCTTCCATGGGCTCGTCGGCGACTTCGTTCGAGGATTCCGTGTTGGTGTTAGCAGATTTGCGGTTGTTCATGATAAAGCTCATCAGTCTGTTCTCTTTTTCACCGCTCATTCCATTCCTTTCCTGTTGAGGAGCCATATGAAGGGGTCTTCCACGCGAAGAGGCATGACGCCGCGCTGGAGGTCGTCGCCTTCGGGATTGCTTCCGAGGGCGGACACAGCGAAATAGCAGTGGTCGCTGAACCCGTTCACCGTCTGTATGAAGTCTTCTCCAGCTGTCCTCCTTAGGTACTCTTCGATCTCGACGTCTATCTGCTCGAGGTTCTCCTTGTCGTATCTGCCGGACTCGCGAGGGATCCGGACGGCCGATCCCGGGGAGAAGAGGATCTTGTCCTCCTCCTCGTCCTCCGGGGCCTTCAGAAGCACGTCGCATTTGGTCAGGGTCACCGCGAGGGGGATGTCTATGCGGCCTCCCCCGCTCTGCTGGCGCTTGGCGCGTATCGTGTTGCTTATGATCTTCAGTGCGTCCGCCGCGTCAGCGGAGCGGCCGGGGACGACGTCCAGGTGTATGCGGTCCCTGATGTACTTTATCTGGAGCGGGTCCACCAGGAAGACGATACCCGCGGCCCCCGCGATCAGGGTGTCCAGGTTGGATCTGTTGATGGTGTCTGTGCTGACGGTGTCCTCGCCTGCGGTGTCGACGAAGGCGAAGGTGTACACCTTGCGGGCGCCGTCCCTGTCGATGCTCATGTAGTAAACCAGCGGCTTCCTGGAGTCGTCCCCCTTCTTGAACGGCCGGGTGGAGTCCAGCTTCCTACCTTCTTTGAACAGCGGGTCCCTGTACATCTCGTTGTAGTGCACCATGGTCGAGTCGCCGGCCGGATTGAAGACCGCGTTGAACTCCCCGGCCACATAGTTGCTGAGCTGGTTCACCAGTACTGCGATGTAGTGGCTCTTGCCGGCGCCTTTGGGCCCCAGCACCACGAAGATGCTGTTGCCGCCTTCTTCCGCGCCAGGAGGGATCTCGTTGTGGCACTCTGGGCACAGGCGGACGAACGTGCGCCTCCCGCACATGTCGCACGTCATCGAGCTGTTGCGGACTATGTGGTACCTGGCCTGGAGGACCTCCTCCCCCTCGGCGATTCCCATGAAGCTGGAGTATTCCGGGTCGAGCTCGCATCCGAGGGCGGATGACACGTACTTGCTGTTGCCCGCATAGCCTGCGCTTTCGACGAACTTCTTGATGCAGCCCGCCCTGCTGCACGCCGAGTGCACAGTGTCCATTCTGAACCTGGCGAAGCAATGGGGGCACAGGTATTCCGGCGTAGCCGGCTTCTTCTCTCTTCTCCCGAACGTGATCGCCGCCTCCTGTATATCGGATGGATGAACTTGAACAGGTTGTAGTCGGCCTCCTCGACGAAGAAGAGCCTTATCCTCTCCATGTCCGTCTGCGGGCCGCACTGGAAGGACGCGGTGGCTGTGCCGCCGATGAACGGTATGGGCCCCTCGGACCTCCATACGACCTCCCCGTCGCCGGATCTGAGCGGTATCCTCTCGCTGGACTGGACCGCCATGATCGCCGGGATCTCCTTCACCTCCGGGTCGGCGGACAGGCTGAACGTCATCGTCCTCTTGTCCCTGGACGCCTTGTACCTGACCTTCCTGCACTCCACGGAATAGATGCTCACGACCACCGGGCGAGACGGCATGATCTCGTCCTCCACCCTGTACTTCGCGCATATGCGTATGTATTTCCTGACCGACTCGCCCATGGGTATGACGACCTGCCTGTCCTCCTCGTAGTCTTTGCGGCGGACGGTCCTCCTCTCGAGGTTCGGGTCGTCCGGGTCCTTTATCTCGCTGTTGGAGATCTTGAACTCCGCCTCTATCGCGCCCGGCGGCCAGGTCATGGTGATTACGCAGTCCTTGTTGACCATCCTCCTCTCGATGTCCCTGAAGGGCTCGAGGTTCATGGTGCATACCGGCGCCCCCCTGATGGCCGTCTTGCCTACCTGGATGACGGGGTACACGTACCACACCGCGCCGTCGCTCATGGAGAAGCGGATCTTGTCGTTGTACGTGTCCAGAGGCACGATCTCCTCCATTACCGCCGTCAGGTCGTCCATCTTCATCGTCCTGCCGCTGAAGTTGATCTTCTTGGAGGTCTGGTAGAGCGTCACCTTGTAGTTGGACGTCCATTTGGCGATGAAGGTGCTGTCCGACTTGTTGCGGTAGATCTTCAGGTCGGTGACCGGGTCCGGGAGCTTGATGGAAGGGGCGTTGTAGACCTCCTACGACGAGGATTCCAGCACGTCGCCTACCATGTATTCCGTCTGGAAGTAGTAGATGTAGATGTTGCCGACCAGGCAGAAGTCGTCGCATTCCTCGCCGCTTCCCACCTCGACGTCGGTGCAGTTCTCCTCGTCGCCTCTGACGCATCTGCTTATGCGGACCGCATGGGCCCCCTTAGGGCGTTCGAAGGATATGTGGAACCCGTCCTCCGTCGGGTTTATGGATACCTTCCTGACGTTCTCGAACGCGACGACCGGGCCTATGTGCTGCATCGGCCTGGAAAGAATCCCCCAGCGCCTGGACGCTACGACGTAGTGGTACTTGACTCCGGATTCGACGGTCTTGTCCTCGAAACCGGTCTCAGCCTTGTGCCTGGAGAGCACCTCGAAGGGCGCTGTGTCCTCGTTCACCACCGGGACCTCGGTCCCGCGGTATACGCAGTACGACACTCCCTTGGAGTCGCCCAGCGGCGTGAAGGTCAGCAGGATGGTCCCGTCCTTGGTGGGGGTGGCCTTGCAGTCCGCAACCCCTTGCGGGGGGTGGCTCCGGAGGTACTGCCTGGCGGCGGGATGGTCCATGCAGTGCTCCGCGGCGTCGATGTACAGCTCCAGCCTCTTCTTCTCGTCCTCCGCGCCCTTGGCGGCGTCGCAGGACTCCTGGGCGAGGTCGAAGCACCCCTGGGCGCTGCGGTACATCGAGTCGAGATCCGGGTTGTTGGGGATGACCTCCTGGTATCTGCGTTCGAGGGCTCTGAGAGCCGCGAGCGCCGAGTAGTATCTTCCGCACCTGTAGGCCTCCTTGGCTACGGACGAGTATTTTTCCAGGTCCTCGCGGCATCTCTCGTACTCGTTCTCCAGCGTGGCAGTCTTGATGTTCGCCGAATAGGACTCCTTGATCGTCACCAGGTCGGCTTTCGCCGCCTGCAGGTCGCCTTTCTTCAGGTTGGAGCGGAAGCTGACGGCCATCTTCTTGGCGTTCGCGACGTTCCTGACGAAGTCGAACCCGCAGCTCATGCAGATCTTGTTGTCGCAGCTCTGCATCGTGCCGCATCTGGGGCATTTCGCCTTGATGGGCGTTCCGCAGTAGGGGCACACCATCGCTTCCTTGCCCTCGTTGATGAGCTTGAGGCATCTCGGGCATCTGGCGAGGCTGGTGTCGGTCCTGGAGAAGTTGGCCGCTATGCCTTTCTTGTAGCAGAACGACTCCAGCACGGGTATCCCCAGCTTCAGGTCCACGTCCGACGGCAGAAGCTCGTCGATCTGCTTGCGGGTGACGAAGGAGCACTCGGCAACGAGGGCGTCCATGGCGTCGTCCAGGTCGCGGCAGCATCTGCTGTATGCTATGAGCGACCCCAGCTCCTCGTCGGTGAGGGCGTTGAGCTTCCTGAGGCAGTCCAGGTAAGAGTTGATCTCGGGGAAGTTGGAGAGCTTGACGACGGCGAGCTTCTCCAGGCATCTGGACAGCGCCTCCTTTACCGAGGCCGTCCCGCTCGAATCGTTGAGGTAATGATGCTGTATGCCGAGGGACGGGTTGGATATGAGGGCGTTGAGGGCGTCCATCGGCGTGCTCGCCTTGACCTTCTGCAGGTAGCTGTACGAGTTGGAGACGACGGGGCTGACCGGAGGCTCGGGGCGTCCCTTCTCCAGGCCGAGTATCGCGGCGACGTCTTCGGGCCCGATCCCCTTCCAGCCTATCTTGCTGAGCTGCTCCTGGACGGCCCTGGGGAAAGCGTACTTCTTCCCGTCCTCCGTGATCAGGCATCTGTTCATCAGGGGCATCAGCAAGGACTTCAGCGTCTTCCTGCTCTCCTCGAACTCCTTCCCTCTCGATTCCGGGTCCAGAAGGGCGTCGTTCATCTGGGCCTTCTTGTCGAGGTTCCTCGTGGCTTCGAGGCGCACGTCCTCGTCGATGTTGGTGGAGTCCCTCGTCCATTTTTCGCACGCCGCCCTGATTATGCCGTCGAGCTTCTTGGCGTCGTACTCGCTCTCCTTGAACGGGTTGATCCCGAGAATCTTGCAGTAGGGCTCTTTCTGCATAGAACAATCATTCCTTGGTTCTTATTCCCATGTTCTCGGTCTTGATGGCTGTGGCGATGGTGTCGAACGTGCTCCCGAGGTTCTCGATCTGCGTGTACATGCCTCCGTTGTCCACTGTCGCGATCTGCTTGAGGAACCCTCTGTCGGCGTCTCCGAAGCCCAGGGCGAATATCGGTATCCCCTCGTCCCTGCACTCTCTGGACTGCGTGATGGCCTTGTCCATGTTCTTCTCCCACCTGCCGTCTGTCAGTATCACTATGACGCAGAGGTACCCGGCCTTCTCGGCGACGCTCCTGGCGAGGTTTATGGGAACGGCCTCCGTCCCTCTCCCGGTGGATTTCAGCTTCACGCGGTCCACGGCGTCCTTGAACATTTTCCTGTCGGACGTGGGCTCGCATGCGACATCCTCCTTCTCGCTGTAGACGATGAGGGAGAACAGGTTGCCCTCGGACTCGTCGAAGCCGTCCACGAAGCTCTTGATGGACTTCTTCGCCTCTTCCAAGGGGACGACGCTGGAGGACTTGTCGCTCTTCATGCTGCGGGACACGTCCAGGCAGATCGCTATGCTCTTCCTGATGGCCTCCCTGGCGTCCTTCCTCTCGGAGGGCTTTCCGGTGACCCAGGTGATGTCCTCGGGCAGCGGCGTCGTCTTCACCGACAGGGGGCTGCCGTCGTGCTCCGCCGTGATGGCCACGACCCCGTTCTTGTCGTAGGTGTACGTGATGTCTATGGTGAGGCCTTTGCCGTCGTTGCGGAACCCGCTGATCTCCGATCTGGAGATTATGACGCAGTCGTTGGGGTCGGCGGACTCCCCCTGCGTCGCGAACACCTCGATCATGCTGGTCCAGCTCCGCTCTTTGATGAGGAACTTCTTGGTGAACCTGCAGGGTATCCTGGAGTTCCTGGGAATCATTATCTCGTTGATGTACCGGTCCTGGCCCTCCTCTACGGCGATCGCTCCCAGGCTGTGGGCGGTCACGTCGGTGAGGATGGTTTCCGAGATCATGCCGTCGCCCTTCCTCCTCAGGCTGGGCATCGCGGCTATCGCGGCGCCCTTGGCGACGGCGAGCTCCATGTCCGGATGGTGGACCACCGGCCTGCCCGTCTCCGTCTTGAGGAAGGACTGGACCATGGGCATCCTGCTGGACCCTCCTATCAGGAGTATCTCGTCGATCTCGGACCATTTCATGCCGCAGTCCTCCAGCACGTCGTCGCACAGTTTCTTGGTGGTGATCAGAAGGTGCTCGGAGGCGCGCTCGAAGGCGTCCCTGGTCATCGCGTATTTGCCAGTCCATCCCTGGTACTCTATGACGAACGGCGCGCTGGTGCTCACGGACAGCTGCCTCTTCACCTTCTCGGCCGTCACCATCATCATGTTCTTGCATACCAGGTCCTTGCGAGGGTCGACGCCGTACTCGTCCTCGAACTCGTCGCATGCGAGGTTCATCAGGGCCTCGTCCCAGTTCTTGCCTCCCAGATAGTGGTCACCTTTGCTGGCCAGCACGTCGGTCTTCCCGTTGTCGAAGGATATGACGTTCACGTCGAAGGTCCCTCCGCCCAGGTCGTACACCATCAGCGTCTTCTGCTTGGAGTAGTTGTAGCCGTAGTACAGGGCGGCGGACGTAGGCTCGTTGATGATCTGTATGATGTTGATGCCGCAGGCCTCGCCGGCTTTTATCGTGGACTGCCTCTTGGTCTCGTCGAAGTACTGCGGTACCGTGATCACCGCGTCTGTGATCCTCTCGCCCAGGGCGTCGCTGGCATCCTTGATGAGGTGTCTCAGAAGTATGGCTGAAAGGTCCTCCGCCGTGTACTCCTTTCCGTCGTGGGTGACGACCGCGCCAGGGATGCCCATCCTGCGCTTGAATGCGGTGACCCCGTCTCCAGCGCCGGAGGCCATCATGTCGTATGCCTCGTCTCCGACCAGCACGTCGTCTTCGTAGAAGCATATGTTCGAGGGTGTGAGCTCCTTCCCATAAGAGTTCTTGATGATGACGGGTTTTCCGTCCTTACATACCCCGACGGCAGAGTAGGTTGTGCCAAGATCGATACCCACGCGGACCATGGCTGCCTAATGATGCTTTCATGATTTATACGTTGGTCAAAGGTTCTTTCGCCCCTGTGGAGGGCCGTTTTTCGAACGGGGAAAACTACCATCGCAGGGCGAATCCGCACGTTCGGAAAGGCCTCGGTCCGCCCCGTCTATCTTGATCAGCTGGACGTTCTGGCGCCGCCGGATGTTCTCGACGAACTCCATGGCCATCGGATTCCCCGCGTTCGCAGACATCCCGAAGTACCTGAGCCCCTCTTCCGGGTCCTTCTCCACGCCCAGCCCTTCGAACAGCATCCTCCCGACCATGAAGAGGGCGTCCCCGTCCCCCGTCTCGGAGACCTCCTTGTACAGGGCGAAGGCCTTTGCAGGGTCCTTCTCCACCCCGTTGCCTTCGTAGTAGAGGGTGCCCAGGTTGAACTTGGCGGCCGCCAGCCCCGATTCCGCCGCCGCCTCGTACCATTTCTTAGCGCTCATGCCCTCGTCGGGTACCGCCCCGTCCTGGGTCAGGACGCCCATCTTGAACTGGGCCTCGGGTATTCCTTTGAAGGCGGCGATGCGGAACATGCGGATCGCCTCCTGCTCGTTCTTCTCCGTGCCAATGCCGTCGGAGTACATGCAGCCCAGCTTGAACGACGACATCGGGTCTCCGGACTCGGCGCTCAGGCGGAACAGCTCGAACGCCCTCTCCTGGTCCACCGGTCCCCCGTATCCGCAGAGGCACATCTCGGCTATCTCGGGATACGCCTCCTTCATGCCGTATTCGGCTGCCTTCTCGAACCACGACCTCGAAGCCTCCGGGTCCTCCGGGAACCCTGCCGCGCCCGAGCAGAGCATCCCCAGCCTGTACATTGATGGTGGGTGTCCCGCCTCCGCAGCCGTCCTGTACAGTTCAGCGGCGGCTTCCGGGTCCGGGTCTCCCGCTAGCCCGGCCATGTTCATCTCCGCGATCCCGAAGAACGCGTTGGGATATCCGGCATCGGCCGCCTCCGAGAACAGCTCCAAAGCCCTCTTCGGATCCTTCGAGAAGCATTCTAAAGCCTTCTGGCAGAGCATCGCCGGGTCTTGCATGCGGCATGCAAAGCGGTGCTGGGCTTAAACTTTGAGAGGCGCCTCGACGCCGATACGAGAATACTTGAATATGGCCGGCGATTGCGATGCATGATGAAAAGCCCCCTGGTCATAACGGCGTTCGTATTGGCCGTCGTGCTGATGCTGATGTCGTTCGCGATCGTCCTGTCCCCCGGGAACATCGAGGTTCTCGGAGCGGCGTCCGCAGCGGTAGCGGTCGCGGTGATAGCCGTCCTCGTCTTCATGCTCTTCCGCATGAGGAAGGTCTGACATGGCGCGGAACGCGGACGGGCTGTCGTGCGAATGCCACGAGGTCCACGGCGACGCGGTGACCTTGGCAAGGTCGAACATGCCGAACGAGTGGGCGACGGGGAACATCGCCGATCTGTTCAAGCTGTTCGGTGACAGCACTCGCTTGAAGATACTGCTGGCTCTGAACACCGTGGAGCTCTGCGTCTGCGACATATGCGAGATCCTGGACATGAACAAGTCGGCCGTCTCGCACCAGCTGAGGGTCCTGAAGGACGCGAACCTGGTGGCGTCGAGGAAGGAGGGCCGCAACGTGTTCTATTCCCTCTGCGACGACCATGTGAAAGTGATAATCGAGACGGCCATGGAGCACGTCTCGGAAAGGCGCCGATCACTCCACGGGGGAGAACTCGGATTTGGGCTCCCCGCACATGGGGCATACCCAGTCGTCTGGGAGGTCGGCGAACTTCACGCCTTCCTTGTCTTCGTTGTAGATCCTAACCTCGACATGAAATGAGGGTTCTCTATAGTACTCGCGCACGTGCGCACGCACGCGAATGGCGATGGCCGGTGCCGGCCACCGATAGCTGCAGCTAGGGGGCCCCACCGGTGAGTCGCATCCCCAATCGACAGTT
>JAFYAH010000038.1 GCA_017540825.1 Candidatus Methanomethylophilaceae archaeon | reverse complement strand
CGTCTTGCTCTGCGCGCTGGAGTCGACCGTGACAGGATAGTACGTGTCGACCGGCGTGTCCGGCTGGGAGGGCCCGCTGGGCTTGTCCCCGCCGTTGTTCATCAGCACGACCGCGGCGGCTATCGCCACTATGGCGACGGCCACGACCGCGATCAGCGCCATTATTTTCTTATCCATGGTATCACACAGGTTTCTGAACGGTTTCGATAACGGCTTTGAGAGCCACAGAGCGTCCGAACGACGATGCTCCGATGGCCATGTAAGCGGGATTCATTCTTTGGCGGCCCTCATGCGCTTGGTGCGGTCCGAGATGTAGGTGATCGAGAGCCTGCCGGTGTGCGGGTTCTCCTCCACCACGGCGTCGACGTCGTAGACTTTCTTGATGTTCTCGGCCGTGAGGACCTCTTCGGGCGTCCCGTACGTGTAGACGTGCCCGCCTTTCATCATGTACAGCTTGTCGCAGTACTCGGCGGCAATGTTCAGGTCGTGGAGGGCGCTTAGAACCGTCACCCCCAGCGACTTGACGACGTCCATCAGCTGCAGCTGGTACTTCACGTCCAGGTGGTTGGTGGGCTCGTCGAGCACCATGCACTTCGTCTGCTGTGCGAGCGCCCTGGCGAGGACTATGCGCTGCTGCTCCCCTCCGGAGAGGGAGGAGAAGTTCCTGTCGGCGAAGTCCGTCATGCCGACCTTCTCCAGGCACTCGTCCGCTATGTTCAGGTCCGTCTCGTTGTCGAACTCCATCGACTTCTTGTGGGGAGAGCGGCCCATCAGCACTATGTCCTTGACCTTGAAGTCGAAGCTGCTGTAGCTGTGCTGCGGGACCACCGCCGTCTTCAGGGCGCTTTCCTTCAGGGTGCACTGCCTGATGTCGGTCCCGTCGATGAATATGGCCCCGTGCGTCGGCTTCAGGACGCGGTAGACGGCCTTGAGGAGGGTGCTCTTGCCGCTCCCGTTGGGCCCGATGATGCCGACGAACTGTCCTTCCTCGGCGTTCATGACCACGTCCTCGACGATCATCTTCTTGTTTATCGCAATCGCCACTGAGTCTAAGTCTATCATCCTGACACCTCATGCGAAGGAATAGGTCTTTTTGATCATGATGTAGGCGAATATCGGGGCTCCGCAGACTGCTGTTATGATGCCTATCGGCAGCTCCGCGCCGCCCAGCACCGTGCGGGCCGCTATGTCTGCCAGCACCATGAACACCCCTCCGACCAGGACGCTCAGAGGCATCAGCTTCCAATGGTTGTTGCCAGTGATCGCCCTCACGATATGGGGTATCATCAGTCCGACGAACCCGATCACTCCGCAGAAGCAGACGGCGCAGGCGGTCAGCAGGGCGGTCATTATCACGTAGATCTTCCTCTTCTTGGAGAGGTCTATCCCCAGGGTCGTGGCCACCTCGTCCCCCATAAGTATGGTGTTTAGGTGGCGGCACTGCGTGGTGAAGTAGATTATGCATATCGCCAGGGCGATGGCCGGTACTACTATCTTGTACCACTGGGCGCTGGCGAAGGATCCGAGCATCCAGTAGGTAAGCTCCTGTATCTCCTCGGCGTCCGCTGCGGTCACGATTATCAGGTTGGAGAACGCCCCGAACAGGCTGGATATGATCGTACCTGACAGGACCAGCTTCACGCTCGTGGTCCGTCCTCCCGCCGACGACAGCGCCAACACCGCCATGGCGGAGATGAACGCCCCGATGAACGCGAAGAACGCGAGGGTGAAGCGTCCCAAGACCATCCCTCCGAGGGCGGCTGCTCCGGTCGCGATGCAGAACGTGGCCCCCAGAGAGGCTCCGGACGACATCCCTAGGATGTAAGGGTCCGCCAGCGGGTTCTGGACCGTCGCCTGCATGACGACTCCCGCGAGGGCGAGGGACATGCCGACGACCGCCGCGAGGAACACCCTCGGTGAGCGTATGTTCCAGACGATGTCGTAGGTGGCTCCTTTGGCGTATAAGTTAGGGTCCCCGATCTCGATTCCGGTGAGGGTGTGGACCACGTTGTAGCTCACAACCCCCCAGACCTTCTCGAACGGTATGTTGACCACCCCGATCGATATCGCTACGATCATGACGGCGATGAGCACCAGTATGAGAACGAGTATCAGGGTCACGGTCGAAACGTTACCGATTCTTTCTTTGGTGTATTCCATTTCGAACTCCTCCCGGTCGGCTCATGTTCTCGCGAGGCCCGCAGACTTTTCGTGAGCGAGCTTCCAAGGCCGCTGGCGGGACCGAGCCCGGCAATGGCGTACGAACCGAGGGCGTTATGCAGCATCGGAAAGTTTCTAAGGCAACTTGCATCAGGTCTCGCACGGCCCTTCCTGCTTTCCAGGGGAGTGCTCGGGCGTACGGGGCAGACGCGACCTGCTTCAGATCATCCAGTCCAATATCGCAACATCTTGGATGTTAAATCCAATATTGCCATGCATAAATTATATTTTAAAATTAGTGCATCCCAGTACATAGGATGAACCCTTACCGATGTATTATGCCCATAGGCAGCATAGTGGGGACGCATAGCTCGGACGGACGAGGGCGGGACGAGCGGTCAGTAGCTCATCCCTTGCCATCGTCGTTCTTGGCATGGCCGGGATAGTAGACCACGTTCAGCATCCCTGTCTTTGGATGCCTGTCGACGGACGCCCTGACCCCGTAGACGTCCCGTATCATGTCCTCCGTGATGACTTCCTCCGGAGGCCCTTCCCTTATGATCTTCCCGTTGAGAAGGATGTAGATCCTGTCGCAGTACTGGGCCGCCAGGTTCAGGTCGTGGAGGGCGCAAAGAGCGGTGCAGCCCAGCTGCTTCACTATGTCCAGCACTTCCAGCTGGTACTTCACGTCCAGATGGTTTGTGGGCTCGTCGAGGATTAGGCAGGGGGTCTGCTGGGCGAGGGACCTGGCGAGGATTATCCTCTGCTGCTCCCCTCCGGACAAGGACGAGAAGTCCCTGTCCTTCATCTCGAGCATGTTGACCTTCCTGAGGGCCTCCTCCACTATGAGGCGGTCGTTGTCGTCGTCCATCTCCATGGTCTTCTTGTGAGGGGTCCTGCCCATCATGACGACCTCTTCGACCTTGAAGTCGAAGTTGTAGTAGTTGTGCTGGGTAACGACGGACATCATGCGGGCGCTCTCCTTGAGGGTGAGGTCTTCCAGGCGCTCCCCTCCGAGGACGATCTCCCCGCTCTCCTTCTTCATGGTGCGGTACACGGTCATCAGCAGGGTGGACTTCCCGGATCCGTTGGGCCCCAGGAGGCCGACGAACTCCCCTTCGTCCACGTGGAGGCTGGCCGCTTCCACTATCCTCTTCTTCGGCTTGGAGACCGAGACGTTGAGGTCCTTCACCTGTATGTCCATCAGTTCCCGCCTCCGAACCTGTAGGATTTCTTGAGCATTATGTAAGCGAACACCGGCGCTCCGCAGAGGGAGGTGATTATCCCTATGGGAATCTCGGATGAGGACAGGGTTCTCGCGACTATGTCCGCCAGCATTATGAATATGGCTCCGAGCAGGATGGATATGGGGAACAGCTTCCAGTGGTTGGTCCCGACTAGCCCGCGGGAGATGTGCGGTATGATCAGACCCACGAATCCTATGATCCCGCACTTGCAGACGATGAACGCTATGACTATCGAGGTCAGTATGATGTAGATCTTCCTCAGCCTGGAGAGGTCCACCCCCAACGTGGTAGCAGTGGAGTCGCCGAGCATCATGGCGTTCAGGTTGCGGAGCTGGGTGGCGAAGAACACCAGGCCGATCACGACCGCGATTCCGCACACCTTCACCGATTCGAAGTCGATCGTGGACAGGGATCCCATCAGCCAGAAGGTCAGGGACCTCATCCCTTCGGCGTTAGGCTCCAGGTAGACTATTATGTTGGAGACCGCACCGCACAGGCACGAGATGATGACTCCTGACAGCACGAGCTTCGTGGTGGTCATCTTCCCGCCTACCGAAGAGAGGATGAACACCAGGGTGGAGGAGCCGAGGGCCCCGATGAACGCGAAAGCTTCGATTCCGAAGTCCTGGAAAACCGTTCCTGCGAGCACTGTGGCGCCCATCAGCACGGCGAAAGTCGCACCGAGGGATGCGCCGGACGATATCCCCAGGATATACGGGTCTGCCAGAGGGTTCTGCACCATGGCTTGCATCACCACGCCGACCATGGCCAGCCCTACGCCCACAATGAGGCCTAGCAGCGCCCTGGGGGCATACAGCCTCCATACTATGGACACCATGTACGTGGGAACATCGGAGATGTCCCCATACCCGAACATCTTGTTGACCATGATGCGAATGACTGTTTCCAAGGGGATGTCTACAGCGCCGATGAATACCGATACGCATGTTATCAGCACCATCACGAAGAACAGGATCAGGCACAGTCCTGCAGTGGTAATCTTGCCCAGCTCCATATGAACCATCAGCTTTCGTTGAAAGGTTGTGGGGAGGCCCCGAGCCTGTCGCGGCCCGGACCTCCCTTTTTTTGATCAAGCGGTTTGGCGTTCCAGGATCTTGGTCACAGAAGCGTACACCTTCTCCATGGCGTCTAGCAGCTGGGGCGTGGAGCCGTAGGAGCAGCTGAGCTTCATGTCGTAGGTGTCGCCGTTCTTTATCGCGGAGCACTTGCTGAGGTCGGCGTCGTCCTGCCAGCTCTTGAGGGACTTCTCGTAGGTGACCCCTCCGTAGCTGATGAAGAAGATCAGGTCTATGTCGGTGGTGCCGATGGTGGCGTACACGTTGGCGAGGGAGACGGTCCCTCCGTCGGGGAACGCGTTGGTCAGCCCGATGGAGTTCAGCACGGACGCGATGAAGTTGGTGTCCTTGTAGCACCACACGGTCCCCTTCTCGGTGTTTACGGCGCCGTCTACCAGGGCATAGTACACGGTATCCTTGCCGTCGAGCTTGGACTTGATGTCGTTGATGACCTTGACCGTGTCGTTGTAGAGCTTGGTGGTCTTGCCGGACACGTTGAAGATCTTCCCGACGTTGTCGTAGTCGACCTTCATCATCTCTACGGTCCTGTAGTCGTTGGAGGTCATGGTGTTCAGGGACATCACGTTGCACCCGTTGTCGTTCCAGAACTTCTCAGAGCCGAGCTTCGCGTCCTCCCAGGCGACCCATCCGATGACGAGGTCGGGCTGCCAGGACAGCAGGACGTCGGACTGGATGTTGCCGGAGATGTTCTTGGACCCGGCGGCGTCTACGGCGCCGATCCTCTTCACGAGCCTG
>JAFYAH010000037.1 GCA_017540825.1 Candidatus Methanomethylophilaceae archaeon | reverse complement strand
GATCCTGGGGTCCTCCCCGTAGACGCCGTCGTCGCTGGAGACCGCCACGAGGTTCTTCGACAGCCCCAGGCCGCACAGCATGGCGGTGGCGGTGGCGGACGCGGACGTTATCCTGTCCGTCTTGTCGATGGTGACGGTCCTGCCTATGCCGTCGGTGACCGTGACGGCGGAGATCTTGCCGTTCACCTGGTCCCAGAACTTAACGACCAAATCGTAATAATTGCTGCCGTCGAGCACAGAAGGAACGCTGAATGCGAGATAGTCCTTGTACAGGAACATGGCGCACATGGCGTAGGACATCACGGTGCCCTGGTCCACGTAGCTCATGGAGTTCTTTGCGGATCCAGACGTAGCGAACATACGCTTGTTCTTTGCAGCTCCGGTGTCGCCGACGATCGGATCATTGCATAATTCATCGATGTACGCAGGTATGTCCGTAATTCCGTCGCCCATTCCGAGAGAGGTGAATATGATGGAGTCGGGGTTCTTCTCTGCGATTGCCTCCTTGGAGACCACCCCATACATTCCAAGGGATGCGAAGACGTTGTTTGCATACAGATCGGTAAGGATGGTCCCAGCGATATACTCGGAACCTGCCGCATATGTCGCGGAGATCAGAAGGGCGGCATCCACTTTGTCGCCACTGCGCTTATTGTCCACAATGTCCTTGCACCAGGAGCAAATCTTTCCGATGGTGGCCTTCATCTCGGAGACGACCTTGCTCGCCTCCGCCTGCTTCCCGAACGCCTTGCCCAGGAGGTCGAAATTGTCGTATGCGGTCTGGATGCTCTTCTCGTTGGCAAGGACAATATATTTTGTCCCCACCTTGTCCAAAGCTTCGCCGGTAGCGGGGGAGTACCCGTATTCGGTGAACACCACGATGTCCGTGGGGACGCTGCTGATGGTCTCTGCGGACATGTTGTACATCTTGCCGAGAGGCTTTATCTTGCCGCTGTCGATTCCCTGAGTGATAGCCTTAGGGAAATCGTCATCGGTGAGCCCGATGATCTTCGGAGCCTCGTCGTATACGCCGCTGTCGCTCGAGACCGCGACGATGTGGGACGAAAGCCCTATGCCGCAGAGCATAGCGGTCGCGGTTGCCGATGCGGACGTTATCCTGTCCGTCTTGTCGATGGTGACGGTCCTTCCGATTCCGTCGGTGACGGTGACGGAGACGTCTTTGCCTTTGTCATCGCTGTTGCCCCCGTTGTTCATCGTGAGAGCGACCGCTGCAGCCGCGATGATCACAACCATTGCTATGACAGCGACGATAATCTTGCTTTTGGAATCCATGTTCACACCTTGGGCAGCGAATTATTTGGACATCACTGCCAACGGCACCACGGTTCCATATAGCCGTATTTAAGACTTGTAGTGGCAGCGATATTTTTTACTTAATTTATGTTATCAATAACTCTGAAAAGCCTTGGTTGCCGACGTATGAGCGATTATGATTATAGCACACTAAATGTATTGCAGGACGTGGCCAACACTTCACACGAGCAAATCGACAAGTCCGTACCCATCGGAGACATCAGCCTCGGGATGAAGCGCCTGAGGGCGTCAGACCTCAGCGTGCCTACTGTGAGCAGGGCAGTGAAGAAACTCGGATTCATCCACCTCCGCTACAAGGACTTCTCGGTCAAGGAGGCATCCTCCATAATAGGGGTCACAGTACAGACAGGGTATCGCTGGCAAAGGGAATGGAACAGATCTCAGATGGATTCCATCATCCCGGAGTTCAAAGGCGGCAGGAAATCCAGCCTCACCAGCGAACAGAAGTCAATCTTGAAGAGGATTCTCTCGGAATCACCCTCCACGACGAAAGAAGCGCAGTCGGCGATAGAGGATGCGTTCGGCATCTCGTATTCTGAGAAGCAGGTGCACGTGATCCTCTCTTCGATGGGTTTAAGACACGTTTCCATGCCTTCGACGGGCAGCTCCGGAAATGGCCGCAGACGCATGCGTTGGATAATATGACCATATTTTGCTTTTAACAGGCAAGAGCTGAGCCGAAATCAGAGTATTGATAAAAAATATTAGGTAAAAAATAGACGAACGCCAGAAGAGTTTATATTGGAAAGTACCGAAGCGCAGTCAACGCGAGGAAGAACGCCATGAAGAGACCGACTTACCCGTTCGCAGCCATCGTAGGCCAGGAAGACATGAAGGAAGCCCTCATCCTCAACACGATTAACCCGCTCATCGGGGGAGTCCTGATCAGAGGAGAGAAAGGCACCGCCAAATCCACAGCGGTGAGGGCCCTCGCTGGACTGCTTCCAGACAGGAGGGTCGTCACAGGCTGCCCCTGCGGATGCGATCCCGAACGGATCGGGGAATTGTGTCCCAGCTGCCAGGAGAGGCTGATGCAAGGGGAGCTTCCCTCGACCGTCTGCGCGATGAAAGTGGTGGAACTCCCGCTGAGCTCCACAGAAGACCGCGTCGCGGGAACGCTGGACATAGAGTCGGCAATCAGCACGGGAAAGAAGAGGTTCGAGCCCGGGGTCCTGGCGAAGGCGAACGGCAACATACTGTACGTGGACGAGGTGAACCTCCTGGACGACCACATCGTCGACCTTCTCCTGGACGCAGCGGCCATGGGCGTGAACTACATCGAGCGGGAAGGGATATCATACTCGCATCCATCGAAATTCATCCTGGTCGGCACCATGAACCCCGAGGAGGGGGACCTCAGGCCGCAGCTCCTGGACAGGTTCGGCCTCATGGTGGACGTCGTCTCCGAAAAGGACGAGGAAATGAGGACCAGCATCGTACAGCGCCGCATGGAGTTCGAGAAGAACCCGGAGGGGTTCTGCAAAGACTACAAGGAGCAGAACGACGAGATCAGGGAACGGATACTCGCCGCCAGGGACATATTGAGAGGGATAGAAGCCGGCAAGGACGTCGTCCGCGCGGCTGTGAAGATCTCCCTCCACCTCGGAGTGGACGGCCATCGCGCGGACCTCACCCTCATAAAGGCGGCAGAGGCCTACGCAGCGCTCCAGGGTAGGAAGGACGTCAGGCCGTCGGACGTCACCCACGTAGCGAAGCTCGTGATGCCTCATCGCATGAGAAGGAACCCGTTCCAAGACTCCAGCTTGGACACAGGGGAGCTCGAAGCATGGCTGAAGGAATCCTTCGGGACGAACTGAGATACCCGTTTCCGGCGTTCGTAGGGAACGACCTGGCGAGGAAAGCGATCATGGTCGCCCTGTCCTCTGCCGACATCCACTCCGTCCTCGTCTGCGGGGCCAGAGGAACCGGGAAGTCCGTGCTCGCCCGCTCCATGCAATCCGTGTCGGGCGGGAGGGTCATGGTGAACCTGCCCGTAGGATGCACGGAGGACCAGGTGTTCGGAGGCATGGACGTCGAGAAGACCCTCGGGACGGGGCGCAAGACCATGGTCAGGAACGTCCTCCAGAGGGCTGACGGGAACATCCTCTTCGCCGACAACGTGAACCTCATGTCAGAGCACATCGTCCATCAGGTGCTGAATGCCGCCGAAGACGGCGCATACTCCGTAGAGAGGGAAGGCATATCGGACTCGTTCGACACCAGGTTCCTGTTCGTGGCTACGATGGACCCCGAGGAGGGAAGCCTGTCCGACCACCTCCTGGACCGGTTCGACATTTGCGTATTCCTGTCCACGATAGATGACGAGGCCCTCAGGACGGAGCTCGCGATTCGTCGCCTCCGCTTCGACAGAAGCCCGTCCGAGTTTGTAAAGGAGTATGCGGGCAGGACGGCCGATGCCGAGGGCTCCGTAACCGAGGCCAGAAAGAGAGCCAGATTCACGAGAGTGCCGGACGGGTACTGCGAGGCGATCTCCGAGGTCTGCAACCAGCTCAGCGTCTCCGGGCACAGAGGAGACATCTCCGTTATGAACGCCGCATGCGCGCTGGCAGCTCTGGACGGCAGGGACACCGCCAATCTGGACGACCTCAAGGTAGCGGCTGCGATCTGCTTGGAGCACAGGCGCAACGACTCCTCCCCGCCTCCTCAGGAGCGGCCGCCCGAGCCTCCTCCGGATGAGGACGACCAGGAAGGCTCCGAGGACAGGGACGACGACCCCCCGGAGAACGACGGGAGCCCCTCGGAGGATGACCGGGAAGGCGACAGCGAAGGCGACAGCGAGCCTCCCGAGCTTCCCCCTCCAGAAGACCCCGAGGACCTGAGGGAACAGGTCTTCGACGTCGGAGACGCGTTCAAAGTCATCGACTACATGCCGAAGAACGAGGAGAAGCTCGAGAAAGGCGCATCCGGTCGCAGGAGCAGCTCCAAGAGAGAGGATTCTTCGGGCAGATGCATCGGATACCGCATACCCAGGGGAAAGGTCACCGACGTCGCCCTGTGCGCCAGCATCAGAGCGGCCGCTCCGTACCAGGTCCTGCGCGACCATTCGGAGCTGGCGATAGTCCTCAGGAAGGAGGATCTGAGGGAAAAGGTTCGCGAGAGAAGGCAGGGAAACGACATACTGTTCCTGGTGGACGGAAGCGGGTCCATAGGGGCTCAGAAGCGCATGGTGGCGGTGAAGGGCGCGATACTGTCCATGCTCAGGGACGCCTACCAGAAGAGGGACAGGATAGGGATGGCGGTGTTCCGCGTCGACCGCTGCGAGGAGATACTCCCGCTCACGAAGAGCACCCTGAAGGCGTATCATGTCCTCCAGGAGATCCCCACCGGCGGCCGCACGCCCTTGACACAGGGACTGATAAAAGGCCACGAGATCCTGAAGGACAGCGCCAAGGGCGGGTTCCATCCCGTCATGGTCATCCTCTCCGACGGCAGATGCAACGTCTCCTGCACGCCCGGGATCACCCCTGTGGACGAGATGCTGGCCACCGCGGGCTCGCTGTCCCGCACGGGGACGCGCTTCATCGTGATAGACACCGAGGCTGGGAGGCTCCGCTTCGGGCTTGCGCTGGAGCTGTGCAGGGCCCTGAACGGGACCTACCTCAGGCTGGAGGACCTCAACGCGGAATACATAGAGCGCTCGGTGACGATGGCCATGAACGACGATCGAGGATGACTAGATGATACAGGTAGCTGTTTACGGAAAGGGCGGGATAGGGAAGAGCACGGTTTCGGCCAACGTCTCCTACATGCTCGCCGGCATGGGAAAGAAGGTTCTCCAGATAGGATGCGACCCGAAGCACGACTCCACGCGCCTCCTCCTCGGTGGAAGGGAGCAGAGGACCGTGCTGGAGTACATCAGGGACACGGCCCCCTACGACCGCAGGCTGGAAGACGTCGTCGCGGACGGCGCCAACGGCGTGAAATGCGTGGAGGCGGGCGGCCCGGAGCCCGGGATCGGCTGCGCCGGAAGAGGGATCCTGACCACGTTCGACACGCTCAGGAAGCTGGGGATCGACAAGCTCCCGACGGACGTGAAGCTGTACGATGTCCTGGGGGACGTGGTCTGCGGGGGGTTCGCCGTCCCTCTCCGCAGCGAGTACTCCGACGCGGTATTCCTGGTGACGTCAGGGGAGTTCATGTCCGTATACGCTGCGAACAACATCCTGAAGGGGCTGCGCAACTTCGACGACGGCCGGCCCAGGGTGGCCGGGGTCATACTCAACAGCAGAGGGGATGCCGGCGAGTACGACGCGGTGAAGCGCTTCGCCGACGCCGTAGGGCTCCCGATAGTGTCGGTCATACCGAGGGACCGTCTGTTCTCGTCCGCCGAATCCGGGCATGCCACCGTGGCGCAGCTGTTCCCCGACTCGGAAGCCGCTTCCAGCCTTCGCCGGATAGCGGAACGCATCGTCCGCATCTCGGAAGGGAGGGCCGAGCTATACCATCCAAGGCCTCTGGACTCCGAAGGGCTGTTCCAATACGCCAGGATGCTCCCCATATCCCCCTGCAACACGGTCTCCCCCGGATCGTGCCAGTGCCGACATACGGCCCGCAGGAGGGCTGGCGCCGGGACCGAGAAAAAGATAGTCCACTCTTGCGGGGCGGCGGGATCCGTATATCCCCTGCTGTTCCTCGAAGGAACGGCCACCATCCTGCACGGGCCGCGCAGCTGCGCCCACATAATGGCGGCCTCCAGGGACATGACCGACGCCGAATCGAAAGCCCTGCTGGCCCCTTGCTCGTCCAGACTGAGATGCACCGGCATGGACGACTCCGTCTCGGTGTTCGGCGGCGGCGACCTTCTGCGCACCGCGATCCTGGACGAGATAAACTCCGGTACCAGGTACGTCTTCGTGGTGACCTCCTGCGTCTCCGGGATCATCGGCGACGATGTGGAGGACATCGTGCGTTCCGTCGGCAGGGACCATCCGGAAGCCTTCGTCAGGGCTGTGATGGCGGACGGCAACATCATAGGCGAATGGGACGAGGGCTACGCTGCGACCGCGGACATGCTCATGGACCTCGTAGAAGACGGCTTCGAGCCGGACCCGATGGCTGTGAACGTGATCGGGGAGAGGTACTTCTTCAGGCAGGGGGAGTGCGAGAGCGACGTGGCGGACCTTTTCCGCCCGTTCGGGATGAGGGTGAACTGCCGCTTCATGCATGAGACCTCTATAGACGACATCCGGGGCTTCCGCCGCGCCGGGCTGACGGTCTCTGCCGCCGAAGACCGGGCCGCCAACGCCGTGTCCCGCATCATCGAGAGAAGGCTCGGAATCCGCGTGGAGCACGGGATGGTCCCGGTGGGCATGAGCGGATACAGGTCCTTCGCGGAGCGCATCGCGGAGCGCACAGGAGACCGCACGACTGCGATAGATGTCCTGTACGCCGCAGAGGAGAAGTACCGCTCGGAGATGGTAAGGCACAGGGAGCGCTTCGGGGGCAGGAGCGTCATCGTGATGGACAAGTTCACCCAGGACATCGACTGGCTGCTGGAGGTCCTGGACGACATCGGGGCCCGGATCATTCTCGTGGGCGTGGGCCCTGGGCGCGCTCGGCCGAGGGATGCGCGCAGATCCAGGTTCGAAGGGTCCGTCACGTTCGTGGACGGTTACGGGATAGAGGCGCTCAAAGAGGATATCGAGAGGGAGAGGCCCTATGCAGTACTCTCGGACAGCATGCTCGTGGTCCCCGAGGGCCAGCGCTTCATGCTTTACTCGCGCCCCGGGCCCGGGATAGACTGCGTCCTGGAATATGCCAGGAAGCTCGCGGACCTCACGAGAGTCCCCGGAACCGAGGGATGGAGGAGGATATGACGAAAAGGATAGCCATGGACGGTTTCGCAGGAGCGCTCCTGGCAGTGGAAAGCTTCGCCGACGGGCATGCGGTGCTGCATGGCCCGGGAGGATGCAGGAACTACCACGGGTTCCTGTCCTCCCAGTGCGTTCCCCGCGCCGAGCCGGGAGACCACGAGAGGTTCGCAGGGATGTACTTCTTCGGAATGCCGAGGCTCCCATGCACTTTCGTGGACGAGAACGACTACATCTACGGGACGGAGGACAAGCTCAGGGACTGCATCCCTCTGGTCTGCGAGTCCGATCCGGAAGGGTTCTTCGTGTTCGTGCAGTCGCCCGGCGCCTCGCTCATCGGAGACCGCGTCTCCGACTTCATCGCGGATGCAGGGTGCTCCGACAGGGCGCTGGCCATCGAGGAGTCGCTCATCTCGCAGCCGTTCGCTCCCAGCTACGACCATACCGTCAGGACGATACTGGAATGGATGATGCCGGAAAAGAGGAGGGCCCGCCGCGGCGCCGTCAACATACTGGGGGTCCCGGTGACGTCCAACGACTGGAGGGACGCCCTCGACGAGCTGGAGTCGGACCTGAGGTCCATGGGGCTGGAGGTCATCTGCTCTCCTGGCGCCGGATGCGACACCAGGCTGGTCGAGTCCTCCGTCGAGGCCGAGTTCAACATCGTGGTCCAGACGGAGTACTGCCGCAGGACCGCCGAGTTCTACCGGGACTCGTACGGCATACCGGCGATCTCCTTCGAAGGCGGCGCGCCGGTGGGGTTCGACGCGTACGAAGGATGGATAAGGGCCGTGGCGGAAGCTACCGGGAAGGACCCTAGGCCCGTCATGGAGAAGATAGAGAAGGGCAGGAGGAGGGCGTACGCAGCGATCTCCGCCTCGGTCTACTCCAAGAGGACGGAGTTCTACAGGTTCTCCTGCGTCGCGGACTCGTCCGTGGCATTGCCGCTGTCCAGGTGGCTCCACTCCTACCTCCGCATGATCCCCGAGGCGATCGTCCTGGAGGACGGGGCGTTCCAACCATACAAGGAAAAGATCGAGAGGTTCCTGGAAGAAATCGGCTGCGAAGACGCCATGGATGGGGATGCGAGCGCACGTGTCAGGTTCCTGTTCGCCGACGGCGACTTCGCTGCTGTTTCAGAGAGAGCGGGAACGTGCGAGAAAGGGATAGACATCGGCCGCCCCAGCATGCACAGGATGGGGTTCGTCCCTCGTCCTCTGCTGGGGGTGTCCGGGGCGATGCACATCCTCGACGAGGTCTTCCGGGGGATCCGACCGCGATGTCCTCGATCGTGCCTTCTGCCTCCAGGCAGACGTCCCTCAGCATCTCCAGGTCCCCTCTGGAAGCATCCCAGCATCCGGCTTCGGAAGCCTCCAGGAGGTCCTCGCACACTGACTTGACTGCGAACGGGTTGCAGGCCGCCATCCAGCCTCTGACTCCCTCGTCGAGAACCAGCACCCTGAACGACTCTTCGAACATCCATCCTTCTGTGGCGCCGGCTCCCAGCGCCCACGTCAGGAGAGCGTGGACGGTCCTGGACACTTCGCCGGCGCCGTCGGCCCCGTGCTCCGCCATCCCTTTCACCCAGGACGGGTTCAGGACCCTCGTGCGCACAGCCAGCGCTATCTCCGAGGAAACAGGGCGCTGGCCGATGGCGGCCGATCCTGCGCCCGATGAGGCACATACCCTTGCCATCCGCTCGGCATCGGGCCCCAGAGAGTCAGAAATGCCCACTACCGAGACGTCCGGGACCCTGGTGCCGCGACCGCCGACGAACACCCTGCGCTTGGCCATGGCGAGAGCCTCTGGCTCCCCCATCCCGTCGCGGACATGCCCCGCCTGGTCCTCCTCCAGATGCTTCCTCACGGCGTTCTGCCCATCCGGCTCGTCCAGCGCCGACACGGCGTCCACGGCCATCCCTATCAGCCTCTCCACATCGGGGAGCGAGGACGTCGCGACAGGGCTTGCCATCATCTCCGCGTCGATCCTGGGACGCCCCAACTCCGCTAAGGGGATGGGCTCGACACGAACGACGACCCCGTCGGGGGATTCCCTGACCGGCTTCGCCCCCATGAGCCTCAGGGCCATTGCCAGGCAATCTCCTCCCAGGCCTAGGACGTCTATCGCGTTGAGGGCGACGGCAACCGTCTCGGGATATCTGCCGTTCTGCCTGGCGAACCTACGGACCATCGCCTCCACCGCCTCGGACCCCACCTCCCAGGACAGCTCCGTGGGGACTGTGCGCGGGTCGGAGAGGCATATGTTCCTTCCCGTAGGGAGGACGTGCATCCTTCCCGAGGACAAGGCGCCGGACGGCCCGGAAGGGACGAAACCCCCTCTGATTCCATGTACGAGCATGTCGAGCTCGTTCCTGACCCCGCAAAGGGCCGGATAGACCCTGTCGCAAATGTCTACGACCGCCGGCAGCAACCATGAGCGGCCATTGCAGTGGGCGACGCAATCCTCCCTGCCGAACCTGAGCTTCTCGAACGCCTCCAAGAGCTCCAGCGCCTCCTCCCTGGCACGGTCCTGGGAGGATCCATCGCGAGACAGCGCCTCCTCCAGAGGGCTGAGGGAACCTCTTCCGTCGGACGTCGCTGCAAGCACCAGCGATGCGAGTGCACGGCCTTTGGGCAGGGAGCCCAGGACGTGAAGACCGTAATCCACACAGGCGTTCTTGACCTCTATGATATAATCCTGTATCTCCCCCAGATGCCTCAGGATGGCCTCGTCCGAAAGGTCTGGCGGCAGACAGACGTCATGGAGGATGTGGGCAGACCTCGCCAGATCGCATATCCGCCTCCCTGCAACACTCGACTTCTCCGGCTGCATGGACGCTTTAGACGCCATATAGGATTGGATGAGGCCATCCATCTCCCCTATGTCTCCGTATAGGCCAGTTCTCACCATAGGCGGGCCCAGGTATCCTATGAGCACCGATGCGATGCGGCGCTTGGCGACCTCGCCCTCCCCGGGATCATCCAGCGCGAAAGGGTACAGGTTAGGGACGGAGCCCATCAGTAGATCCGGCCAGCACCCGGACGACAACGCGATCTCCTTCCCCGGGAGGTGCTCCACCGTGCCGCGGGTGCCCATGTGGACCACGACGTCCGCCTTGAAACTGAGCCTGGTCCACAGATAGAACGCGCAGAACTCGTGCGACGGGACGGCTTTGAAACCGTGAACGTCCACAGAACCTTCGGGCTCCATCCCGACGAACACGTTCCCGAACATCGCTCCCGGGATCGGCAGCAATCCGGATTCCGGCGGAGATCCCCAGCGGAGAGTCGCCTGTTCTCTGAGCGGAGAGGGGATGGATTCGAACCATGACCTGTACTGGGCAGATCCGATCGCCGGATGGCCTTCGGGAACTTCCGACCACCCTGAAACGTTGCAGGAGGACCTCATCAGGAGCTTGAAGATGTCGTTGCTATTCGGGACCTTGCCCACATACAGACCCTCCTTCGACAGCCTCATCAGGAGCCTCCTGAGGCTTTCGAAGGAGTCCAGCCCCGACGCTGTTCCCGCACGTCCCTGAGACATCCTGTCGGAATTGAGGACGACAGCCACCTTCAGGTCATCGGGAGATGTGCGGCGAAGGCGCGCCCAGCGCACTGCCAGGGACGCGATCCTGTCCACCCTGTCCTTCACGAATGTCGAACGGTAGTTACCCCTGCTGTCGACCTTGGAGAAGCATAGCGGCACTGAGATTATCTGGCCGTCCAGCTCCGGCTGCGAGATTGCGCAGGACACCATCGAGGCGCTCATCGGCACCACGCCCTCCTCCCATGTCTCCGGAGACATGTTGAGTATGTTGGCCTGTATCACGGGAACATCGGTCTGGGAGAACACGTTCTCCTCGCAGCATCCGCGCCGGAAGCTGTCCTGGGAGAACCCTCCGACCACCACTATCGCATCGACGAGAGATTTCCTGCTGCTCGTCAGGTACCTTTTGACGACGGCATCCACGCCTATGGCGCCGGACGTCCGGTCCTCCATGGACAGGTAGAACACAGGATATGCGAACGCGCCCTGGGACTGAATGGATTCCGCCAGCGCGTCTATCGGAGACAGGTTCCCCTCCAGCCACATCCCCTGATGGAACATGATCGCCACTACCGGCCTGTCGGAAGGGAGGGTAGACATGAACCCCTTCTCGTCCTTCACCAAACCCTTGCCCGGAAGATATATCCCTTGCTGCACCGAAACGGAAAGCGAAGGGATCTGGACGTCGTGCCCTTTCAGGTTCTTGCACAGCCACATGAGCGCAGACAGGTTGTTCTTCTCGCCGCCTTTGCGGACATATTTGCTGATCTCCCGCCTCATCTCGTCCGAAAGGCCTGACAAAGGGGCGTACTTGGCCTCCGTCTCTTCCGACGAGCCCACCAGTATCACGCGCGACCCGTTCTCTGAAGCTGCGGACAACAGGCGATCGAGCTTTGTCATCGAGCGAGGATCGCCGTGCGAGTTCACCAGGAGGACATCAGAATCCCTGACTGTGTCCAAGAACGAGTAGAACGTCTCCTCGTCATTCTCGAGAGAGCTTGAGTCCGCAAAGGATACCCTGATGTCGATGTCGACCCACTCGAGATCCTTGCAAGATGCGACCATGGAGCATGTGTTCATCGTGTTTATCGCAAGGTAAGCCACGTGAAGCCTGCTGTCAGCGCATCTGTTGGAATTGTCTGCATGCGATATCTGATTGGACAATACACCCAACCATGCTCTGCAGGGTTTAAAATCGTTGCTCTGAAAAGCGCCTACGATCGAACAGCACGACGCACGCCCGTTGCCGATAGCGAAGATTATGCGAAGACGACGCTTCCTGTTGAAACTCCAGAACCCAGGAACATCGCCGCAGGCAGGACCACGGATAGCCCGGGCTTCCGCTCGGCCCGGGCATTTTAATCACTATAGTCCGTCAGGAGGAGATCCTTTCCTTCCACCTAGGGTCGATCCTCTCGAGGGCCTTCGACGCGTCGCTGTCTCCCCCTTCCGCCGACATCCTGTACCACTTCTTCGCGTCCTCGATCGATCTCCGTACCCCGTTGCCCTTCTCGTACAGGCTGCCGAGGTGGAACTGTGCCAGCGAATGCCCGCTCTCCGCGGCCTTTAGGTACCACTCGGCGGCCTTCTCGTAGGACTGGGCCACGCCCTCGCCGTGCTCGTACATGTGGCCGAGGTTGTTCTGTGAGCTGTCGTCCCCGCTCTCCGCGGCCTTCATGAACCAGGAGAACGCCTCCTCGAAGGACTTCTCGACGCCGTTTCCGTCGTAGCACATGACCGCGTAGTTGAACTGCGCGTCCCTGTTCCCCTGCTCGGCCGCCTTCCTGTACCATTCGGCCGCCTTCTCGCAGGACTGCGCCACGCCCTGGCCGTGCTCGTACATGGAACCGAGGTTGTTCTGCGAGTCCATGTCGCCCATCTCAGCCGATTTCCGGTACCATCTGAACGCCTCGGCGTCCGACTGCGCCACGCCCTCGCCTTGGGAATACATCCACCCTAGGAAGAACATAGACTGCGCGCTTCCGCCCTCGGCGGCCTTCGTAAACAGCTCGAAGGCCTTCTCGTAGGACTGCTCGACCCCCGACCCGGAATGGTAGAGCCTTCCGAGGTTGTAGGTCGCGTTCACATGGCCCTGCTCGGCCGCCTTCGTGTAGAGCTCGAAGGCCTTCTCGTAGGACTGCGCCACGCCCTCTCCGTCCTCGTACATGGACCCCAAGTTGTTCTGGCACTTCTTGTCCCCCAGATCCGCACCCTTTCCGTACCATTCGGCGGCCTTCTCGAAGGACCTCTCCGCTCCGGACCCGTCGTAGAAGATCCGGCCCAGGTTGAATATGGCGTTCGTCTGGCCCTGCTCGGCAGCCTTCGTGTAGAGCTCGAAGGCCTTCTCGTAGGACTGCGCCACGCCCTCCCCTTTCCTGTACATGGATCCGAGGTTGTTCTGCGAGTCCATGTCTCCGAGCTCGGCCCCTTTCCCGTACCATTCGGCCGCCTTCTCGTAGGACCTCTCCACGCCCTCGCCGTTATAATAAAGCAAGGCCAGCTCGAAGCATGCATCCTCGTCTCCGCCGTCCGCCGCCTTCCCGAACCATTCCATCGCCTCTTCGACGGACTTCTCCACGCCCTCGCCTTCGAGGTACATGCATCCGAGGTAGTACTCGGACGGGACGTCGCCCTTCTCTGCGGCGTCTTTAAAGAGCTCCATGGCCTTCTCGTAGGACCTCTCCACGCCCTCGCCTTTCCTGTACATGGACCCGAGGTTGCGCCTGGCCACGACGTTCCCCCGCTCCGAGGCTTCGCTGAACCGGCTGAAGGCCTCCTCGTAGGACTGGTCGGTCCCCATACCGAACTCGTACATCATCCCGATGTTGTTCACGGCATCGACGTCTCCGCCCTCGGCCGCCTTCGTGAACAGCTCGAAGGCCTTCTCGTAGGACTTCTCCGTCCCCGCCCCCTTGTAGTACAGCAGGCCGAGGTTGTTCAACGCCCTGGGATACTCCTTGGAGGCCGATTCGGAATAGAGCTCGAAGGCTTTCTTGTAGGACTGCTCGACCCCCATGCCGTGCTCGTACATGTAGCCCAGGTCGCACTGGGCCACTTCGTATCCCATCTCGGCGGCCCTTCCGTAGCATTCCGCGGCCCTCTCGTAGGACCTCTCCACGCCCTTGCCGTTCTCGTAGAGGTAACCCAAGCAGCGGAAACCCCTAGGGTCGCCCAGATCGGCTGCTTCGCCGTACAGCTCGACGGCCCTCTTCAAGGACTCTTCAGTGCCTTCCCCCTCGAACCGCAGCCCCAGTTTCAGGATGCAATCCGTATTGCCGTATTTCGCGCCAAGCTCGCAGTAGTCCGTCTCGTCGGACTCGTCGTTGTCGATGAGATAAGAGCACAGGATCCCTGCGGCCTTCCTGGCGAAACCGTCGCCGGCGTCGGCGGCCATCCCGTACCATCTGAGAGCCTTGCGGTAGGACGCGCGCTCCCCCAGCCCGTGCTCGAAGACGAGCCCGAGGAGGCACTGAGCGTCCACGTCCCCGTTCTCGGCCTTATTCTTGAGAAGCAACACCGCGCTCCTGTCATTGGAAGGGATCCTGAGCCCGGCTGCCATCCTAGCCTTTAGACGCGCGGACATCTCTGTGCCCTTCCCGTCCCCGTCAAGAAGCCATGATTCCACTGAAGATGCATTCCCATTCCCTGTCATGCGGTGCGAATGCACGTGCAAGTATTTTGTCTCTATTACGAGGTGACGACCGGCCGCCGCCCGGTAAGAAACGCGCCGTGCGACGATGCTCGAAATATGAGGAGACTATAGTCCATAATGTAGGGTCGCTTTCGGATGCAGAGAGCATCGCGGGCCTCGTCTTCGCTCCCCGTCGGTCCCCGGGAGGGAGTAGGCCGCCGACCTCGTGCTCCCCCCGGACTTCACCACGAGCCCTTCCTTCCTCATCGACTGGAGGAGGTTCGTCGCCTTCACCGACACCTGCTCCTTGGTCAACGGCCTGGCCGCCCTCGACTCCAGAAGGCGGGCCACGTCGGAGCGGGACGCTGGACCGGAGCGCAGGAGCTCCAGCACCGCCTCCCTGTCGGTCATGCGGCGGGACTCGGCGAGGCCGACCGCCGGGCACGGGACCCCTCCGCGGGTGTCCACGAGGCCGGCCTCTATCAGCGCCTTCATCCTCCTCTCCGGAAGGAACCTCCCCGAGCAGACCCTGTCCAGGTCGACTATAGTCTCCAGCCCCAGGCCGTCGCACGAGTCCATGATCCTCGGAAGAGGCCCGTAACGGGTCCCAGGGAACGTGACGGTCACGAACGAGTCGTCGACATGGTACGACGGGAGAGGGAAATGGCGATACGCCTGCGACAGGAACATCCCGCGTATGCCGGATCCGCGCCCCTGGACGACGCCTGACCTGGACATGGCGTCCCGGAGGAAGCGGTTGCGGCCGGACGACGGAGACGCCCTCCCCACGGCGTAGGATTCGGGCGGAGTCGAGCCGAACGACCCAGCGCTGCGGACCGACACCGACTCCCTGTCCCTCTCTATGACGTCTATCGTCCCTCCCATGGCGTAGTCCTGGTGCGCCACGGCGTTGAATATGGCCTCCTCGAGGCTGGACGTGCGGTACGCGCTCACCGTGCGTGGGCCGAGGTCCACCGACCAGTTCCGAACGGCGGAGGCGGCCTGCACCGCGGACAGCAGCATGGGCCCGTCGAAGACCCTCGAATCCGTGACGGCCCCGTCAACGTCCAGGCTCCTCCAGCGTATGCGCACGGACGGCGGGACCAGGCTCTCCGAGGCCTTCCCCAGGAGTATGGCGGCCGCGACGGTGATCTTCCCCCTCTTGAGGACCCCCGCCTTGGTGAGCAGGACCGCGGCGTCCCAGTCCTGAGCCTCGTCGGCCTGCTCGGGATAGCGGAGCGCGTACTTCGCCCTCAGCGCCCTCACGGCCCCGGGATCCAGGCTCCTGACGTCCGCGTCCGAGATGACGTTCCCTGTCCAGTCGTAGTACGTCCCGACTCCGCCCATGATCATGGAACGAGCTCCTAGTTAATCTCATTTATTCTCATTAATCCAGCGATGCGGACGGCGGTAGCCTGCCTTCCCGCTATAACCATTATATACGGACAACCTGTGGAATCCCCATTACCGGGATTGCCACTGATTCCGGAGGTATCGACGATGCAATTGAGCAAATTCAGCCTGCCCCGCGTCCAGAAAGCGCTCACCCAGTGCCTTCAGTGCGGATACTGCATAGACGTGTGCGAAGCCCACAACCAGACCCCCTGGGAATCCGTCACCCCCAGAGGGAAGATCTACTACATCAGGCAGATCGACACCAACGGCCTGGACGCCGTGGACAAGATGCTCGGGAGGAAGATCGAGCTCTCCCCCGACTTCGTGGACGCGATGTACAAGTGCACCGGGTGCGGGAACTGCGAGGTCGTCTGCCATGCCCAGATCGACCTGATCGAGCTCTGGGAGGACATGAGGGCCTGGCTGGTCAAGAACGGCGCCGGACCCCTCTCCGCCCACAAGGGGATGGGAGAGAAGATCAACAAGTACCACAACCCGTACGGCGAGCCCCCGTCCAAGAGGGACGCCTGGTGGCCTGCGGACGTCGAGAGGGCGGAGGTCCCCGACGCCATATTCTTCGCAGGATGCACCGGGTCGTACAGGATGCAGCACATCGCCCAGGCCGGCGTCACCGTCCTCAGCCGCGCCGGAGTCAAGATGAACTGCCTCGGCGACAAGGAGTACTGCTGCTCCTCCCCGCTCATAAGGACCGGGAACCTCAACGAGTCCCTCGAGTGCTCCGAGACCGTGGTCGAGAAGGCCGACGGCATGGGAGCGAAGGACATGGTCATGACCTGCTCCGGATGCTACAAGACCGTCTCCTCGGACTTCGGAAGGTTCTACGCCAAGGTCGGGCAGAACGTCTACCACTTCTCCCAGTACGTGGAGAGGCTGATCAACGCCAGGAAGCTGCCCCTCAACAACGAGTTCAACCACAAGGTCACGTACCACGACCCCTGTCACCTCGGGAGGCACTCCGGGGTCTTCGACGCCCCAAGGAACGTCATCAAGAAGATCAAAGGGGTCGAGCTGGTCGAGATGGAAAGGTCCAGGGAGAACTCCAGGTGCTGCGGAGCCGGAGGAGGGTACAAGAGCCAGTTCAACGACTTCGCCACCGCAATCGCCATGGAGAGGATAAGGGACGCCGAGGCCACCGGGGCCGACGTCCTCATCACCTGCTGCCCGTTCTGCGTGCTCAACCTCACCCAGGGAGCGAAGAAGCTGGGGTCCAGCATCAAGGTCATGGACCTGTCCCAGGTTCTCCTGGAAGTCACCGCTCCCAAGGTCGAAGCGCCCAAGGAGTGATTCATAAATCCCTCGGGGGCTTCTCCCCGGGGGCCTTTCTTCATGTCCTTCGATCTTCTGTCGCCCGAGCTCAGGTCCGTTCTGGCCGAGAAGGGCATACTGTCGCCCACGCCTCCCCAGGAGGACTCCATCCCCCGCATCCTGGGAGGGGAGCACATACTGATAGTTGCGCCCACCGGGATCGGCAAGACCGAGGCCGCCATGCTGCCTGTCCTGGACATGATCTTCCGCGACAAGGGCGGGCCGAAAGGGTTCAGGTGCCTGTACATCACCCCTCTCCGCGCCCTCAACAGGGACATGCTCAGGAGGATGGAGGACTACGGCCGCGCCCTCGGGATAAAAGTCGGGGTGAGGCACGGCGACACCACCCAGTACGAGAGGGCCAGGCAGTCCGAGGACCCGCCGGAGATCCTCATCACGACGCCCGAGACGCTGCAGGTCCTGTTCACCGGGAAGAGGCTGGCGAAGCACCTGGCCGCCGTAAGTTGGGTGGTGGTGGACGAGATCCACGAGCTGGCCGACACGGAGAGGGGCGCCCAGCTCAGCGTCGCGCTGGAGAGGCTCGGCACCATAGCAGGCGATTACCGGAGGATAGGGCTCTCCGCAACCGTCGGGGACGCCGAGGCGACGGCGATGTTCCTCGGCGGAAGGGGGAGGAGGGTATCCATCCGCAAGCACGACACCCATCGCGACTTCGAGATCGACGTGGAGAGCCCGTCCCCGGACGAGGAGGACGCCAGGCTGCGCGACAGGCTCCAGGGCGACCCGGAGATAATCGCCGTGATGAAGAGGGCGAGGAGCATAATGGAGAGCGGGAGGTCCACCCTGTTCTTCGTGAACACCAGGGAGACGGCGGAATGGCTGGCCTCGCGCTACCACGCCTGGGACGAGAGCATATCCGTCGAGGTCCACCATGGGTCCCTGTCGAAGGAGACCAGGATGGAGATGGAGGACCGCTTCAAGAGGGGCGAGCTCAGGACGCTGATATGCACCTCCTCGCTGGAGCTCGGGATCGACGTGGGGTCCACCGACATGGTGGTCCAGTACAACTCCCCCAGGAAGGTCTCCCGCATGATACAGCGCGCGGGAAGAGCGGGGCACAAGATAGGCGAGAAGATAAGGGCGAAGATAATCGCTACCGCCCCGGACGAGGTGGCGGAGGCCCTGGTGATAGCGCGCAGATGCTCCTCCAAGGAGCTGGAGGACCATTCGGGGAGGCCCTCGCCGCTGTCCGTCGTGGCGAACCAGCTCGTGGCGATGACCATGTCCGGGCCGATAAGCAAAGACGCCGCGTTCGAGATGTTCCACGGCGCTTACCCGTTCAGGACGCTCACCAGAAGCGACATGGAGGACGTCCTGGAGCAGCTGAAGTCCATCAGGATGGTATTCGACGACGGGGAGAGGTTCAAGCGCTCCAAGAAGGGGATGGACTACTTCTACAGCAACATCTCGATGATACCGGACGAGCGCACGTACAAGGTACGCGACATCGGCACCAGGGCCATCATCGGGACCCTGGACGAGAGCTTCGTGGCCACCTTCCAGGAGGCTCAGGCGATGTTCATAGCCAAGGGCCGCACCTGGAGGGTGGTGGAGATGCGCGAGGACGAGATACTGGTCGAGGAGGTCAGGGACATGGGGGAGGTCCCATCGTGGGTCGGATCCGACATCCCCGTACCGTTCGAGGTCGCCCAGGAGGTCGGCAGGATGCGGAGGGTCCGCAACTACTCCGACTATCCGGGGGACGAGGGCTGCGCTATGGTCCTAGAGAAGTTCCTGGCTGAGCAGGAGCCCAGGCACGTGGTGCCGGACGACAGGACAGTCACCGTGGACGTGGGGGACTGCCTGGCTATCGTGAACGCGTGCTTCGGGACCCGCGTGAACGAGACACTGGGAAAGATCTACGGGGCCCTGCTCTCGGCCAGGCTGGGGGAGAGCGTCGGAGTGACCGCGGACCCGTACAGGGTGATGCTGGAGCTCCCCCGCTTCGTGGAAGGGCAGACCATCAAAGAGACTATAGTCTCGATAAAGCCGGGGACGGTCGAGGCGCTCGCCCGCATGGTGATACTGAACTCCACCTTCCTGAAATGGAGGTTCGCCTTCGTGGCCAAGAAGTTCGGGATCATAGAGAAGACCGCCGACCACCGCTTCATCAACTTCGGGAAGCTCTTCGAGATACACCAGGGGACCCCCGCCTACAAGGAGGCCGTGGACAAGGTCCTGTGGGAGGACCTGGACATCCCGAACACCGAGAAGGTCGTCTCCATGATGGCCTCCGGGGAGATCCAGACCGTCCTGCAGTCGATGTCCCGCATAGGGCTGGAAGGGATAACGCGCTCCAAGGAGCTGATGCAGCCCCTCCGCGCGGACCATGCCATCCTGATGGCCCTGAAGAAGAGGCTGGAGGACGAGGTGATGTTCGCCACCTGCATGAACTGCGGAAGCCAGAGGAGGTTCAGGGTCGCAGACGCCCCGAAGAGGTTCAGATGCGACGCATGCGACGGATGCATGATAGCCGTGCTGAAGGAGTACGACAGGGACCTTGCCGCCTTGGTCAGGAAGCGCGACCTCGACAAGGAGGAGGCGAAGGCGCGGATGAGGATGAGCCGCTGCGCCAACCTCGTGAACGAGTACGGCGGACGGGCGGCGATGGTCCTGGCAGGGAGGGGGATCGGCCCGGACACCGCGTCACGCATACTGCGCACGCCGTACATAGACGAGGACGGGTTCCTCAGGAGCATCCTGAACGCCGAGATCCTGTACGCCAAGAACAAGCAGTTCTGGGACTGACGGCGCCCGAGCCATCACATTCGGAGCGGCTTGGCGCCGGCTCGGCCTTTGAGATGCCATCACAATAGCCGAACAGACGCACATGCCGCAGAAATGTTTTCAAACTGTTTAGGAAAGTCGTGCGAACTGTCAGGAACCCGGGAACCAGAGGCTCGAGGACATCTCATGAGTGACGCCGTTGGCGACGATGCGATAGCATATGCCATGGGCCCCTATGTAAACCGAGAAATCGAAAGATGTCTTGGTCCCCAATACGGTACCGGTCGCAGTTCCCGTGTAGACCTTGCATTCCTTCGTGCCGAGATAGGTGCTGATCGACTGGGTCTTTTCGTAATTGAGGGAGTAGTCGATCTTGACCGCTTCCGCCCAGACTTTGAGCTGCTCCTTGGAGGTCAGAAGGCTAAGGAACTCCTTTTTGGTCATGTCTTTGTAGGAGGTGCTGTATCCCTTCGAGACCTTCACCTCGTACTTGTCACCGCTGACGCTGACGACTTTGTACTCCGTGTTGTCGAACTCGATCCAATCACCAACGCCGACGCTGCGATCTAAAAGCCAGTCATCCGGCGTCGTCTCCCACTCTTTATCGGAGCTCAGCATGAGGAATGCGACAGCTCCAGCAATCGCGATCGTCGCAGCGACCACGGCCACAATTATCCACTTCTTCTCCATGTACTCACCATAATAAGAGGACTGGGCATCAGCGACGCCCAGTGTATGTCATTCTTCTTCAATCATCAAGAGAACTTCTCTATCAACGGCCGTCCGATCGACACCAGTATCCCTAAGAACGACATGATGTAGCCGAACCCAACAGTTCCGTCCACATCGCCAGAGAACACGAACATCAGTGCCATGGCTATCAGGTATGTCGCGATCCTTGCGATGAACCATCCTTGACTGGATTCGAACGAAATCTCGGTCCCTCTCAAGACCCTCGGCAGCCTGAGTATCAGCGCCAAGATGCCTATCGCAAGGATCAATCCGGGAACATATGCAGACGATATTCCATATCCTGCGGAATCTGTAAACAAAGACCATCCGGATATGTTGAATCCCCAGAAGCTCACCCATGCCAGGAACACTCCGAGCACCATCAGAGCGGGACCTAGGAGCATCAGGACCTTAAGCCGGTCCGCTGCATGTAATACGTCTCCATAATCTTCGTCCATGTTATTACACCAGCATTCAGATGGAGAAGTCCAGGTTAGTCCTCAAGTTGGATGTTCCTGTATCGCTGATGGATCTGTACAGGATGCCATAGTCTCCGACATAATAGTCGTAGCCGTAAGGCCCGTCATCGTACAGATCGCAATCGATTATTTTTCCGTTGAAGCTTATCGCCTTTTTGCCACTCGACTCCCCGTAGGAATTTAGGGGGAAGATACAGGATGCAAGCATGAAATCGACCTTGTTTAGGCACCCTGTGAATCCGTTCTCGTCATATTTTACGCTAATAACGCCCTTCTCTATGTAATCGCCTACCTTCAGTTCTTTGGAGAACGGATCCTTAGCTATGCCATGCTTGGACCCGTCCAGCAACGAAGTTTTAAGAACGATGTCAGGAGAGTCAGGAGAGTCCCCCTGCCCGTACACGATTCCGTAATCTCCTACGAATGTGTAGACGGAAGATCCGTAGACCTTGCATTCAATCGTTCTGCCGTTGAAGTCGATCGGGGAGACGCCCACGTATTTGCTTTCGTCTACTGCCGGCAAATTGAAAAGGTTCCAATTAGTAGTGATATGCGGGTACATGTTGGACAGGAACTGGATCCTGTTCATTGTGAGGCGCGCGTCTTCCGTCATATCGCCGTCATATGCCTCTAGTTTGTACCAGCCACCTTCCAGGACCTCAGAAATCCTTATACCAAGGTGGTGATCGTCGCCGGAATATTCGATATAGTCCCCTTTTTTCAGCTCCAAAAGATACGGATCCTTGAACTCTTTCTCACTGTGCTCTTTATCGCTGTCCCCCGCTGACAGAAGAACGGCCGCTACGGCGCCTATTGCTGCTATTGCACAGATCGCAGCAATAATAATGAGCTTATTCATGTCATTTCATCATAAATGCATATAAAGAACGTTTCAGTTTGGCAAACTAAAACCCTTATCATGAAGAAAAAAGTCAGGAATTCTGCTCCGAATAGGCGACTAGATCGCCTACCCACCAACCTGGATGATGCGTAATGATGTCTGACAGCGCTATCATGCCCAAGACTATTACCAATAGCGGAATGAAACATGTGATCGAGGTCGACGGCATCGGTTTTGATTGCGATGGCGAATCTGCAGAAGTGATCTCGTTCAGGAAGGGTCGGCGCTTCGCATATATTCCAGAAACGGTGTCGATGGAGGGGAGATCGTTCAAGGTAGTCTCCATAGGGGAGCTCGCCTTCTCGAGATCTGCAGTAGAAAAGATCGTGCTGCCTCCGAGCCTAAGGTGCATCTGCAAAGAAGCGTTCAAGGACTGCCGCAATCTGCAGACGGTAGCTATGCCCTATGCGAACGTCGATCCCTCCGCGTTCGACGGATGTCGCGCCTTGGATTCCGTAATAATCGTCGAAGAGGGCCGGCTCACCGGCTATCTGGGGAGGATATCGAGGCTGGGAAAGGCTTCCAAAGACCGGATCTGCATATGTAGCCCCTATCTTCCGCTTGCCGGATCGGCGGACGATATGCCATGCTGCGGCCTGCCGAAGAGATCCATATACGACTACGTGGACATCGGGTCGACATACAGAACCCACGAAAGCCTCTGCACGAAGGAGGGCGCCGAACAGGAGACGGCTGATGCCCTCGTGTTGATGGCGGTTCTGTCTAACCCTGCAGAGATAGACGAGACCATAGCGATGACGGCCTTTCTCGAAGGGAGCCTGTTCAGCAGAGCGATGGTTCTGGCTTGCGGCATCGATGGAGCCTTCGATACGAAAGGGGCCCGCGAGATTCTAGAAAAAGGGCCGAACGGAAGGCTCTACCGCAAGCTTTCGAAGGACCCGTTCATGGTCCGGCTCCGCGAGGTCGTCAAAGGACGCACCGACGAATCCCTTCGCGAATCCATGAAAATATGGAGGTCGTCCACGACCCTTCCGGAAAAAACAGCCTCTCTGTGCGCCGTTAGGATATGCCTCGATAGAGACATGGGCCTGGAGCAGATGCTGTCGGCTATAGCCAAATGCGAGGGGAGCAGAGAACTGGAGTTCGCAGTGTACGACAGGATCGTCCCGGTGCTGGGAGCCGTAACAGGATGCGCCTCCGCCGGCCCGGACGAGACGATAGCATAGCGGCGCATTGAAGATTTTATGTTCAGGGTAGCTCCGGAAAGACTGACAGAAAGCATATCTGCGGACGACCTCATGTCAATCTGGAGCCTCGACCGGGCTTCGATCATGCTCGAAAAGGCGGAGGACGCCAGGTTCGAGCGCCTGATGCGGGCAGTCGAAGCCTCTCCCGAAACCAGGGCCAGCAGATGGCTTGAATATGGAGAGGACGAATGGACGGCAGACCAGCCGGAGCTACCGGAATTTCATAAGAAGTTGCTCAAGAACATCGGGTTCGAGGCTCGCAGCATGGCAGAATGCTCCCTGTAGGACGCCAGGAACGAAAGTAACGAGACGGCCATGGCGGAGGAGTATGCAAGCCCAGAGGCCATATTCGCGACAGCCGCTTCGATGCCTGCCTCCGAGCGGATGAGATGGCTTGAGGTAGCGGCCGTCCAAGGGCATCCTGCCGCCCAATACGAGCTGGCGAACGAGCTTGTGGCGCTGAACATGACCACAACCCCCCAGTCCATGAAATGGTTCCTCTGCTCTGCGGCCTCCGGATTTCCGGAAGCGTGCTCGGCAATCGCATACTACATACTCTCAAAACAGGACTGCCTGGACATGATCGGGAAAAAAGCCACGGTCGAAGACGCTCTGAAACTCGCATGGTATGCTGCTGCGAGTGGCGAGCAGACCGCCCTGAAAAACCTGCGGACCCTGAGCGCATCCGGACTGTGCAGCCCCTTGCGCTTGCGCTGGAAAGAAGCGTTCGGAGTCAATTCATCTGCACGTGAGTCCGCGCCGAAATAGAGCCTCGAATCTGTCAAAGGCAGACTAACGGCCCCCAGAGCGGTTATGAAGAGACACTGCAGAAGGGGAATGGGACAGACCCCGTTCAGTCTTGGAGACGATGACGATGACCGAAGCCAAGTGGGTGTGCTTGGACTTCAGCCTCGGAAGGAGCGAATACAACCGGCGCTTCAAAGGCTCGGTGCCAGGAAGGCCGCCTGCCATAGGGTCCGAGGCATACAGGACGTCCTTCTCAGTGTCTCTGACGATGGCGTGCATGTATCGTAACATCAAAAGAAACATCACGCCTGAAGACATCGAAGGATTCGAGAAAAGAGCAAGGGCGGTCAGGGGATGGACCGTGTATGCAGTCCGGAAGCACCACAAGATAGCGAGCGGCTCTGCGCAGGATGTGAAGAATGAGGTCGTAGCCGCCATCATTGCCAATTCTTTGGTAACGTTCTTCGAAAAAGGCCGCTTCAAAGAATACGAAGACACGGTCGACATCGATGAACTAGGGAAGATGCTGAAAAACCCGAGTGACAGGAGCAGAAGCGATCTTGCAGGACACATGATGGGCTTTCCGAAGCTGTTCTCCATAATATGCTCGAACGAGACTGGCGACGATGCATGCGGGGAGGGCGCGTTCCTGCCGGTGGAGATCTGCAATACAAAACAGTGCGGATTCGTGAAGTTCTGCATCCTGCACCCTTATGTAATGACCGACATCGTCAGATCGGACGCCCCGGTCCTTCCTGACTGCGAAGTCGAAGACATCAAGCTTGAAGACGCCACCCTCAGCCTTGTAGGGATGTGCAAGACGATAGACCATGAGGCAGGGGTCTCTCGCCTGAACTCGCCAGGGACCTCGATGCCATACCCGGATCTTCCTTTCAGGAACGTCATAGCATTCGGGCATTACCAGTCGATAAGCGAAGAGGGGATGCAAGGATCGAACCCGGTCCGCTTCTACCGCATATACGACGACGAACGCCCTTACATCATGGATCTCAGACATTATCCCCGCACCCTCGAGAACAGCATCTATGATAACAACAAAGTCAGATCTCCGCTGAAAAGCGTGAAAGATCCATTCGTTATAATGGGCGCCCTTAACCCGTTCGCCAAGAAATGGGTCAAGCATATACTCAAGGACTGCAAAGTCAAAACATGCAAGATCGAAGAGAAGATGCTGGAAGCCAATCCGAACATGGATCCGCCTGACTTCAATACCCTTGTCAAGTTCATAGATAAGATGTTACAGGACGAGCATGAAGAGAACAACCGATACAAAGGTTTCATGCTATTGGAACAAGACGCTGAAAAAACAACAAGCTGCGGAACCCTTGCATCACACCTTGAATTTGATTAGCTTCGCTGCATCTTGCTACACTCGCCGTAAATAAACGAGGGCGGTTATCTCAGAAGCATCCTGATCGCCGAAGTCTTTGCGCCAAGATCAAGCAGTTCTAGAGCTGATGATGAGCTGCCTGGCCCATAAACCTTCATGGATGCATAATCCGAGTACACCGATATTACATTTAAATACTGAATGAACAGTCTAACTTCCCATGAACCAGATTACTGAGGAAGAGCTGCTCAGAACCATCGAGGAGAACCCGATGATCTGCACCCGCGCCATAGTGAAGAAGCTCCGCCCAGAGGAGTTCAAAGACAACGCCACTTACCTGGAATACGTCAAAGAGCTGAAGCCGATCCTCATGAAGCTCTGGAAGGATGGGACTATAGTCTCCTCCAAGGTCCAGTGCTGCACTTTCAACCTGAAGCAGTGGCAGATCGCCTGATTTCTTTATCACTATAGTGAGAGGGAGGAGACGGCCGACGTCGTCCCTTCCTCCTGTTAAGCTCCCTGAGGTCATAGGGAGTCGCCTGGTACACATAGTAGTTCAGCCAGTTGGTGAACACCAGCATGGAATAGCTCCTCCAGCTGAGGACGGGGTCGTACCTGGGGTCGTCGTCCGGGAAGTAGCCTGACGGCACCCTGGGATCGATTCCGCGGTCCAGGTCCCTCTGGTACTCGTAGGCCAGGGTGTTGACGTCGTACTCCATGTGCCCGGTTATGAACACCTCGCCGGCGTCGGAAATCACTATGCCTATGTCGTCGTCCTCGGACCTGGCCGCCACATGCAGATGGGGGCACCTGGCGACGTCTTCCGAAAGGACGGTCGCATACCTGGACTGGGGCATCCTCAGGATGTCGTCTACGCCCCTCATCAGCGGATCGCTGGCCATGAGATTGCGATACTCGAATATCCCGCTCTTCTTGCCCGGGAGCATGTGCTTCTCTATGCCGTAGAGGTAATGCATGCCGGCCAGGGACGCCCAGCAGATGTACATCGTCGTCGTGGCGTGGGACCTGGTCCAGTCCATTATCCTGCACATCTCCTCCCAGTAGTCGACCCGCTTGAAGTCGATGTCCTCCAAAGGGGCCCCTGTGATGATCATGCCGTCGAAGTTGTCCCCTTCGATCTCCGAGAACCCCTTGTAGAACCTGGACAGGTAGTCGCGGGAGGTGTTCTTGGACTCGTGCGTGGACGGGACCACGAGGGTGACATCTATCTGGAGCGGGGTGTTGCTGAGGAGCCTCATTATCTGGATCTCGGTCTCTATCTTGGTGGGCATAAGATTCAGTATGGCGATCCTCAGGGGCCTTATGTCTTGGGTCCGTGCCCGCGTCTCGCTCATGACGAATATGTTCTCGTCCTCGAGGACCTTCATCGCAGGGAGGCCGTCAGGAATGTTTATCGGCATAGCTCTCTCGAATGCATATAGCGGAGCATATTATAAATCGATTACCTATTATCAAGATAGGTTTTTAGAGGCACGATTCTCAGCGTAGATTGCGTTGGTTCCTATCATTACAATTTAGCAGATTGCTTTCAATAGTGTCTCTTGCCATTTTTAGCCCCCCAAAAAAATGTATTTGTTCCACTTTTAGCCCCCCAAAAAATAGAATGAAATACGATCAAGACGATTGCATATGCATGAGAAGAGCGGTCGAAGCGAAGCTGCTTGCATGGAAGGAATCCGACAGAAGGAAGCCGCTTGTACTGCTGGGAATGCGGCAGTGCGGGAAGACCTACATCCTGAAGGAATTCGGCAAAAGCCACTACGATGACCTGGCTTACTTCGATTTCGAACGCAACCCTCAGCTCGGAGACATATTCAGGGATCTCGACCCCGCTCGCATAACGAAGGAGCTTTCTGCCGCATGCGGGAAGAGCATAACCGAGAGGACCCTGATCGTCCTGGACGAGGTCCAGAACTGCTATGCGGCGCTGTCGTCCCTCAAATACTTCTGCCAAGAATTGCCGGACCAACACATCATCTGCGCCGGATCGCTGCTCGGGCTGGCGCTGGCCGACCGGAAGAAGAAAGAGGCCCAGAATGATGCCTGCCAGCATGAGACTTCGTTCCCCGTGGGAAAGGTCAGCTTCATGAGGATGTGGCCGATGGACTTCGGGGAATTCGTCCTAGCGACGGAGGGAGAAGAGCTGTTCGGCATGATGGACGGCCTCTCTCCCTGCGAAGAGCTGCCGGGATGGCTCGAAGAGCGCCTGGAGACGAGATACCGGGAATACCTCCTGGTAGGCGGGATGCCCGAATCCGTGCAGACCTGGATAGACACCGAGAGCATGGAGGAGGTGAGAAAAGTGCAGAACGACATCATCCGTTCGTTCAAAGAGGACATGGGAAAGTACTGCAGGCACGACTACCAGCGGATCACAGCGCTCTGGGATTCCGTAGCGCATCAGGCGGCCGAGGCGGGGGACAGGTTCGTCCTGAAGAAGGCGGGAGGCACGAGCAGGACCCTGGCGGACCCTATCCAATGGCTCCTGGATGCCGACCTGGTCAAACGCGTCTGGGAGGTGAACGACGACTCCGTCCCCCAGAACCCCAGAGGCGGGGTACACTACAAGCTGTACCTGCCGGACGTGGGCCTCCTTTCGTGCATGGCCGACGTCACCGCGCCTATGCTGAACCCTGCGGACGACAGGACGTCGGACATCCGCGGCGCCTTGGCAGAGAACTACGCGCTGAACCAGATGACGTCGTCTCTGGACATCGAGGGCGACGCTTTCTTCTGGGCCAACCGCAAAGGCGATGCGGAAGTGGACTTCCAGATAAGGCTCGGAAGCGACCTGGTGCCCGTGGAAGTGAAATCCGGGAAGGTCGGGAGGCCGGTGTCATTGGAAGTCTATTGCGACAGGTACGCTCCAAAAGCCGCCCTGGTGCTCTCCAGGAAGAACGTCAAGCTCGGAAAGGACGGGTTCTCGTTCGTCCCCCTGTGCATGGCATGGAAGGTCAAGGCTTATCTGGAGGCGCTGGGCCTAAGCAGAGGTTAATTACCTATCAGTTTTGTAGGCAATATTAAATATCGCGCTGCCGATGCCTGGGCAGGCGCGCACCGGCTCAAGGGCACGGCATAGGCTCGTCCTGCGTGCCACGAAGGCGACGACCGAGGGATGACATGGGATATCTGGTCTCCACCAAAGGAAGGTATGCGCTGCGCATGATGCTCGACCTGGCCGAGAACAGCGGAGGCAATTACGTGCCTCTGAAAGAGATAGCCGAGAGGCAGGACATCTCACTGAAGTACATGGAGGCGATCATGCCCAACCTCGTCAAGGCCGGCCTGGTCTCAGCCGTCCAAGGGAAAGGCGGAGGGTACATGCTGTCCAAAGACATCGACGAGTACAGCGTGGGGGAGGTCCTCAGAGCCTCGGAAGGCAGCATGGTCCCAGTGGCATGCCTAGAGGGAGGGTTCGAGTGCCCCCGCTCGGAGACGTGCAAGACCCGGAAGGTCTGGGAGAGGCTGGACCATATGATAGACGACTATCTGGACAGCCTTCCCCTCTCGGAGCTCCTGGAACGAGGGCCTTGGACAGCTTAGGCCCCTCGCCATGACCCTGAGCATCACTACCGCGCCGTCCATCGTCTTGCAGAAATCCACAAGGCCCTTGACCCGTCATCAGAAAGTTCCTGTTCTCGAAGATGTCAGCCACATTGCTCTCGGCCTTCATCGGGACGCATCTGAACAGGCACTTTCGATCCACAGTCCTGTACTCGGACGGCCAGCGTTTGAAGTTTATGCCGATGCTACCGAAGGTCCCGCAACGGCGATAACTGAAGCGGAACGGTTCACGGACCGCGAATCCTGCTCTCGATCCCGGACAGGACCATCTCGTCCAGCTTGTCACACCCTTATTTGTCGCAGAGCCAGACGAGATTCTCCGCAGCTTCCACGTCTCTGCAGGATGCGCCGTGACACAGGACCTTCTCCAGATAGCGCCCAGGGCGATCTTCATGCAATCCAGCCCTGGAACGGCTCCGGCTATACCAGCGTAGCGCTGGTTTTCGGCGCGGTCCCCTAGATCCTCTCCGCCCTGACCTATATCGGAGAAGGCACATGGGGGCGTACCCTGCCATGCTGATAGCGCTGTTTATGTTCGTCGAATGCGTCAGCGCGCTCACAGAATACATTTCAGAACCGCCTTCCGTGCCCTTGCTGATTCTCTCGACGTATTGGACAGCCTCGTCATCATCGGAATCTGGGTATATGCGACGCAACGACACCCGAGCACCGAAGCAGCCCCGACAACGCTATCAACCTCCCGCCGATTACTCGGACGGAATGAGGCGCATCGTCAAGACGGAAGGGGTCGAGTTCGATTGCGAGGACGGCATCGCAGAGGTGATCTCTTGCGGAAAAGGAAGACGCTTCGCATACGTTCCGGAAACGGTATCTGCGAATGGGGAGACGTTCAAGGTCAGATCCGTAGGCGATTTCGCATTCTCGGCATCGATGGTGGAAGAAGTCGTTCTCCCGCCAAGCCTGAGGCGCATATGCAGGGAGGCGTTCAAAGGCTGCCGCCGCCTGCAGACGGTGACGATGCCTGTAGCCAACGTCGACCCTACCGCCTTCGAAGGATGCCGCGCCCTGGATTCGGTCGTGATCATAGACGGCGATTCCCTGACAGGGTATCTCGGAAGGATATCCAAGCCCGGAAAGACTCCCGAATACTTCCTGGGCGGAAGGGGAACCTACTTCCCGCTGACGGGGTCCATGGACAAGATGACGAACGACAGCCTGCCGGAACGGTCCCTCTACGACTACGTTGACTGCGGAGGGATGAAGAGGCACAGCGAGCTCGTCTCTCGGAAGAAAGGCTCCGAGCAGGAGGCTGCCGACTGCCTAGCCCTGATGGCGGCGCTGTCGGAGCCGGCGGAATCGGACAGAGACGTAGCCGAGGCGGTCATGGCCGACGGGAGCCCGTTCTGCAGAGCCATGGCGCTGGCCTGCGGGATCGACGGCGCCGTCGACATAAAAGGCGCGCGCGACATCCTGGTCGAAGGCCCCAACGGGAGGCTCTACCGCAAGCTCTCGGACGACCCCTTCATGGTCGGCCTCCGCGGATTGGTGAAAGACCGCACAGACGACACGCTTCGCAAGGCCATGGACGCCTACAGGACGTCCGAGACCCTCGCAGAGATGACGGCCTCCCTGTACGCCGTGAGGATCTGCCTCGACAGGGACATGGGCCTGGAGCGGCTGCTATCGGCCATAGACGCATGCGAAGGGAGCCTTGAGCTGGAGTTCGCGGTGTACGACAGGATAGTCCCCGTGCTGGGGACCATCGCAGGATGCGCATCCGCCGGCCCTGAAGACAAAGAGATGTAGGAAGGCATAGAAAGCTTCATGTTCAGGGTGGCGCCGGAAAGGCTGGTCAGGAGCATATCGACCGACGACGTCATGTCCAGATGGAGCCTTGACCGGGCTTCGTCCCTGCTCGAGGAAGCTGAGGACGGCCAGTTCGAACGTCTTATGAGAGCGGTCGAAGCCTCTCCCGAGACCAGGGCCGGCAGATGGCTGGAGTACGGGGAAGACGAGTGGGCCGCGGACCTTCCGGTTCCAGCGGAGGCCCACAGGAGGGTCCTCGGCAGCATCGGGTTCGAGGTGCGCGGCATAGCAGACTGCTCCTACGAGGACGCCCAGGACGAGACGTTCGGCCTGACCATGGACGAAGGGTACGAGAGCCCTGAGGCCATGTTCTCCACCGCCATGTCCCTGCCTGCCTCCGAGCGGACGAGATGGCTCGAGGCGGCGGCCATATGCGGCCATCCGGCGGCCCAGTACGAGCTGGCGAACGCCTTGGTAATCGCCAGCAGGGACATCACCCCGCAGTCCATGAGATGGGTCGTGTGCTCTGCGGAATCGGGACACCCGGAGGCATGCTCGGCCGTCGGGTACTGCATGCTGTCCAGGAAGGACGGCCTGGAGATGATAGGCAGGGAGTCCACGGCCGAGGACGCCCTGAAGCTCATCTGGTATGCGGCGGCAAAGGGCGATGCCACCGCCAGAGAGAACCTGTCGCGCCTCGGTGCATCCGGGCTCTGCGGCCTCCCCCACGTGTTCTGGAGAGAAACGGGCAAGGCCTGCGCTGGCCTGGGAGACTTTCCGATCGAGATGTTCGAGGGCGCGGACCGCGAGCTGAAGGCGCCCAGGGCGGTGCGGAAGAAGCGCTGCCTGGGAGCGATGGGCCAGACCCCGTTCTACACTAAAGGCGATGACGAAGATGACTGAAGCCAAGAGGGTAAAGCTGGACTTCAGCCTGGGCAGGAGCGAGTACAACCGCCGCTTCAGGGGCTCCATGCCCGGAAGGCCGCCGTCCGCGGATTCGGACGCGTACAGGACGTCCTATTCCGTGGCTCTGACGATGGCGTGCATGTATCCCGAGATCGGCAGGAACATCGCGCCCCCGGACGTCGCGGGGTTCGAGGAGAGGGCCAGGGCGGTCAGGGGATGGACGGCGTACGCGGTCCGCAGGCATCACAAGGTGGCCAACGGCTCCGCGCAGGACGTGAGGAACGAGATCGTCGCCGCGATCGTGACGAACACCATGGTCACGTTCTTCGATAAAGGCCGCTTCAGGGAGTACGAAGGCAGCCAGGACCTGGACTCCCTCGGGAAGATGCTGAAGGACCCGGGCAACAAGGGATGGAGCGACCTGGCCGGGCACATGATGGGCTTCCCCGAGATGTTCGCAACCGTGCGCTCGAAAAGCGAGTCCTTCCTGCCGGTGGAGGTCTGCGGCGAGAGGCAGTGCGGGTTCGCGGAGTTCTGCACCCTGTACCCGTTCGAGATGAGCGGGCTGGTCAGGTCGGAGGCCCCCTTCCTGCCGGAAAGCAAGGTCAGCGACTCCAGGCTCGAGGACGTGGCCCTGAGCCTTGTAGGGATGTGCGGGGCGATAGACCACGGATCGGGAGTCCTGCGGCTGGACTCGCCGGGTGCCTCCGCGCCATTTCCAGAACTCCCTTACATGAACGTGATCGCGTTCGGGCACTTCCAATCGTTGAGCGAGGAGGGGATGCAGGGCTCGGACCCCGTGCGCCTGTACCGCGTGTACGACGATAGGCTCCCGTACGTCATGGACCTCAGGCACTACCCGCGCACACTGGAGAACGAATACTACGAGAACAGCAGGGTGAAGTCGCCGGTGGAGAGCGTGAAAGACCCATTCGTCATAATCGGAGCCTTGAACCCGTTCGCCAGGAGATGGGTGAGGCATGTGCTCAGGGAATGCGGGTTGAAGCCGTGCAAGATAGAGGAGAAGATGCTGGAGGCGGACCCCGATATGGAGCCGCCGGGCTTCGAGGACCTCGTCAGGTTCATAGACATGGCGCTGATGGGCGACATCCGCGGACGATGGCCCCATGCGCCATCGGTTTCGGGCTGACGGGGTCAGGGGCGCCCGCCGAACCCGCCCATCATCCTCCTGAGGATCCTGGAGAGCTCCATGGCGTCCTCCGGCGGGAGGTCTATGCACGACCCCACGGAGGCGGGGACGGACCTGGCGTCTTCCTTCAGGGCCTCTCCCGCCTCGGTGAGCGACACTATGAGCATGCGCTCGTCCCCTGGGTCCCGGGAGCGCGAGACGTAGCCCTTCTCCTCCAGCTTCTTGAGGAGAGGGGTGAGGGTGCCGGAATCGAGGTACAGCAGCTCGCCCAGGTCTTTGACGGTCAGCGAATGGCGCTCCCACATGACCATCATGGCGATGTACTGGGTATACGTCAAGCCGATCTCGTCAAGGAAGGGCTTGTACCTCCTCACGACCTCCTTCGCGCACACGTACAGCGGGAAGCACAGCTGGTTGTCCAGCCTCAGGCACTCGTACGTCTCTTCCGTTCCCTTTCACCTCAGGTTCGCAGAGCCTTCTCGACGGCGTCCCTGACCTTCCTCATGTCCGTGGTGGGCTCGAAGCGGGCCAGTATCTCTCCGTCGCGGCCTATCAGGAACTTCGTGAAGTTCCACTTAACGTTTCCGTTGTTCTTGTAGTCCTTGTCCATGGCCTTGACGATGGGTCCGAGCACCAGGCCCTTGGCGCCGAAGCCCTCGAACTTCGTGTTCTCGGACAGGTACCTGAACAGAGGGCTCGCGTTCTCGCCGAGGACGTCGATCTTGGAGAACTGGGGGAAGGTTATCCCGAAGCGCCCCTTGCAGAACGCGTGGATCTCCTCGTCGCTCCCGGGAGCCTGCTCCTTGAACTGGTTGCAGGGGAAGTCCAGGATCTCCAGGCCCCTGTCGTGGAACTCGTCGTAGACCTTCTGCAGGTCCTCGTACTGGGGGGTGAAGCCGCATCCGGTGGCGGTGTTCACGATCAGCAGGACCTTGCCCTTGTAGTCGGAGAGGGGGACCTCCGTCCCGTCCATCTTCTTGACGCTGAAGTCGTAGATCCCCATCGATCCCACCTCAGAGCTGCTTGGCGAGCCAGTTCTGGACCCCGATCGCCTCGATGAGCTCGAGCTGCTGCTCTCCCCAGTACATGTCCTCCTCCTCGTCCTTGTAGTAGTCCTTGAGGATGTCGTAGGTGGTGACGTCCTCCACCGCGAGGCACATGATCTGCTTGAGGGCGGCGAGCCCGTCGACGGAGATCTTCAGGTCGGCCTTGATCCATTCGACGGGGTCCTCGCAGACGGGCATCTCGGGCTTGGCCTCGTTCTTGAGCTTCCCTCCGAGGTCGAGGATGCGGTCGGCGATCTGCTGGACGTACCCGCGCTCCTCCTCCGCGTGCTCGGCGTACTTCTCGGCGAGCTTGCTGTATCCCTTGGAGGCGAGGATCCTCGACTCGAGGGCGTGCCCGTCGGCCTGCTGGGACAGGCTGGTGACGATCATCTGCAGGGCTTCCATGAGCTTCTCGTTCTGTGCCATGTGTTCCACCTTTAAATTGTGTTCAATTCAATTGTATACAATTAAAATATTTATAGTATTGGTATCCCGATTGCAAGAGTAGGGACGCCACAGACGCCGCGTGCGCCTGCTAGGGAAGATGATATGCCGGCCCGGGACGACGATCGCCTCCCGGGCGGCAGGCGTCATCCGGAATTCGGATCTCCTTTTCCCGCAGACCTCCGAGCCAGATTGTCCTCCAGATGGGAATCCAGCTCGTCGCCGTCCAGCAGGGCGATATGAGGGCGGCCCTGGACGTCGATGATCTGGCAGTCTATCCCGTACAGCATCCTTATGTTGTCCTTGGTTAGGACCTCCGCAGGGCTCCCGTCGGCGTAGATGCGGTGATCGTAGAGCATCACGACCCTGTCCGCATACATCGAAGTGACGTTCAGGTCGTGGCAGATGGTGATGACGATTATCCCCTTCAGCTTCGCCACGTCCCTCAGCAGCCTCATGACCAGCATCTGGTACTTCACGTCCAGGTTGGCCGTGGGCTCGTCGAGCAGCATCACCTGGGGCTCCTGCGTGAGGCTCCTGGCGATCATGACCTTCTGATGCTGTCCGGCGGAGAGCTCGTCGAACCCCTGCATGGCGAACTCCTGCATGCCCAGTAGCTTGATGTTCTCCGCGGCTATGAGGACGTCCTCCTGGGACATCATCGTGCCTGTGTGGGGCATCCTCCCCATTAGTACCGTGTCCAAGACGGACATGGAGAATGTCGTGTCCTCGGAGTGGGGGACGAAGCTCACGAGCTTGGCCAGCTCCTTGAGGGTGTACGACTTGAGGTCCCTGCCGTCAAGGTACACGGTTCCTGAAGTCGGGGTCTGCAACTTGTTCATGCAATGCATGAGGGTGGATTTGCCGGCGCCGTTAGGGCCGAGGATGCACACGAGCTCCGGCCTGTCTATCACCAGGTTTATGTCCTTGAAGATCGGGACGCTCCCGTACGAGAAGCTCAGATTCTCCAGCTTGATCTCCATCACCACACCTCCTTCTTCTGCCTTATGATGAGGATCAGGAACACGGGGCCTCCTACGAAGGCGGTGACTATCCCTATGGGCAGGGCGGTTGTGGTGAACGATTTAGACAGGATGTCGCAGAGGACCAGCATGGTGGCACCCATCAGCAGCGATCCGGGTATGAGATGCCTGTTGTCGGAGCCGAGGAATATCCGGGTCACGTGCGGCGCGACCAGCCCGACGAACCCTATGATCCCTGTGAACGAGACGACGGAAGCGGACACGATCGATATCACGACTAGGATCACTATCCTCATCCTTTCCACGTTCACGCCGACGGTCTTCGCGTAGTTGTCTCCCGAATTCATTGCGTTGAGGTACCTGGACAGGATGATCAGAGCGATCGAGCCTATTATGACGATGGCGGCCATGAGGGGGAGCGAAGACCAGCTGGCTTTGTTGAGCGTCCCGACGGTCCATTCGTACGCAGCGGACATCTTCTCCGCATCCGAGACGATCAGCATGTACTGCGTCATGGCGTTGAAGATGTACATCACCGAAATTCCAGCGAGGATCATCATAGCCGCGGTTGCCTTCTTGAACCTGGAGAGCAGGACTATGACCGTCGCAGGGATCAAGGAGAACACGAAAGCGAATGCTATGGTGGCCGCCTCGAAAGTCCCTAAAGAGATTCCGAACGTGATCGCCAACACGGCTCCGAAGCTGGCGCCCGAGGAGATCCCTGTCGTGTACGGATCGGCAAGCGGGTTCTTCATCATGCTCTGCATGGCCGCTCCGGCGACCGCCAATCCTGCTCCGGCGACGATCGCTGTCAGTAGGCGAGGCATGCGCTGGTCCCAGACCACGCGCTGGTCGATGTTCTCCAGCGGACTGCCCAGATCGAACAGATGGTCCACTATGACCTGATAGACCTCACCCATGCTGATCGGATAGGATCCGACAGTCATACCATATAACGATGCGACCATCAGCACGACGAATAGGCCCACGATAGCGACTATTTTTTTGTAGCGAAACGCGGAATACTGACTGTAAATCATTCTTACGTCTTCGTCCGTAGTCTCTGTAAATTCCTTTTTTCCAATTCTCATGTAACTCTCAGCCAGCAATGTTTCTAGACATTGGATGATTAATCCGTTTAAATAAAACTATCCCCATGTCTGGAAAGATAATATGCAGTTTACCAAAACTCATGCCATTATCATCGCAGCGATCGCCATCATAGCGGTCGTAGCAGCCGCAGCGCTGCTCATGAACAACGGAGGAGGCGGGGAAGAGAAGAAAGACGTGAATGTAGACTCCTATTCCTCAGAACCTATCCTCTGGGTGTATGGTAATTGCGATGGGGACAAGGACATCGATGCGGACGATGTCAAAGTGATCAATGAAGTAATCAAAGCGAAGGGGACCGCCAGCCAGTACCCCTGGTGCGACGCCAACAACGACAAGGCCGTCAACAGCAAGGACGCAGAGGCCGTCCAGTCCATGATCGACGGAAAGGCGAAGGTCCTCTACTTCAAGGACATCGACGGCGACATCGAGTCGTTCACCGTCCGCGACGGCGTGAACATCGTCGCCGTCAACAAGTGCCAGGCGGAGGACGTCCTCATGGTCATCAACAAGGACGCGAAGAGCAAGATCGTCGGAGGGGACCAGCAGGTGTACAAGTACAACAACGAGGTCGCCCTCAACTTCGGGACCGACGCCAGCAAGGGCGAGGTCCTCGTGACCGGGACCAGCAACGGGGAGGTCCAGGCGGAGGTCGTCTCCACCCTGGTGAAGACCTACGGCCACGTCGAGATATGCCTCGGCAGCTCCGGGTCCTACGGGAAGAACCTCGAGAACGACTTCGGCTCCAACCCGGACGTGTCCATCGTCCGCCTCCCGTCCTGGGAGGACGGGACCCTCAGCGGCGTCATGACCTACGGGTACCTCTTCGGAGGCGTCCAGAAGAACAGCTGCTGGGACCAGGCGCTGAAGTACTACGACTGGTACATGGGCTACTACGAGCCTATCAAGAGGGAGGTCGCCAAGATCTCCGACGCGGACAAGCCCAAGGTGCTGACCGTGTACGTCAAGGACTGCTACCCCGGGGCCACCAACAAGGTCCTCTCCAAGACCAGCGGGGACTTCGAGAGGTCCGTCGAGTGCGGCGGCAACAACGTCGGGGAGTACTTCGGCACCGGCTACGTGGCCTTCACGGCCGAGGACATGGCCGCCTGCCAGAAGGTCAAGGGCCTGGACAAGATCATCGTCGAGCCCTCCGGAATCTACGGCGACGGCGGCGAGCAGGCCGTCAGGGACGCCGTCCAGCTAGGCATCAACGAGCTCAAGGGGTACATAAGCGAGGACACCGAGATCTACTCGCTCTCCTTCATGGTCACCGCTGGGCCCGGATGCCCCGTCAGCTTCGTGTTCTTCGCGAAGACGTTCTTCCCGGACAACCCCGTCTTCAAGGCCTTCGACACCGACAAGGCGTTCAAGGAGTACCTTGACCTCATCGGATGGGGCGACAGGACCGACGTGTCGAAGATCTGCAGCTACGGGCCCGGATATGCGAAGGCTTGAACCTAACCTAAATTAAATGGCGGGCTATACCCGCCATCTTACTTCTGATATCCGTTGGGACGATGCGAACACTTCGAATGAACGTTGGACGCGTATCTTCTCGATTGGCACGACAGGGAATGGCGTGAATCCGGCTGTTGACCAAAGAATAGAATGAACATGGCGTGAAAAGTCCCTTTGGCTGGCTGTACGCCATCCTTGTGAGAAAGCATACTGCAAGACGCGTTCGTTCGACTCGACATTCTTTCCCTCGAGAATGCGGAGAGGGGCCCTTCACAGAAGCCCCTCGCCTTCATCAGGAGACGAGATAGAGCCTGAAGGCTGTGCCGGAGAACGTATGACCTGCGAGCGCTTCAGGATCAACGTCCAGCCTGGTCTTCCCGTCGTAGAACGCGATGCCGTAGAACGCATACCCGCCGACGGACTCCAAGCCGTCCCCGAACGTCACGGCCCTGAGGGACGGGCAGTTTGCGAAGGCCTTCATGCCTATCGATCCCGCGTTTGTGAGGTCCGCGGACACCAGGGTTCCGCAGCCGTATAGCGCCTTTTGCGCGACGGAGACGACCGAGACCGTCCATCCCTTGTAGACCACGGTGCTTGGGACGGCGGAAACGGATCCCTCGTATCCTGTTATCTCTGCCTCGCGGGACCCTGCCGAAGTTATCGTGAAGCTCAGGCCGCCCACGGAGAACCGCTCGCCGTCGACCAGGCGCTCGGTCATCCGGAGGGTCTTGCCGTAGCCGGCATAGAGGTGCCCGCGCAGATCCAGCACCGAGTCGACGGCCTTGCCGTCCAGGTCCTGGAACTTGAACCCGTAGAACGCGTTGGGCCCAATGTACACAAGAGACTTGGAGAGGTAGACGCTCTCCAGGATCTTGCATCCGCTGAAGGCGCTCCTCCCGATCTTCCTCACCCCGTCCTCTATGGTGACGTCCTTCAGGTTGGCGCACATGAAGAAGGCGTACTCGCCCACGGTGCCGATGCTGCCGGGGATCGTGACGGAGACGAGCCCGTTGCAGTAGGGGAACGACTTGAACCCCACCGATGCCACTGTGGATAGGTCCACGCTGGACACCCCGTTGTTCTTGTAGAACGCGTTGGCGCCTATGACCGCCCCCTGGCCGGTGAAATGTATGTCCTTCATGGACCTGCATGCGCTGAACGCGCTGGCCCCTATGTTCACGTCGTCCCCGGGGATCGTCAGGGACTCCAGCCCGCACTCGAAGAACGCGTAGTCTCCGATCCTCTTGGCTGTCACGGGGATGTCTATCGACTTGAGCGACTGGCAGTAGGAGAACGATTTCATCCCGATGGACGAGACGGCCCCCAGGCTGACGGATTCCAGCGACGGGCACTTGAAGAACGCGTAGCTCCCTATCGACTTCACGGACGAGGGTATGGACACCTGCTTCAGGCTCGTGCAGCCGTAGAACGCCCTCTCCGCGATCGAGGTCACCGGGTATCCCATATAGCTTCCAGGGATGACGACGTTCTTGATCTCCCCGGCGTAGCCGGTGACCGCGGCCTTGCCTCCGCTCACGGAATAGGCGAGCGAGAATCCGCCCTGGCGGTAGAGCTTCCCGTCCCCGGAGCCGACATAGGTGTAGCCGGGGATCTCCGCCAGAGACAGCCTGGCTGAGCCGCTGTAGAACGTCAGCCCGTAGAAAGACGAGCTGTCCATGGCCCTCACGGACTCCGGTATGCTCACCGACCTAAGAGAGGTGCATCCTGAGAAGGCGGAGCTGCCTATAGACGTCACGGAGCCGGGTATGGCCACGGACGAGAGGGACGAGCACCCGTAGAACGCCTCCAGCCCTACGTACGGCAGAGAGCCAGACAGGGCCACGGACTCCAGCGAGACGCAGTACGAGAACGCGCGGCTGCCTATGTGCGTCACCGAGTCCGGGACGACCGCCGACCTCAGCGAGGAGCAGTTGTAGAACGCGGAGTCCCCTATGGAGGTCACGCCGCTCCCTATCTTTACCGAAACCAGGGTAACACAGTTGTAGAAGGTGGAGTCCCCTATGGACGCCACCTTGTCCCCGATGGTCACCGATGCCAGGGAGGAGCAGTTGTAGAACGCCCTGCTTCCGAGGAACGTGACCCCGTTGCCGATGACCGCGGACTTGAGCGAGACGCAGTTGCTGAACGCGGAGTCCCTGATGGACGTCAGAGATCCGGGCACGGCGACGGACTCCAGGGAGGAGCAGTTGATGAACGCGTCGTATCCGATGTAGGCCACGGAGCCCGGTATGGAGACGGACGTCAGGGAGACGCAGCCGGAGAACGCCCTGTCGCCTATCGCCGTCGCCCCTTCGCCTATGTCTGCGGCCTTCAGGGACGAGCAGTTGTAGAACGCGTAGTTCCTGATGTTCACCGGGGACTTGGGCGTAGTCAAGGAAGACAGGGAGGAGCAGCCGGAGAAAGCGTAGTCGCCTATGTACGTCACGGACTTCGGCATGGAGACGGACTGCAGGTGCCTGCAATCGGCGAAGGCGTAGTCTCCGATGTAGGCCACGGTGCCGGGGACCGTGTACGCGGAGCCCTGCTTCCCGGCGGGATACAGCAGCAGGGTCATCTTGTCCTTGCTGAAGAGGACGCCTCCCGACGAGCTGTACTTCGCGTTCCCGGAGTCGACGGAGATGGACGAGAGGGAGTCGCACCCGCGGAATACGCTCTTCCCCAGGGTCTTCACCGAGGCGGGCAGCGTGACCGAGGCCAGGCCGGGGCACTGATAGAAGGCGTAGTTCTCCAATGACTCGACGGTTCCCGGGATGTGGTAGCTGCTGGCCTGCTTCGCGGAGGGGTACACGACCAGGCTCTTCTTGTCCTTGCTGAAGAGGACGCCTCCCGACGAGCTGTACTTCGCGTTCCCGGAGTCGACGACGATTGCTCCCAGGGAGGAGCAGTGGGTGAAAGCGCTCTGCTCTATGAAGGTGACGGACTTCGGAATGGACACGGACGTCAACGAGGCGCAGTACGAGAACGCGCTGCTCTTGATCGACTCGAGCGACCCGGGCAGAGCGACCGACTTCAGAGAGGCGCAACCGTAGAACGCGGAACCCCCGATGGTCTTGGTCCCTTCGCCCATGACCACAGAGGCCAGGGAGGAGCAGTTGTAGAACGCCCCGTCCCCGATGTAGGCCACGGACCCGGCAATCCTGGCAGACGCGATGGAGACGCACCCACGGAACGCGTACTTCCCGACGGACTTGACCCCGTCCTTCACGGTGACGGACGTTACCGTCTTGCCCCAGGGTCCGCCGGAGCTGTAGTCCTTCATCTCTCCGGCGCCCGATATGGTCAGGCGGCCGCTGTCGTCCAGGACCCACGTGAGGCCGTCTCCGCATGTGCCTGACGATCCGGCGTCGCAGTCGTCTGAGAGAGTCGCCGCCATCGCGACGATCGCCAATGCGAGCGCCGTCGCAAGCAGCAGCGCCCCATGAAACGGGCGAAGTCTGTCGCAATAGTTCATGAGAGCACGTATGGCCTAACGGCTATTATACTGTAATCGGGCGCATCGAATCCTGCCGGAAACGACGCCTTCGCGGACAGACATGGATGTCCTCGCGCCTCCCGTCCGGAAAGGATGTTGCCATACGATTTCTACTCCGATTATCCTTGAGCCGCCCCCTCGTCTCCTTCCAGACCTCAGCCTGATCTTCTGGCGAGAGCTGAAGGGGTTCTCCTCGGTATACTCCAAGGTACCGTCTGAAATCATCGCGGACACTATGCCTCTGAACGACGGGGACACCGCCTTGTAACCCATCGCCGCGGACACTTCCTTCACCGACCTGGGGCCGTCCCTCAGCTGGAACACTATCCCCTCCACGATCTCCTCTCTTGTGCGCCTCCCCTCTCCGGCCGTCCTTCCCCTGGGAACTCCTTCGAACGGGTCGTCGAGGAAACCGCGGTTGATCGGAAGGACCACGGTCATGAAGCTCCTCTCGGCATCGGTCTCGAATATCGGCCGGCCTGACCCGTTCAGGACCATCGCCTCCATGATCAGGGGTATCCCGGTGTTCCGCCCCTCCGCCAGCCCGATGGCTTTTAGCATATCCCCTATGCGCCTGTTGCGATACCTTCTGGACACCATATGGCCCTTGGACAGGTCTTCGTCCGATATCGTGCGATAAGGGCCTGGCACGCTGGTTATCTCCATGCGGTCGGGAAGAACGCTTATCGTGACAGGCTCTGGTATGCGGTAGTCCCTGTGGTACATGGCGTTGACCACCGCCTCCTCCACAGCTTTCAGAGGATAGTTGCGGGCCCTGCGCGACTCCGCGTAGTCCAGGTTCTTCCACACCCTCTCGGCTATGACGGTGTTCTTTATTATGTCCATGACAGTGCGTATCTGCCTGTCAATAGGGCCACTTATCGTCTGCTCCCTCATGCCTATGCCCGTAGGGTCCGGCTTGACCACGAGGTCTATGTGGGTGTACGGGAAGAAGCTCTCAGGATCCTCGTTGAAGAACATCAGCGCATAGTTCACAGGATGCCGCGACTCCTTGGGCCCTCCCAGCAGATGCATCCTGTCGCAGACCTCCTCGAACGGCATCCCGTCCATGGATCCGTACAGCGAGCTGCCTGCCGACTTCAAGAACTCCTTCACCAGAATCGGGTCCAGGTCTTCGATGGACGATTCCAGGTTGACCCGAGACTCGAACGGGGACATCTCCGATGCCTCCATGAGCTCGTGGATCTCGGAACGGTTGGCCTTGACCGTGCTGGAAAGCCTCCTGACATAGTATGCCTTGGGAGAGCCCTTTGACAGAGTCTCGGGACACCTGTACGGCCGCTCGTCGCCGCTGGGCACCCATATGACGAAAACGCTCTTGCCGTCCAAAGGGCAATACTCGGTCTGCAGGCTGCATGCTGGCTCTATCCGGTGGAGGACCCCCAGCAGCTCGCGCCTGATGCCGTCGACGGAGTCGGGCTCCACGCCTACTGCGGTGCGGCTGTCGTCGACGCCGACTATGACGTACCCTCCCCCGTTGTTATCGATGTCATTGGCGAAAGCGCACACCGTGTGCATGATCTTCTCTGGATTCCACGACCTCTTGAACTCTATGCGCTCCCCCTCGACGGATCTGCCGTTCAGAATCCTGTCGATGCCTATCGGTATGGACATCTGCTCACCGCTTCCCTGCCCATACTATCGCCTCTACCTATACTTATACTTCTACCTATACTCATACCTATACTTTAACCTCTACCTTGCGTCCGTCGAATGTCCTCGGATCGACCGTGCATGATGCTCGCACAGGCCCTTCGCCGGACATTCCTCGCATAGCGGGTCCCTGGGACGGCAGAAGGTCCTTCCGAGGGCTATGAACCCTTTGTCGAGAAGACCCCACATCTCCTCCGGCACGGCCTCCGCTATGGCTTTCTGCGTGTCGGCAGGACGCTTGGAGCCGGATATCCCGAGCCTGTTCGAGACCCTGTTGATGTGGGAGTCCACTATGACCGCCCTCTTCCCGAACCCGTACCTCAGCACGCAGGCCGCGGTCTTGTCCCCGACGCCGGGCAGCCTCCTGAGGCTCTCGAGGTCATCTGGAACCTCCCCTCCGAAGTCCTCCACTATCGTCCTGGTGGCGGAGAGTATGCAGCACGCCTTCTGATGGTGGTACCTCGAGGCCCTTATCGCCTCCTCGAAACGGACGGGATCTGCATGGTATACATCCTCGATGCCGGGGAACTCCGAGAACAGTTCGGAGCATATCCTCCTGGTGGAGGCTTCGGATATCTGCTGCGAGATCACCGTTGAGACCAGTATCTGGTACGGCCCCATGCCGTCGTACTCGTCGGTGCTGTCGTCCTCTATGCCGAAATGGTCGCATACCGCCCTGACGGCCTCTGCAGCCTGGTCCCTGTCCATCATTGTCGCGCCCCCTACGCCGGACGCGGTTATAACCATGGCCCTGTGCGGTCACATGACGGACAGCTTCCCGTCGAACCTCTCCTTCGACGAGACGACCACGTCGTCTTCGGAGGTTATCTCGGTGCTCAAGAAAACATTTCCAGAAGAACTTGTGGTTTTCAGCCTCGTATTTCCGCTCCACAAGTTCCTGGGAAGTTTCCCCTACAAGACCCGGACTATGTGTCTTCAGTAAAAAATGTCACTTTTAGAAGTTTTGGAGAGGCTGTTTCTGACACTTTGGAAGCTCCAAGGGGTCGGTTTCTGACACTTCCAGAAAAAGCTGTGGGAGAGGGCAGATGCCCCCAGCCACATGTTTCATCCGTTCACATTGTACGAGATGTCCGTTCCGAAGGCCTTCAGGTCCTCGATCTTGGCCTTGACCAGGTCCAGGCAGTCCCTGTCGCACAGGAGCACGGAGTCCCTGCCCATAAGGCATTCCCCGGCGCACGCCTCGAACCCGTTGAACATGTAGTCCGCCTTCTTCTCCGAATCGCTGACAAGCCTGCGGACCACAGTCCCGAACACGCCTGTCTTTCTGCCGCCCTTCAGCGCGGCGTGAACGCTGTCCCCCAGCTCGCCGTCCACCAGGACTATCTCCAGGCCTCCCTTGGGCCCGGACGCCATCTTGGATATGAGCTGCGACTCCGTCCTGGGATAGGGCGCAGGGTCGCTCTCGCGCATCCTGGCGAGGTTCTCGTTCATGACGAACATGGACGGCTGCATCACGCCTGTCGAATGGACGGCGGCGGAATCGCGATAGAACCCCTCCGAGGTCCCGGAATAGATGAGCTTCCCCCTCTTGAGGACGTGTATCTCGTCCGCCCAGGCGTAGGCCAGGTCGACGTCGTGGGTCGATATCACTATAGTCGTGCCATTGTGGTGGAGCTGCTCGGCCAGCTCCATGAGCTCCAGGGCCATCTGGGGATCGAGGCCGGCGGTGGGCTCGTCCATGATCAGCACCTCGGGCTTCATGGCCAGCGCACCTGCTAGGGCCAGCCTCTTCCTCTGCCCGTAGGACAGCTGCATGGTGTTCTTCTCCCTGAACTCCCCCAACCCGGTCTGGAACAGGGCCTCATCGACCCTCTCCTTGACCTCCTCCTCGGGAAGCTTCATGTTGCGGGGGCCGTAGCCCACGTCGCCCTCCACCGTCTGCCCGAAGATCTGGTCGTCAGGGTTCTGCAGAACCACGGCGACCTTGGAGCGGAGCTCCCTGAGGTCCTTCTTCCTGTAGGACACCGGCTTGCCCATCACCTTCACGGTTCCTGACTTGGGCTTCACGACTCCGTTGAAATGGTAGAACAGGGTGGACTTGCCTGCGCCGTTGGATCCGAGTATGACCGTCTTCACCCCTTTCTTGATCGTTATGGAGACGCCGTCCATGGAGGGCTTCGAGGCGCCCTCGTAATAATACACGATGTTGTCAGTCTGGATGACCGTCACATTACCACCTCGACCTTCTTTCCGAACGCCTCCATCCTCCCGATGACCTCGAGGACCCTGTCCTTCATGGGCGCGTCGCAGAACAGGACGGAGTCCTTACCTCCGACGGCGTCCATCAGGCAGTACTCTATGGCGTTGAAATGATAGTCCGGCTCTCTGCCGGCGGCTCTGAACAGACGCCTGGTGATGGCGCCGTAGATGCCCGTGGGAAGGCCTTCCGCAGGGACGTCGGGCAGCGAGTCCTCCACCGGAACCAGCCTTATCTTGCCTATCCTGGAGCCTTCGGGAAGCATCTTGCAGAGTATCTGGCTGTTCGTCCTCGGGTACGGGGCGACCTCTCTGCCGCATATCCTCTGCACCGAGGAGTTCACGGAGAACGTGTGGGGCATCACCAGCCCGGTCATCGCGACCTTCTCGTGGTCGTCGAAAAACGGCTCCGGCTCCCCGGAGTACACCAGGTCTCCGTGTATGAGCACGTGTATCTCCTCCGCCCAGGCGTAGGCCAGGTCCACGTCGTGAGTGGAGATTATTACGGTGGTCCCGGCCTCGCAGAGCTGCTCCACGAGCTCGATGACCTCCTGCGACATCTGGGGGTCCAGGCCGGCGGTGGGCTCGTCCAGGATGAGGACCTTCGGGCTTATCGCCAGCGCCCCGGCCAGCGCCACCCTCTTCCTCTGCCCGTACGAGAGCTGGATGGTGGGCCGCTCGCGGTACTCCTCCATGCCGACCTTGAACAGGGACTCCTGTATCCTGCGCTCGATCTCGTCCCTCTCCATGCCCATGTTCATCGGGCCGAAAGCTATGTCCTCCTCCACGGTGGCGGAGAATATCTGCTCGTCGGGGTTCTGGACCACGACGGAGATGTCGTTGCGGAGCTCGGTCAGCGCCTCGCGGGTGTACTCCAGCGGCTTCCCCATGTACTTCACGGTGCCGGAGACCGGCTTGAAGATGCCGTTGAAATGGTAGAACAGGGTGGACTTCCCTGCGCCGTTCGCGCCCAGGATGGCAGTCCTGACGCCCTTGTGTATCTCGACGCTCACGTTGTCCAAGGAAGGCTTCGCCTGCTTGGTGCTGTACGAATAGACCAGGTTCTCGGTCTCGAAGATGCACTCCTTCATGCAGACCCCCCGAAGAACAGCTTCGTCATGTCGATCCATCCCTCGGTGTATATGCCGAAGACATAGATCAGCGCCACCGCGGCCACGGTGACGAGGATCCACTTGATCCCTAGCTTGGGCGGCGCGTTGTATATGGGGAAATACCCCTGGTAGTTCCTGCAGTCCAAGGCGATCTGGGCCTTGTCCGCAAGATTGGACGACGACGTGAATATCCCCACGGTTATCGAAGCCGTGGTCTTCATCGTGTTCATGAACCCGTTGAACCCCATCCTGCAGTGGGCGGCCTCCCACATGGCGTCCAGCCTCTCTAGTAGAAAGAACCCGTACCTGTAGATGAGGACTACGAGCTCCGAGACCTCGCGGGGCATGTGCACCTGCTTCAGGGCCTGGGAGAGGTGGGGAATGGGCGTGGACGTGGCGAAGGACATCATGACCGCCATCCCGGCTATTCCGCGGAACATGACCAGCCATGCCTTGTTGAAGCTGTCGTGCGTCATGTACACGTCGAACCACAGGAGGTTGGTGTCCCATATGGCTGGATCTGCCTTGTCCCCGGTGATCGATATCATGCCGCAGCCGATCGCCAGTATCAGGACCGCCTCGGCCAGGGCCAGCGCCACGAAAAAAGGAATCTTGAAATTCGTAGAGTAGGCCATCAGTACCAGGCCTATCGCCAAGGTCACGAAGGGGACCATCATAGAGTTCGTCACGATGTTCACGATCAGCACCGCGATGACGAACAGGAACTTTCCTAAAGGCGCCCACTTCAGCATCCTCGAGCTGTAGGCGAGCGTATCCATCTGCATTTCTTCTGACATTCGATCCCTGTGACCTTTATAGGTAAACTATGTTTCTAAAAAGAAAAATGGGCCCGGAGGCCCGGTTTATCAGGCTTTTCTGGTCGCGCGACCTATGAAGAAGCCTATGATTATGGCGCCGATGGCGGCCTGGAGCGCGAACAGCAGGCTCTCGGTCTCTCCAGGGAGCTCGTAGTCTCCGAAGATGCCGTTCCACCAGGGCTCGTAGCCAGGGTCCACTTCTTCTACGACGCCTTCTGCGCCGTCGTCGGCCCCTCCGAACTCGAATCCCTGGGAGGCCCCGTAGGCGAGCGTGGCGAGGACGAGTATGGCGATGATCGCGAATCCTGCGATGTAGACCATCTTGCTGTTCATGCGGAGGCCCCCTTGCTTCCCTTCTTGCCTAGGCCTGCGGCTATGTCGAAGATCTCGGGCTTGTTGTTGAGGAGGAACATGGCGAACATGAAGAACAGGATTCCCTCGACGATGGACAGAGGGATCTGGGTGATGGCGTAGTTGGTCATGAAGTCGACGAAAGCGGTGACCGACTGGCCGTGGTTGAGGGTCATCTGGAAAGCGGTGACCACATAGGTGAACAGGTCGGCGACCAGAGCGGCGAAGAACATGCTGACAGGTATGTTGTTGGTGGCCTTCCTGAGGAGGAGCCAGACGCCGAGCCCGGCGGCAGGTCCTGCGATTCCCATGGAGAAGATGTTGGCTCCGAGGGTGGTGAGTCCGCCGTGGGCGAGAAGGATGGCCTGGAAGATCAGGACGATGGTCGCAAGGAAAGACGTGGCGCAGATCCCGTAGAGGACAGCGGAGAACCCGGTACCGGTAGGATGGGAACTGGATCCGGTAACGGACGGAATCTTGAGGGACGAGAGCAGGAATATGAACGCGCCTGCAAGGGCGATGGTCATCTTGTGCTCAGGGTGCTCCCTCATGAGTTCTATAACTTTTTTGGCTCCGAAGGCCACGAACGGGATCGCGAGTACGAACCATACCGCGCACCAGATCGGGTCGAGGAACCCTTCCATTATGTGCATGAGATTTCACCTTAACAGCCGGGCGTAGTCGTCCGACTGCACGGCAAGCACAACCAAGAATTGATTAATAATGATTTGGCATACTAATCCAACAAATATTATATATATGGTATGTTTAGGAATATAATAAAATATTGAGGAATCATTAAAAATTGTGATCTGGCGTTAATAAAGTACCACAATCTGCAATTATATCGCCGGTTTGACGAAAAGGGTGCCGAGACCGCGTTGATGACCGTTCCGACGCCTGCTATCTCCGCGCGGACGACGTCGCCCGGCCTTATCTCGGACACCCCCTCGGGCGTCCCGGTGATCAGGATGTCCCCCTCCTCCAGGGTCATGAACCTGGACACGTATGATATCAGGAACGGCACCGGGAACATCATGTCCCTGGTGTTCCCCCTCTGCCTGACCTCGCCGTTCACGGTCAGAACCAGATCGAGATTCTGAAGGTCGCGCCCGTCGAAGGGAATCGGCTCCGACATCGGCCCGAACGTGTCGATCCCCTTGCTCAGGTCCCAGGAGTCCCCTCTGAGGCGCGATGCCTTCTGCATGTCCCTGGCCGAGACGTCGTTGAAGACTGCCAGATGCGAGACGTACGAGAGCGCGTCGTCCTCCGGGACGCTCTTGGCCCTCTTCCCGATGACGACGGCGAGCTCCACCTCGTGCTGCACGTTGGTGACGCCCTCCGGGATGACTATGTCGTCCCCGTCCCCTATCAGGCAGCTGGAGGGCTTCAGGAACACGGTAGGCGCTTCAGGGAGAGCCGATTCCAGCTCCTTGGCGTGGGACCTGTAGTTCCACCCTATGCAGACGATCTTCCCGTGAGCCGTGCCGGGCATCAGAACACCCCGCCCTTGGCGGTGAACTCGGGCTTCTCCTCCTTCGGCTTGACGTCCTTCACCTTCACGCGGGTCTTGGCGAGATAGCCTTTGCATATCACGTAGACCTCGGACGAGGTGGGCCTCGATGCGTCCGGGGAATGGACCTTCACCGACTGGAACCTCTTCTGGAGCTCCCTCTCCAGCGAAGGGAACATGTCGCCCATGAACACCTTCATGACCAGCTTCCCCTCCTTCTTCAGGATGCGGTCGCACACGTCCACGGCGTACATGCAGAGGTCTATCGAGCGGGCATGGTCGGTGGAGTAGTGGCCGGCGATGTTCGGCGCCATGTCCGACAGCACCACGTCCGCCTTCCCTCCGAACCTGCGCAGGAGCTCCATCATCGTCGAGTCCTCGGTTATGTCCCCGACGAAGGTCTCCACCCCTTCCAGGGGCTTGATGTACCTGAGATCCACCCCGATGACCCTCCCGTTCGGCCAAGTGCGCTCCTGCGCGACCTGGAGCCATCCTCCGGGGCATGCCCCCAGGTCCACGACGGAGTCCCCGGGGCCGAATATGTTGAACCTGTCGTCGATCTGTATGAGCTTGAAGGAGGCCCTGGAGCGGTAATGAAGCTTCTTGGCCAGCTTGTAGTAGTGCTCGTTCCTCCTCTCCATCACCCAGCGGTCGTGCAGGTCTGCCATGCATGGCGCATGACCGCATGCATTTAAATCTGATGCCGTGGGCCGCGCTTCATGGCCGCAGATGCGCAGAGGCTTCCGGAAGCAGCGCGTCGCTCCCGGTTCACGCTGTCCTGCGGAATGCCCACGGAAATCATAAGAAACATCGGAGCCGTTCCCCGCACGTCAGGGTGATACGATCAGAAAGACAGTGAAGAACAACGTCAGCTGGGTGGGGTACATGGACTGGGATCTCGAGACCTTCCATGGCGACGAATACTCCATAGACCACGGATCCTCCCAAAACGCATACCTGATCGAGGAGGAGAAGACCGTCCTCGTCGATACCGTCTGGACCCCGCACAGGTTCGATTTCGTGGAGAACCTGAAGAGGGAGGTCGACCTGAAGAAGATCGACCTAATCGTGGCGAACCATGGGGAATGCGACCATTCCGGCTCTCTCACCGCCCTCATGGAGGAGATCCCCGGGACCCCCATCTACTGCACCGCTGCGGCCGTGAAGAGCATCGAGGGACAATACGGGAAGAAAGGATGGGACTTCCATGTCGTGAAGACCGGCGACAGCGTCGACATAGGCAACGGGAAGAAGCTGGTCTTCGTGGAGATGAAGATGCTCCATTGGCCGGACTCCATGGCCACGTACATGACCGGGGACAACATCCTGTTCTCGATGGACGCCTTCGGGCAGCATTACGCGGTAGAGGAGATGTTCGCGGACCTGGCCGACCAGACCACCCTGTGGAAGGAGGCGATGAAGTACTTCGCCAACATCCTCGGGCCGTTCACCGGGCCCCTGATGAAGAAGCTAGCCGAGATAGAGGGCATGGGGCTGCAGATCGACATGATCGCGCCGTCCCACGGGGCCATCTGGAGGAAGGATCCCCTCCAGATAGTCAGGAAGTACGCCGAATGGGCGGACGGATACAAGGAGGACCAGGTCACCATAGTCTACGACACCATGTGGGAGGGGACCGCGAAGATCGCCCGCGCCATATCGGAAGAGGTCCACAAGGAATCCCCCGGGACGGTCGTGAAGGTATTCAACATCTCCAAGGCCGACAAGAACGACATCATCACCGAGATGTTCAAGTCCAAGGCGATAGCCCTCGGCTCTCCGACGGTCGTCAACGGGATACTGTCCAGCGTAGCAGGGCTGCTGGAGATGATGGCCCAGGTGAAGTTCAAGGGCAAGCGCGCGGCGGCGTTCGGATGCTACGGATGGAGCGGAGAGTCCGTCAAGATCCTCCAGGAGAGGCTCAGGAACGCCGGGTTCGAAGTCGTCGAGGAGTGCGTCCGCTCCAACTGGAACCCCGAGGACGATGACCTCGCCCAGGTCCCCGCTCTTGTGGAGGCCCTGCTCTCGGAAAAGAAGGAGTGAGACAGCTGCTGGGCTAGTATAATAACCACCGAGGCCATTAGGAGGCAGGATCCACATGAGCGGATGGACATATGCGAAGTCGGGGGTCGACATCGACCGGAAATCCAGCGCGATCAAGGCGCTGGTGGACGAGATCGGGTACAAGAGGACCGGGATAGGGCAGAACGTCCGCATCCCGGGGCTGTTCGCGAGCCTGGTCGACTTCGGCGACAGGTACATCACCCTGGCCACGGACGGAGTCGGGTCCAAGCTCATGATAGCGGAGGCGCTGAACAAGTGGGACACCGTGGGGATAGACTGCATCGCCATGAACGTCAACGACACCATTTGCGTCAACGCCGAGCCGACGTCGTTCGTAGACTACATCGCGATAGACAAGCCCGACGACGACATCACCCGCGACATAGGGATCGGCCTCCAGAAAGGAGCAGAGATGTCCAACATGGAGATCGTGGGCGGGGAGATAGCCGTCCTCCCGGAGATAATCAACGGCGTCGACCTGTCTGGGACCTGCATGGGGTACGTGGCGAAGGACAAGATCATCACCGGGGACAAGTGCGAGGAAGGCGACCTCATCGTGTCGCTGAGATCGTCCGGCATACACTCGAACGGGCTCACCCTCGCGAGGAAGGTCGTGGAATCCAACAACATAGCCTACACCGACAAGGTCTCCGGCCTCTCGAAGAGCATCGGAGAGGAGCTCCTCACCCCTACCGAAATCTACGTGAGGCAGGTGCTGGAGATAACCTCGGAGCATACGGTACACGGGCTCGTCGACATAACCGGAGGGGGCCTGAGGAACATCCTGAGGATGAGGAAGGGCCTGAGATACGTCATCAGCGACCCGGTGAAGCCCGCCCCTATATTCAATAAGATACAGGAGCTCGGCGAGATCGACGACAGGGAGATCTACCAGACCCTCAACATGAGCATGGGGTTCGCGATCATCGCGCCAGCGGACGCAGCGGAAGCCATAGCCAAGGATTACCCCAACGCAGACGTCGTCGGTCGCGTGGAGAAGGGCGACGGAGTCCTGCTAGAGCCGGGGAACATACTGTACGACCATTACTGACACCGAACGAGGACGGGAGGGCGGTTGCCCCTCTCGCCTTCCCTTTCACATGCCCCCCCCCCAACATGGCCGGCCATGTCCTGAACCCTTTTCTGAATCCTGTTGTTCGAACTAGGCTCGAACATCTTTAGTAGAGCGCTCTCGCAGGCAATCCATACCGAAGACGAGGCGCTGCGCTTGCCATCGAATTTGACAGAACATTGCTGGAAAAAACAAGACCAATTCTTCGAACCGATAGAGTTGCACACTCTACGATTCCATACAGGATATGCTGTTTCGGGTATGTATAGGAATATTGGATGATACTTAATAAGAAATACACGCCAAGCATAAATCACATCGGATTAAACATCCAGTTGTGATAATGTGGATAAGAAAATAATGGCGCTGATCGCGGTCGTAGCCGTCGCCATAGTGGCGATAGCCGCCGCGGTCGTGCTGATGAACAACGGCGGGGACAAGCCCAGCGGGCCCTCCCAGCCGGACACGCCGGTCGACACGTACTATCCTGTCACGGTCGACTCCAGCGCGCAGAGCAAGACG
>JAFYAH010000036.1 GCA_017540825.1 Candidatus Methanomethylophilaceae archaeon | reverse complement strand
TGCCAGCCCTGGGAAGGGGCGGGTCGAAGCTCCAGCGCAACGTCACGGCCGACTACTTCGTGGAGGCCTGCCAGAAATGCATGATACGCTACGACCCCGCGATAGACCAGTGCAGGTTCTTCAGCAGCTCGGACGACCAGAAGGCCTCGGGATTCCTCGCGCTCATGGGCAGACCCAAATCCACCCTGTTCTCGGGCGGGGTGCGAGGTCAGCCGGCCCGATTAAATCACCCATCCAAAAGTCAAGGGTGCGGAATGACTGCATACATCTGGCTGGTCTCGATTATCCCGTCGCAGTACATCAGGATGGCTTCTATGTTCTCGAGGTCACGCCTCATATAGGAGTCTCCTGTCCCTGAGGACCTGCTTGCTGAAATACCCTGTGAGAGACTCCTCGCATACAACGTCGATCTCGGTCCCAAGAGCATCCCTCAGATCGGCATAGAACCCTCCGACCTCGAACAAACCATAGTCATCGGGCGTGAGAACGCAAATCGTAATCGCTGCCCTCGGAGTTGTCGCCGCGAGCACGAGAACCGAACAGATACACGCGAATCATGCCATAACGGGCGGCTATGTCTCCGACTATCTGGCAGAGCTCTTCGAACGTGTACTCCCTCACTTCGGCCATGATGAGACGATGGGTGTCGCGATAAATAAACAGAGGAACACCTCGCAGAAGTCGCTGCCGGTGAAGGCGCCGTACCCTATAGCCTCAGCCGAGGACAGGTCCGCCCTTGTCAGGACGCAGCCGTAGAACGCGTGCTTACCGACGGATGCGACGTTGCCGAGTTCCACATCGGCCAGCGACCCTCAGCCGCTGAATGCGCTCTCCCCGAGAACCGCGACCGATCCGAGATTCGCGGACGCCAGGGACGAGCATCCGAAGAAGGCATATTCCCTACGGAGCCTGCCCCGTCCAGGACGACGCTCGCGAGGCCCCCGCAGTTCGCGAAGGACCTGTAGCCGACGTCCACCGCAGACATCACGGGTGTTATCGATCCGCAGCCCATGAAGGCCTTGGACCCCACGGACGTGACCGTCCAGTCGAACCCGAGGTACCTGGTGGAGACAGGAATGTCCATCTCCGTCAGAGAGGCGTCCGCGAGGCGGCAGACGTGGACGGCCTTGTCCTCCCTGAAGGCCCTTATGCGGTTGTCGAACAGGAACATGGCTGGATTCCCCTCGTGGTCGCGCAAGCTATTGTAGACGTTCAGCGGCATCCCGCACTCCCTGCACATGCGGGTGCGGTGCTCCCTCTCGACGGCCGCGTTGCGGATGCTCCTGCAGGAGGCGAGGCCGAAATACGTCATGCGAGTTGGATAGCTCAGAGGGCGCGCGGCGAACTCCGGCCAGCCCATGCCGGGATCAGTCCCTGGCCAGCCTGAACATCATGTACTCGACGACGCCGTCCAAGACCTTGACCTCGGTCCAAGAGGACAGCTCCTCGCCCAGGACCTCCGCCTTCATGCCCGTGTCAACCAGGATCTTCCCGTCCTCGACCTTCCACGGACGCCTCTCCATCGCCATGTAGCCGTCGCCGTACAGCTCCGCCTCTCCGGACTCGACCATCTCGTCGATCTCCTCCTGGCTCATGTCCTCGGGAATCGCGAACAGCGACCTGACGAAGCCGTCCTCGCAGAACGCAATCTTGGCGTCGAAGAGCTCCTTGAGGTCGTCGTCGGCGGATTCGTCGGCCATCACCTCTTCCTTGGTCTTCCAGACGCTGTTGAGGTCCTCGTCGAAGGTCATGGCCTCCGCCACATTCCATATTCCGATGATGTCCATGTCGTTCACATCCTGTCGCCGAAAACGTCGACGCTGAAACAATCTGCTCGATAGGATAAATAGCATAGCATGAGCGGGCTCTCTGATGCAAAAATCGTATCTTACGGCTCCGCCCCTGGGCAAAGACGCCTCTCGCAGACTCGACACGACGTCGCTCGAACGGCATGACCGGCTCCGGCTGCTCCCCTGAGAGGAACCTCTCCGCCGTATGCTCCTCCACGGTCCCGCAGACGACCTCCGCGGCCTCGTTCCCGTTAGGGTTGTAGGCTATCATGGCTCCCTTGCCGAGATAGGGCATTATGTTCCTCTCCGATGCCGCGAAATACGTGCTTATGACGCAGAACTCGGTGAGCATCCCCACGAAAAGGGCGCAGTCCGCCCCTCTGTCCTGCAGGACCTTCAGCAGGTCGGTCTCCTTGAAGCAGCTCATGTTCCTCTTGGAGACGACCACGTCGGTCGGCTCCGTCTCGAGCCCCGGCAGCCAGTCGTCGCCGTCGTCCCCCTCGTAGCCGCAGTGGGAGGGGCCCTCGAAACGGACCAGAACCACAGGGGCACCGTATCTCCTGAAGATCCTCGAGAACCTGTTCATCCCCTCGACCGCGGAGCCCATCCTCTCGCCCCAGTCCGGGACCTTCAGCGAGAACTTCCGCTGGGGATCGACCATGACCAGCGCCATCCTCTTCCCCCATATCGTGTCCGTGATCATGGCTCCGCCTCCGCCGAAGGAATGGGAGCGTACACGTCGTCCAGGCTCAGTAGGACCAGATCGGCGTCCGGAGGAGACGACGACTTCAGCCCCTCCTCGAACCCGCAGCCCGAGAACAGCATGTAGCAGCACCTGCCCTTTGGCCTCTGGGCCTTGGACCTGGCGACCACCTTGTTGAGGTCCCCGACGGAGAGCGGATCGCCTGCCAGCCTGAACGCCAGGAACGCCGGCGACTTCTTGCCGCCCTTGTCGACGACCGTGGCCGTGTAGATGTCGGAGGCTCCGCTCATGGGCTCTATCGAAGCGGCTGCCCAGCGCATGCGGACGTACTCCATGCACACGGACCTGAACGTCCCCTCCATGTATGCCGGCATGCGGCCCCTGGCCTCTGCTAGCGCCTTGTCCACCGAATAGAAGTCGGGGCTCATCTTGGCGGCGGCGACCACCGTGTAGTAGAACTTCAGGATGTTGCTGTCGAAATTGCACGTCCAGTTCCTCTGCGTCATGGAGGCCCCCTCCCTCACGACCAGCTTCTTGTTCTCCATCTCACCGATCGCCCTGGTGCATGTGGAGAGGGACAGCCCGGAGATGGACGAGATGCTGCGGAGGCTGTCGGCCCCGGCCGCCATGGCGTGGAGGACCCTGATGCTGTCCGACCTGCCGGATATCTCGGAGTCCACCATGGACTCTGACTCCATGGACAGGGGCGCCATGGGCTCGAGGAAGCACCCCTTTATGGCGTCCATGGGGTCGCCCTTAATGATGCGCTGGTATTCCGGGGTCCCCCCGATCATCCCGTACGCCTGCAGATGCTGGATCGGAGAGTAGTCCGGATGGAACCCTGCGCAGTCTATATAGCTCATCGGCCCGACCTCTATCTGGTTCGTGAACCTGCCGAGGACCGATATGTCGGTGTCGCAGGCTATGAAGAGGACCCTCGTGCTGCGTATGTCGCGGGAGATGAAGCGGTTGACATGGGTGTATAAGTCCGGGAACGCCTCCAGAAGCTCCGAGTAATGGTCCAGGATGACCACCGTCTTCTTGACGCAGTACTTCTTGATGGCGTAGAAGAAGTCCTGGACGTCGTCTAGCCTCACCTTGCAGTCCGCGTACCTGCTGACGGCTTCCGACATCGTGCGGAGGCAGTCCTCGGGAAGCATGTCCGACCCGGCTATGTATATATGGCGCTTGAACTCGCAGAACTTCTGCAGCATGGCTGTCTTGCCGAGGCGCATCCTGCCGTATACTGCGCAGCTCTGGGGAGCGGCCTTGTAGAGGTCCTCGAGCATCTTCAATTCCTGTTCGCGGCCGACGAACCCGTCCATGCGCCGTCATTAACATCATGTTTCTTAATATGCACGAATCCTCCCGCTCAATTTTAGGAAAGCCTAAATTTATATATTATTTAGTCATTCCTAAATCTAGGAAAAACAGGAGGAGGCGCATAGAAGAGAACCGACACCGAAACCAACAGCCGGCCCGCAAGAAAAAGTCCAGTGGCATGATAGTATCACACGGGCCGGCGCCGTATACCACTCGCAAATCGTTTCTCGTACAGCTCCGGGCGGCGCTTGGAGAGGTAATAGACCCCTCTCATGCTTCTGTAGCCGTCCCCGTCCCTTATCTCGTCCAACGCTCCTGCGCGGATGTCGGCCAGGACCATGGCCTCCCTGTCGGAGAAGCTCTCGGCGATCACGCGGCCCGACGGATCGAGCACCATCGCCCCGCCGCCGAACTCGACGCCGCGGCCGTTGCCGCCGACCGCGTTGCAGGAGGCCACGAACACGGAGTTGTCGTAAGCCCTGGCTGGGAGGATCCTTCTCCAGACCTCCTCCCTGCGGCCTGCCGGGAGACCGGACGCGGTGGGCATGAGGACTATGTCCGCCCCGCGCATCGCGTACGTACGGGTGACGTCGGGGAAATGGGACTCCCAGCAAAGCTGTATCCCGATGTTCGCCATGGACGTGCGGATCACGTCCAACGAACGTCCAGCGTTCATGACCTCCGCCTCCCTGAAGCCGAGGTGCGTCTTCCTGTACACGCCGGCGATCCTGCCGCCCTCCGCCACGGCCTGGGATATGAATCCTTCGTCGTCGGCGAAGCCGAAGCACACCGCTATCCCGTCGGCCGCATCGACGACCTTGCGCACCTCGGGAGAGCGCACGGAAAGGCCCTCGGGAGGGTCGGCCATGGAGTATCCCGTGAGGGACATCTCCGGGAACACAACCATCCCCGCGCCGGAGGCCTTAGCTTTCCTGGAATAGGACAGGATGGAGCCCAGGTTGGCGTCCACGTCCCCGACCACGGAGCGCATGCACACCGACGCCAGCCTGAAGTCCCTCATCCCATCATCCCGTATGAGCGAGCATTGCGGAGGGACGTTCCCCGGGATCACTCCTCGGGGAGCAGGACCTCGTTGTCCTCGTCGTGGTTCTCCTCGACCTTGTAGACGATGCCTATCAGGACCAGGAGGAGTATGAGGCATCCTCCGGCTATGAACGCGAAGTCCACGCTGTTGGCGAAGGCCAGGAGGACCTCTTGGATGGTCTGCATGGTCATGGCGGTAATCTCCGCGATATGCTGCGGTATCTCCTCCGGCGTCAGGCCGAGCACCTGTATGACCACATTGGTGATCTGAGGGTTCCCTGTGGAATCGGGCACCAGGAGGTCCAGTACCCCGGAGTTGTGGGGGACCAGGTCGTATATGCTGGCAGGCAGCAGCTTGTGGAGCTCCCCGTCTATCTTGTTGGTTATGAGCATGGCGAAGACGGCCGTCCCGATGGTGGCCCCGACCGACCTGATAAGATTGACCGCAGAGGTCGTCATGCCTATCTCGGACTGCTTGGAGCTGTTCTGCACCGCGGTCATGATGACCCCCATCATGCACCCCAGCCCGATCCCGAACACGAACAGGCACATGACGTAGTACTCAACGCTGGTCCCGAGGGTCATCTTGGACAGCAGGTACATCCCTATGAAGGCGACGACGGGCCCCACGATGACCCATATCCTGTACCCGGTCCTGGACAGGAGCGCTCCGCTGGAGAGGGCGGTGATCATCATGCCGAAGACCAGCGCCAGGGAGTAGAACGCGGAGTCCAGTACTGAGAACCCGAGCACGTAGATGGAGAACATGGAGGAGTACGTCATCGCCCCCATCATGGCCAGGCCGAAGATGAACATGAACAGCGCGGACTTCAGGACCACCTTGTTGTGGATCAGATGCGGCGCTATTATGGGCTCGACGGCCTTGTTCTCCACCTTGACGAAGACCGCCAGGAGGGCCAGGGCGAGGGCGATCATGGCGGCGGAGGTTATGCTGACCCACTCGAACTCGTCCCCTCCGAACTGGAAGAACAGCAGGACGTCGATCAGCATCACGGAGAGGAGGAGTATCCCGAGCTTGTCGATGTGGACGGCGCTCCCGTCCCCTACGGGCGTGGGGAACTTCTTCAGCGTGAGCAGGGTCGCGACGACGGCCATTGGGATGTTGATGTAGAATATCCAGTGCCAGCTGATGTACTCGGTGATGTAGCCGCCTATCAGAGGCCCTATGCCGCTCCCGATGCCGAAGACGGCGCCCAGTATGCCCTGCATCTTGGCCCTCTCGCGAGGGGAGTAAAGGTCGGCGACCGCCGCGGTGGCCACAGGTATCAGGATGCCTCCGCCGAGACCCTGCACGGCGCGGCACATGATGAACATCTCCATGCTGGTGGACAGCCCGGCGACGAAGGAGCCTGCGACAAAGAGCCCGAGGCCTATCAGGAACAGAGGCTTCCTCCCGTAGAGGTCGGACAGCTTTCCAGAGATGGGGATCATCACTGTCTCGCACAGCAGATATGCGGTGATCATCCATGCGTACAGCTCCGCGCCGTGGAGATCCTCGATGATCCTGGGCGCGCACGTCCCTACGATCGTCCCGTCGAAGCAGGCGATCAGCATAGCGAGCCCGAGGCCCAGCATTATCATCCTGCGGACCTTGGGGTCTATGTTCTTGTAAGTAATTTGTTCGACAGCCATATCAACTTGGGTGCGCAAACTGTCTTTATATATAAGATAAAGGGTTTTAATTTTCGATTTTCACGACATGTCGGCGTCGCCTGACTCGGTGACCTCGTCAATGCGCTGGGAGATCTTCGTCGCGATCCTCAGGAACGTGTCCCTCTCGTCCTCGGAAAGGTCGTAGAATATCGTCTCGTCCATCGATGTCGTCGTGTTGATGGCCTTGATGTACGCCTCCGTCCCTTTCGGAGTGAGGTTCAGCGACCACACCTTGCCGGTGCTGCTGTTGACGGCCAGACCGAGGCTTATCAGCTCGCGGACGACGATGGACACGCGGGACTTGTCCAGGGGCACCCTCTCGCAGAGCCCCTTCTGCGATATCCCTGGGGACCTCGCCATGCAGACCAAGAACGGTATGTGGTAATGTCTGAACCCGTACTTTTCCACGCTTTCTGACGCAGCGTTCCTAGAAAACCGGGTGGCCTTGTCCAGAAACTGGTGGAATCTGACGGAGTGCTCCTGCTCCATAGACACGAATCACACTAGGATTTATTTAATATATAACTCACGAAATCGGGCAGAATTATGATTTTTAGAAATACCTAAAGCAAGGGATGCTCAATGATCTCGCGCGCTCTCCGCGCCGGAAGCGGCCCCCGCCGTGCTCCAGGCGCCTCCGGCGGCAGACGCATGCGGATATGAAAGGTATTATAGTGTGTCAAGGGTACAGGGCCACAGGCGATTATATGCAGCTCTATCATGACAAAGATGCCGACCTAGGCATATTCGACGGAAAGAAGGTTGCCGTCCTCGGATACGGCGCCCAGGGGAGGGCACAGGCCCTCTGCTTCCACGACTCCGGCATCGACGTCACCGTAGGAGTCAGAAGGAACGGGAAGTCCTGGGAGAAGGCGAAGGAGGACGGCCTCAAGGTGGCCGAGTTCGCCGACGCCGTCAAGGGGGCGGACGTGGTCCTGATGCTCCTCCCCGACGAGATACAGCCTGACATCTACAAAGAATACGTCGAGCCCAACCTCAAGAAGGGCGCGGCGCTCGAGTTCGCCCACGGGTTCGCGATAACGTACAAGCTCATCGTCCCTCCCAAGGACGTCGACGTGATCATGATGGCCCCCAAGGCTCCCGGAGACATGGAGAGGATCGTCTTCACCGAAGGGTTCGGGGTCCCTGCGCTCATCTGCGTATACCAGGACGTCACCGGCAACGCCAAGAAGATTGCCCTGGGCCTTGCGAAAGGGCTCGGTTCCACCCGCGCCGGCGTCTTCGAGACCACCTTCGACAACGAGACCTACACCGACCTCTTCGGGGAGCAGGCCGTCCTCTGCGGAGGGCAGACCGAGCTCATAAAGCGCGGGTTCGAGACCCTCGTGGAGGGAGGGTACCCTCCGGAGATGGCCTACTTCGAGGTCCTGCACGAGACCAAGCTCATCGTCGACCTGATAAACAAGGGCGGGTTCGAGCTGATGTGGCACGTGGTGTCCAACACCGCGGAGTACGGAGGGCTCACCAGGAGGGAGAGGGTCATCACCGAGGAGTCCAAGAGGAACATGAAGCAGATCCTCAAGGAGATCGAGGACGGCACCTTCAAGACCCAGTGGAGGCAGGAGTGGGCCGACGGCCTCGTGAACCTCAAGGCGATGGAGGAGAAGGAGAAGCAGCTCCAGCTCGAGGTCACCGGAAGAGAGATCCGCAGGCTGTTCGAAAGGAAGAACTGAGACCCGAGGGGCGGAAGGATGAGCAGGATATCGATCAGGAGCCACGCCGGCGAGTTCATCGGAGACCTCGACCGGTCCGACATCTCCAACGCCATCTGGCTCTCCCCGCCCATCACCCTCGAGACCAACATGCTCGGGGGGATGATGTACTGCGAGCTTCCCCTGGACGTCATACTCCCCAAGGAGGGCCGCACCACCCGGCTCGAGACCGGGGACATAGCCTACTGGCCCGGGCCGGGGGCGTTCTGCGTGTTCTTCGGACCGACTCCTCTGAGCGGAGAGGACGGCCAGCCGGTCGCGCCGTACCCCGTGATCAAGATAGGGAAGATGGTCGGCGACTGCTCCCGCATGGACGACATCGGGGACAGGCAGAGGATCATCGTCAGCCCGATTCTCCGATCCAGAACGGCTTCTGATTCGTCTGCTTCATGCCGAGATGAATTCCTCTGTTATCGAAACGACATCATCCTTTCCGAGAATCGGCCGGTCAGCGGTGTTTATCAGCCGCCTGCAGTCTTTTGCTGGCACATCCGCGTCATCGTCTATGACGACGACAGTACGATAGCGATATCCGGAATCGCGGACGAACATCAGGTTTATAAAGACCTCTTTAGCCTTTTCGGTATTGTTCACGCCGAACACCAATACCGGCAGCTCGGATTCGATGTAGACATCAGGCTCGATGACGTCACCTGTCTTCGACGGTATCCTCTTCTTGATCTGGCACCTGTCTTTCAAGGAAGAAGACAGGAACGCGGCAAGGATGTCCTCGACAAAGGTGCTGGCCACATTGGCATGGCTCAAGCGCCTCAAATCGGCCACCTGCATCACCGCTTGGACCATGGACGAAAGGGAAGAACCAAAATCGTCGACGGTTTTTACATCGGCTGTTATCCTCCCGTCCTCGAATGATACATTGTTCTGACCGATTATCCTGTTCAAGATCCGTTCTCTGGCAGGCGTAATTTTGAAGCCGTCATAGGAAAGCCACATCATGGTGTGCCCTTCGTCGGACAGCATCATCCCTCCCTCCGTTTTCAGAACAATATGCAGCTCGTCGCCATCATCGAAATACATGTCCGTATGGATCAGGTAATCCCCGCCATCAAGCTCCTCCAGACTGAACTGCTTGCAAACAGACTGCCTCAACAGACTCTCATTGACAATCATAGTAATCCTCCAAAGTCTTGTTGTGCTCAAGCCCTTTGACTCTTATCCTAGCATCTCTCATGAAGATGCCAACTGCCTCCGATAACGTCCTGTATTCGTCTGTCGGAATGGCATAGCCGTCGGGATGCGTAGTTCTCTCTTGATAACGCTCCGTCAACTTATGAATGTGCGGGCCTTTAATAGTTTCATTTTCCAAACGATTCTTATGAGATCCGTGATTGCCATTGTAGCGAAGAATGGTTATATCACGTCTTTTTGATAATATACAAACCAGTATGACAGAAAAATTATCAGGACGATCTATATTTTGCCTAATAATCATCTTAAAATCATACAACTCGCACTCAAGATCGTAAGTTCCGAATCTCTGCCTGCCATCGTTTGATGTTTGTAGGTCGCTTAATTCCACTGCCTTCTCGATAAGCTTGGGCGCTTCGATCATGTTTTCCACAGCGGAATCCGTTATGATGTCGTCCGATCCCATTTCATCCGAACAGCAAATGATACCGTATTTAATGGCTGACCTTAGATGTTTGTCGACATTCAAATCAACGATAAGATCAGGACATAAGGCTCGACGCGGTTTCATCTCCCGACAATCTCCGTCTCGGAGCTCATCGTCGACTGGCCGTTGCGCCCTCTGCATCTTTTTTGGGTCGATGTCTCCTAACGGGGAGGACGGCCAGCCGGTCGCTCCGTACCCTGTGGTCAAGATAGGGAAGATGGTAGGCGACTGCTCCCGCATGGACGACATCGGGGACAGGCAGAGGATCATCGTCAGCCCGATGCTCCGACCGTTCATGGCTTTAGAGACGTTATCGGCGCCACGAAAACCCCGTCGTCCCTCCTGTAGGCGAAATCGACAAGTCCGCATATAACGCAGAGGGCCTTGGGAGCCTTCTTTCCGGAGTCCTCGAACACCCTGCTCATCCTCTTGAGATTCTCCGCGGCCGCGTCTATCTGGTTGGACCCAAGCTTGACCTCGAACAGGCCGTATCCGTCACGGCATTCCACGACGGCGTCCACCTCCCTGCCTTTGGCGTCGCGATAGTGCCTGAGGGACCACCCGTCGGCTTCGGCGTAGATCCTGAGATCGTGCTCGCATAGCGACTCGAACACGGATCCGAAGGTGTCGAGATCCCCCATCAGCGATCCAGGGTCCATCCCCAGCGCCGCCACGGCCAGCGAAGGGTCGGCAAGATGCCTCTTGACGGCTTTGCCCACGCGCACGGACGACCTTATGTTCGGATCGAAGGCGGGAAGGTCCTCCCTCAGATACATCCTGGAGAGGCAGCCCAGGTACTCCGTCATCGTATTGTCGCTGATGCTGCCCCCTTCCGCATCGGAAACGTCTCTGGAGAGGCTCGACTTGGCGGCCGTGGTGCTCTCGTTGCGGGCCAGCGAGCGGAAGAGCATCGCCATCTTGTCCGAATCCCGGACGACCCCGTCCATCTTGGATGCGCTGGCCACGGCCTTGCCGATGTAGTCCTCGAGGACCGTCTTTATGCTGGCCTCGTCCGCCCCCTGCAGCGCCGGCCATCCTCCGCGGAAAGCCAGGTACGCCAGGTCCTCCAAGCCGTGATGGCCGCACGGGCTGTTGCAAGCGGTCCCGTCGATGATGCCCCTCAGAGACGCCTTCCCGTCGGAGTCTCCCGTCTCGAAGAGGGACATCGTGTGCATGCAGACATCCAGGATGCGCCCTTCGCCGCTGTGCCTGGTCCCCTCTTCTGGAGGAACCGATGAGCCGGCGAGGATTATCTGCCCCTTCATGGGGTTGCGGTCGACGAACGAACGGGTTGCGTCCCATATAGCCGGCACATCCTGCCATTCGTCCACGAGGTGCGGCTGCTCCCCCTGAAGCGCCAGCTCGGGATCCATCTCTGCTATCCTGCGGTTTCTGAATCTGTCGGTGCTCAGGCCCACGTCGAAGACGCTGTTCGCATGCATCATGGAGGTCCAGGTCTTCCCGCACCATCTGGGCCCCTTTATGCACACCGCGCCTGAAGCCTTCAGCGCCTGTTCCACCCTGTCATCGATGATGCGCTTGCGGTACCCTTCCCTCGAGATCATGCCACTGCATGGTCTCTCAAATATTTATCAATTACAATGAGTAAAAAATACCAGTTTCAATGAGTAAATAATACCATTTACGATTGGTAAAAAATACCTAACAAGATTGCTTATTTCAGATCATGAGGCCGAGCGCGCGACAGGATGGCCGTGCCTCGTCTCCGCCGAGGAATGAAGAGGGCGGAAAGCCCGCCCCCTGGTTTCAGTTCCCCACTAGCTCCGTTCCGGAGAAGCTCATGGTGGGCACCGTTATGACGCCCATCTGGACGGGGTCGCAGCCGATAGCCTCGACTCCTTTCACAGCTTCGAGCATGTTCCCCATCAGGAGGGCGTTGTTGACGGTCCCCACGACCTCGCCCTTCTTTATCAGGTACCCGCATCTGACGTTCAGCCCGAACCTGCCGGTGAGCTCGTCGGCCTCCGGCCATGCGAACTTCTCCACCAGGATCCCGCTGTCCGTCTGCTCTATTATCTGATCCTGCGTGAGCCTACCGGGCTTGACGACGAGGTTGATAGGCTTTATCGCAGGGGTCCGCTCGTACGCACCCTGGGCCTCCACGCTGGACCTGCGCATGCCGTTCCCGGTGCTGCCTCCGCAGTAGGTGTCCTTCAGGAAGCCCTTCAGGACTCCTCCTTCGATGACGGGCTTCCTCTCCGCCGGGATCCCTTCGTCGTCGAATACGCAGGACAGCGGCGCCCGGACGGCGGGGTCGTCGACGATGTCCAGGCAGGCCGAGGCTACCTCCTCGCCGACGGAGTCCTTCCAGAGGCTGCGCCCGTACTTGCAGTTCTCGCCGTTCACCGCGGACCCCACGGACGAGGTTATCATGTCCCCGAGCTCGCTGGGCGGCAGTATCATCGACAGCTTCTCGGAGCCCTTGAACTCCCTGCAGACGGCGGCTGCCTCGGCCTTCCTGGAAAGTTCCTGCCCTATGCGCACCGGATCGAGGTCGAGGTGCGAGCCGTGGTAGGTCTCCATCCCCTCCCCCGGATGGTCCTTGACCGTCATGGACGTGAAATGCCCGTACACCAGGGTGCTCCTGTGGCCGACGTCCACGCCGTTGCTGTTCACAGTGCGGGTCTCGGTGCAGGACACCCGTATCTGGGCGCGGGGGATGCTGACCCTGCAGCTCCCTATGAGGGCCTTGGCAAGCTCCCTGAGCTCGTCGGGGGTGATGTCCTCTACCCTCCTGTCCCAGACGTCGGGGGCGGATATCCTCGCCTGGGAAGGCTGGGCGTAACCCTGGAAGACGCTGTTCGCGGGAGAGTACCTGAGGACCGTGTCGGCCATCCTCAGGCAGTCCTCGACCGCTCCGGGAGCGTTCAGGGAGACGGAGGACTTCCCCATCTTCCCGTCCTTGGCCATGCGGAACATCATCCCCGACTCGGTCTTGGTCTCTATGTTGCTTATCTTGGAGTCGTCGATGTAGACCGTGTTCACCACTGTCTCCGACACGTAGGCCTCGGCCTGGTCGTACCTCTTCAGCGCCTGGATGGCCCTGTCGTCGGGATAGACGGTCACTGCCCTCCCCCCACGATCATCCTGGCGCGCATGTACGGCCCTCCGGAGGAGACGCGCACCCAGTCCTCTATGCCCTTGCCGCACATCCCTCCGTCCAGCACGACCTCCTTGGTGAGCGCGTCGGCGGACGAGAGGATCTCCACCGACTTGCCGGTGAGGGTGAACGACTGGAGCATCCTGGTGATCTCCCCGTCCTCTATCAGGAACCCTCTGAGGCACTTAGCCTCGAAGCACCCACCGACAGGGTCCTCCATTCCGTTGACCATCTTGTCGCAGAGGATGCCATGCCTGGTGTCGGCTATCAGGTCGTCCTTCTCCCAGTCCCCCGGCCCGAAGTAGGTGTTGGTCATCCTGACCCATGCCCTCTTGCCGAAGCTCTCCGCCCTCCCGTTGCCGGTGGGCCTGCATCCGAGCTGCGAGGCAGTCTCCAGGCTGTGCATGTATCCGCTGTAGACGCCTCTGTCGATTATCTTGGTGCAGGAAGAGGGGGTCCCCTCGTCGTCGAACGGGATGGATCCGTGGGCTCCCGGCACGGTGCCGTTGTCGTACATGGTGATGATGTCGGACGCGACCTTCCTGCCGACCGCGCCGGTGAGGAAGGAGCGCCTCTTGGTGATCTCGTCGCCTTCGGAGGCGTGCCCCATGGCCTCGTGGGCCAGGAGCCCGGACACCATCGGGTCGGATATGACCGTGAGGTTCCCGGAGGGGGCCCTGGTGGCGGAGAGCGTCTTTATAGCCTCCTCCGCGGCTGTCCTGCCGATCTTCTCTATGTCGGCGTCCCTGACGACCTCGTACCCCAGGGTGCTGTCCGGGCCGTCGTAGTAGCGCTCCATCTTGCTGCCGTCGAACGCGACGGACATCGCCCTGCACAGGGTGCGGACCTCCTCCCATCCGAGGTCCGATCCCGCGGAGTTGACCAGGAAGTTCTCCTTTATCTCCTCGGAGTAGGCTCCCATGCGGTTCACCACGCGCTCGTCGACGGCCTGGGCTCTGTCGAGGTCCAATGCTGCTTCGATCTTCTCCGACATGTCCACCTTGTCGGGATGGATCCTCACCTGCGCGGCCATATGCTTCCTGACCGCCGACGGCTCCAGCTCCAGGTCGGACTTCCTCTCCCCGGAGGCGTTCCTGACGGCGTCCTCGGCGGCCCTCATCACGGCGTCCCTCTCGAAGGAGGTCACGGTCCCGTAGCCCCATCTGCCGCCTATCCAGGCCCTGACGCACACTCCGCCGGAGCTCTTCTGGACCAGCTGCCTGAGCTCGCCGTTCATGGTGCTGACCCCCACGTTCCTTATCGTCTGGGACCTGGCATCGGCGAACTCCGCGCCCATGTCCTGCATCCTCTCGACGGCCTTGCAAAGGACGTCCTGCGACTGCTCGGCTTTGACCATCTGCTGCATCATACCACCGTAAAGGAATGGTCGAAGGACGTCAGGATCTCGCACCCGCTCTCGGTCACCAGGCAGGTGTCCTCTATCCTTATCCCGCCGACCCCGGGTATGTAGATGCCGGGCTCCGCGGACACTATGTTCCCTGCGCGGAGGACCTGCTCGGACTTCGGGGACACGGATATCGCCTGGTGCACGTCCATGCCTATCCCGTGGCCGAAGGAGTGGATGAACTTGCCCTTGAACTCGGAGTCGTCTATGATCTTCCTGGCGGCGAGGTCCGCGGCGCTCGCCTTGGCCCCGTCGCGGTACTCCTTTATCCCGGCCCTCTGCGCCTCCAGGACGACCTCGTAGGCCCTCTCCAGAATCTCCGGGGGCCTTCCCAGGAACACGGTGCGGGTCATGTCCGAGCAGTACCTGTCGTACTTGGACCCGAAGTCGAAGAGGGCGGTGTCGCCTTTCTTGAGCCTGTAGTCGCAGGGCATGTGGTGGGGCTGCGAGGAATACGCTCCGAACGCCGCGATTGTGTCGAAGGCATTCCCCGTCCCTCCGAGCTCGCGCATCCTGCTGTCCATCCTCGCCGCGACCTCCCTCTCGGAGACCCCCTCGGAGAGGTAGTCCGGGATCTCGGCCGCGACCTGGGAGGATATCCTGCACGCGCGCCTGGTGGCCTCGATCTCCTTGGCGTCCTTCACCGAGACCGTGGCGTCGATCGCGCTGCCGGCGTCCACCGCCTCTATGTCCCCCGCGACCTTCTTTACGTACTGCACAGCGGCGTACGTGGCGGAGTGCGTGTTGAACCCGACCTTGGAGCACCCGGACAGGGCGTCCCTGATGAACCTCTCCCTCTCCTCGCGGTCGTGGTATACGTGGACGTCCCCTGCGCCGTCGTTGGCGGACTCCTCCTCGAGGATGCTCACGATGACGTCCAGCGTGCCGTCCTTCCTCACGATGGCGAAGGATCCTTCGAAGGTCCCCGAGGACTGCTCCGTGAGGTACCAGAACGTGGAGTCCAGGAAGGGCTCCCCGTCGTTGGCTATGACGACGGCGTCCATGCCGTCCGCGTTCGATATGAGCCTCTCGGCTCTCGTTTCTGCCATAGACGGTAATCTGACTGAGCGAAATAACGATGTCGGTGCGCCTCGCGAGGCCTGCATGCCGGACGCGCGCACAGCCGGCCGCTGCGGTTCAAGGGCCGAGGGCAGTTATAGGAACGACGAACACCCCGTCGTCCCTGCGATGCGTCGTCCCTCCCGTCCCGGTGATGACGCACAGCACCGAGGGCTCTGTCCCCGGCTCTTTAGCCCTGATCGAGTCCCTGATCTTGACCAGATTGTTGGCCGCCTCTTCGACGGCGTTCTGCCCCAGCTTGATCTCGAACGCTCCCCATGTCCCCCCGGGCATCTCCACCACGGCATCGACCTCTTTTCCGCTATGATCGCGATAGTGGCCGATGGACCCCCCGATGTGCTCGGCGTAAATCCGCAGATCCCTCACGCATAGAGATTCGAACAGAAATCCCATCGTGCGAAGATCGGACGAGAGCTCCTTGGTCCCCATGTTCATCGCAGAAGCCGCCAGAGAGGGATCGACGAAATGCCTCTTGGGAGACTTCCCGACCCGCGACGAAGACCTGCGATGGGGATTGAACGCGGGCTGGTCGTCCCTGAGATACAGCCTCCCGAAGACGTCCATGTAATCCGACACAGTCTCGTCATCGACGGACTCGAACTCGAACTCCTTTATATCCGCCGATATCTTGGATTTCGAAGCCATCGTGCTCTCGTTCCTGGCAAGCGAGCGGAGCGTGCGCATAAGGCCGCCGATGTTCCTCTTCCTTCCATCGATCTTCTGGGCATCCACGCTGCACGCCTTATCCAGGTAGTCCCTCAGGATGGCTCTAGCCGACACCTCGTCCAGCGACAGGCTTCCGGGCCATCCCCCGCGGACTATCAGCCAAGCAAGATCCTGGATGCTCGATGCCTCCACTCTTGAAGTCTCCAGGATGCCATCGAAAATACCCCTCAGGGACGCTCTGCCGGTCGAGTCTTCGGACTCCAAGAGAGACATCGGACGCATCCTCACAGACATCATGCGACCTGCGCCCGAATGCTTCAGCTGGCTCTTATCCACAGAGGAGGAACCGCAGAGGATATAGCTCCCTTTCTTTCCTTCGAGATCCACGGAATAGCGCACCGCATCCCATATCTTGGGCACGTCTTGCCACTCGTCTATAAGATGAGGGCGTTCCCCTCCCAGCGTGATGGAAGGATCCATGCTTGCCAGTTCGAAATTGGCGAAATCATCCTTCGGATCTACCAACGAAAACTCGCTGTTGGAGAATTTCCTGGCACACCAGGTCTTTCCGCATGACTTGGGGCCTTCGATGCTCACGGCTCCGACCGTCCTGAGAGCTATAGCGACGTCCTGTTCCACGAGTCTCGGAAGATACCCCTCTGGTTCCAGCGTCATATCGGGGGTGACGCCTTTTATGTATATTAATACCGTGAGTTTTAGCGGTATTGAACCGTGAGTTTTAACGGTATTAGACCGCAACTTTCAGCGGTATCGGACCGCAACTTTTACTCAGATTGAAAAACACCGCTGGCCAGACCCTGATCGCCGATGCGGCATAGGGAAAACCAGGACGAAGCGGACCTCGCCCTGGTGTATTTACATGTTCAGATGCCTATCCACTCGTTCCTGACGATCCTCTTGAGCGCGGATATGGCGGACATGGCCGCGAGGTACGACGTCTTCGGGTTGTCTGGAGACGGGACGTTGTACGTGTGGCAGTCCATCTCCCCGAACTCCCCCTTGATTTTGAGCTCGTGGGAGTTGCTGTGCGTGTCGGGGTCGAGGACTATGGTCACCTTGGTCCTGTCGAACCCTATGCCGAGCAGGCTCACCGTGGCCGCGACGTTGACGTTCTTGGGGAAGTCCTTGACCGCCTCCCTGGCCGGGCCGGAATAGATAACGGTCTTCTCGGTGACCTTGTCCACGTCTATGCCTTCGCTGATGACGTACTCCACGTTCTGGAGGCTCTTGGGGCCCTTGGTGGTGATCAGCTCGACCTCCTCCAGCTCCCCTACGGACGAGGACCTCAGGCCGTCAGTGCCGCACACCGCCCCGGACGGGATGTAGATCTTCGCCTCGCACTCGCTCGCCTTCTGCATGACGGACTCGCGGAACTCGTCGTCCACCAGAGCGCCCACCGACATGACCATTATGTCCACGCCCCTGGAGACCACCTTGGGCAGGATCTGCTTGGCGGCGTCCTGCGTGGCCGACTCTATGACGAGGTCGCAGTGGTAGAGCTCCTCCTCGACGTTGTCGATGACTATCGCCTTCTTCATCTTGGCCGCCAGGCCCTCGGCGAGCCCGGGAATTATGTCGGTAAGGTAGATCCTCTTGACCTCGGCCATCTCGTCGGCGGCCATAGCCAGCTTCGAGCCGATAGAGCCGCACCCTACGATCGTGATACGCATAAGGACGTCTTAAACTGTTATCCGTATTAAGCACTTACGGGATATTGACAGCCAGATAACAGTAATTCGTTCGATTATCATAGATTATCTACGATATTCGTAATATTTCTGCTCTAATCGAACGACCGAAACGGGGCGTCCGGGACTTCGGCGCTTTCCGTCCCACTCGTCCATGAGCTCCTCGAGGAAGCCGGCCATGTATCTGTGGCGGGCCTCGGCCATCCTCCTCGCCGTCCCGGTGTTCATCAGGTCCTTCAGCTTCAGGAGCTTCTCGTGGAAATGGTTCACGGTGGTGCCCTGGCTGGAGCGGTACTCCGCCTCGGTCATGCCCTCCCTGGGAGGCTCCCCCGGCACGTGCATGGGGCGCCCGCGGCTCCCTCCGTAGGCGAACGCCCTGGCTATGCCTATGGCCCCGATGGCGTCCATCCTGTCGGCGTCCTGGACTATCTTCCCCTCCAGCGAGTCCGGGACGGCCGCGCCGGATCCTCTGAAGGATATCTGGGAGATGATGCCGACCACCCTCTCGACGGTGTCCCGGCCGAGCTCTTCCCCTTCCATGAACCTGCGGGCGTTCGGATAGCCCTCTCCGCCGAACAGCTTGGGGTCGTCGACGTCGTGCAGGAGGGCGGCCAGGCGCACTGTCCCCTCGTCCCCTCCCTCCTCCGCGCATATCGAGCGCGCCAGGGAGTGCACCCTCAGCGTGTGGTATATGTCATGCCCGCTGGAATCGCCTTCGAAAACGCTCTCCGCGAACCTCTCCGCCCTCTTGAACACGTCCTCGTCCATCTGCCGGGACGCATGCGATGCGGCTATTTACCTGCCGGCATGCCGCGCCTGTCGGCAACATTGATATCGGACCGCATTCTCACGGGTGCCATGGAAAGGTACGTCCTCTTCGACCACACCGCGGACCTCATGGTCAAGGCGTTCGGGAGCACCGTGGAGGAATGCTTCGCCAACGCCGGTTTCGCCCTGTTCGACCAGACCGTGGACCTGAGCGGCGTCGGCACAGCCGAGAGCGTGAGCTTCGAGGTCGAGGGGACGGACGACGAGGACAGGCTGTACTCGTTCCTCTCCGAGCTCCTCTTCCTGGAGGACTGCGAGGGAATCGTCCTCAAGGAGCTGGATGTGAGGTTCGACGGGGACAGGGTCCTCTGCAGCGGCAGGGGCGAGAGGCTGGACAGGTCGAGGCACAGGATCAGGTCCGAGATAAAGGCGGTGACGTACCACATGATGGAGGTCGACAGGGAGGCCCCGTCGGTCACCGTGGTCTTCGACGTCTGATTCTTTTTATCTAAATGGCCAATCGCTTGTACTCTGCATGACGGCATAGGCTGTCGTGGTATATATGGCCTTTGACGTCTGTGCGCGCCCCTCGGAGGGCGAGGACGGCGTCGACCTTGGCCTGGGCGTCCGCCATCCTGCGGGGGTCCGCGCGGAGGTAGCAGCGCATCGTCGTGACCGGGCTCTCGTGCCTCATCATGCGGGCGATGGTCTCCAGGGGCACCCCGGCGTCGGCCAGGGTCGTCGCATAGAGCCTCCTGAACGTGTGCATGGAGAACGGGATCCCGGCCCTCTCCGACAGCCGGCGGACCCTGTAGTAAATCGAATGGAAGTCCATGGGCCTCCCCGACTCCTTGACCAGCAGCGCGTCGGAGCCCGACGCCGGGCGGACGGCGAGCCACGCCTCCAGCGCCTCCCTGGCCGGCTCGGACACGAGCTTCCTGACCTTCTTCCCCTCCGGCCCGTGGCCCTTGCCCCTGATGACGACCTCCCCGTCCTCGAAGTCGGACAGCCTCAGCGACGCGACCTCCGCCCGCCTCAGCCCCATCGTCGCCGCCAGCGACAGCATGACCCTCTCCGCCGGCCCGGCGAGCTCCATCGCCTGCCTGTACTCCTCCGGCGTGATCCACGTCCTCGACTCCCCTCCGCGGGGGTTCCACAGTATGCGGGCCTGGCCGACGACGTCGCGCCCCGTCGACCATTTCATGAACCCCGACAGCCCCGACAGCCACTGCCTCCTGCTCGACTCCTTGCCGGGCAGGTCCTGGGCCATCCTGGCGACGTGCTCCGGCGTCACGCCCTCGACGGACGCCACGCCCTCCTCCGCCAGCCATGCGAAGCACTTCCGCAGGGCGTTGCGGACGTCGGCCACGGTGCTCTCCTTGCGTCCGCGCCCGGCCAGCAGGTCGCAGTACGCCTCTATGTGCGAATCCAAGCTATTAAATTCCCCGTCGATAATCATCGTATCGCCTTCCTGAGGCACGGAGGGGGCGTACTCTGCAAATTTCTCCCCCTCCGATTTCATCATGCCCCTTCCAAGGGGTCGCACACACATCACACACACATGGCGCGACCCTCTCCGGGGGCCTTTCTATAAGTGTCTTGACGCCTTCCTTCCCCTGTCCTGCATCCGGGGGCGGAGGGCAGGACGACCGTTCACTGCACACCGCCTCCGCCCCCATCCACACCGCGCCGGGGCCGTTCGCTGCGGGCTTTCCCATGCCCGGCGCGACCCCGTTCTATAAGTCTCCCCGCTCCATCCTCCCCCCGCCGGGTCCGGCCGGGCGCGTCGCCGGTCCGGCCCGGCATCCTCATGCGGCGAGGGCGCAGGACCTTGCGGGGGCTTTTCTCCCCGCGCCCCGTCGCGCCATCTTCTCGACGGTGACCCTCACGCGGTCGCCCACTTCCAGGCCCAGCGCCCTCGACGCGCTCGCCGGGATCGTGACCCCCAGCGACGCCGCGCCCCTGACCTTGACGGACGCCTCGAAGGTCGCCGTCCGAGCCTCCCTCATCGCCTCGCGCCCCGCGAGCTCCTCGTCGATGAAGTCCCTGGCCTCCTGGACCGTGGTCAGGAAGGGCGAGCTGGGGCGCTCCTTCATTCCTGGGATGACGTACACCGGGCGGACCTCGGAGGCGTCGAAGCCTGTCCGGACCTCGGTGGTCCAGCCGGTCTCGACGATCTCGTACCCCTTGTATTCGTCGACGGTCTGCATCACTCATCCCTCCCGGTCCAGTCCTCCCACATGACGACGGCCATGTCCCCGGACTCCTTGCGCCTGTAGACGGCGAACCTCCCCGACAGGGTGCAGAGAGGCTCGGCCCCCTCGCAGTCGTAGTCGTAGACGGTCACCGCCTTCCCGCGGCAGGTCGTGACGAAGACGAAGTCCTCCTCGATGGCCTTGAAGTCCTCCCTGTCGGTGACGAACAGGCTGTACGTCCCGTCCCCGACGGAGTTGCCGACGAGGGTCACGCAGTCCGGGGATCCGATGGCGAGGCTCCCGCAGTCGCACGAGTAGCGGAAGATCCTGGACTCCATCTCACTCGACCTCCGCGCTGAGCACCATCGCGGCGCAGACCTCGGGGTCCTCCTGCTCGGAGTCCCATCCCTCGACGACGATGCGGCCGGAGGGCGCCCATATCAGCACGGTCCTCCACATCTGCCCTGCTCCGACGGCGCCGCTGGCGACGGTCTCCCCGCGCTCGTCCTCGACCGCCACGACGACGTCCTCGTCCGTGAAGTCCATGAGCCATCCGCGCCCGTACTGGACCGCCTCGGCCTTCCTGCCGAACTCCTCCGCGATCTCCTTCTCTCCGACCTTCACTGCTGCCTTGTATGCTGCCATGTCTTTCCACTTCCTCCGGGTCTCACTCCCGGCAATATTAAGTATGCGTTATCAATATAAAAAGTTTGTGGTAAATGCGTTACTGGACGTCCTCCAGGCTGGCCACCAGGACGGCCCTGTCCTGCAGGATCCTCCACACCTCGCCCCTGCCCTCGGACGCCAGGCTGCCGAGCATGGCGAGGGAGGACGCCAGGTCCGGGGCGGACAGCCGGCCGAGGCCGTCGACCGCGACGACGTAGGCCATCGCTGCGCCCCCGCCCACTGGTCCAGCCAGCGCCAGGGGATTCCCCAGAGCCTCAGGGGGCCGTCCTCGAACACCGCGACGACCTCGGCGAAGAGCCCCATCCTCCTGGCCCCGGCGTACATCTGCAGGGCCTCCAGGAGGCAGTACCCCCCGCCGACCCACTCGTCGTCCACCTTGACGCGGTACTGGTCGGCGTCATGGTAGTTGGGACGGTCGGCGTCGAAGGCAGTCATCCTCGGCACCTCCACGCGCGGGGCCTGTAGGCGGCCCAGAAATAGAACCCCTCGAGGTGGATCTCCTGGATGCGGCCGAACCTCCTGCAGACCCTGGCCACTCTCCAGGGGCAGGCCGACAGCCTGTTCTCGTCGGCGACCTCCCTCAGCGCCTCCATCGCCTTCTCCACGGAGGGGTACGCCCTGCCGTATGCTCCCATGTACACGATGCACTTCTCTGCCATGTCTTTCATCCTGCGGGCGTCTCACTTCCCGCATGGTCATGTATGCGTTACTTGTATTTAAAAGCATCGCTATACGTAACGCATAGCGACAGGAAAGGGTTTCAATGCGCGAGGCGATGGGCTGGGCGGAGGCCTCATGTCTGCCTCCCCCGGCCCCCGTCTCACGTTCATGGGGCCGGGTCATTCCGGCAGGCCCTTGCTGTCGCGGAAGTACACCCACAGGTTCTCGCACATGAATGGGGCGAAATCGGTCTCCGAGACCCCCCCAGCGACCGGAGGGTCCCCCGCGACCGGGATGTGGGTCACGACGCCTCTCCAGTTGGAGGGGCTGATTGTCGCCACGGTGACGCCGTCGCCAATCACTCCACCGGCCACGAGGTCGTCGGGCATCAGCTCGCCCTTCGGGACCATGCCGCTCACCCAGGCGTCGGTCCCGACCTGGATCTCGAAGTAGACGTCGTACAGCGCCTTCCCGTCGGAGCCGGCGAGGGGGCGGTCGTCGAAGAGTATCCACTCGCTCCCCAGCCCGGAAGGGCCGAGGGCGTAGTCCGCGATCTTGCCGATCAGCTCGTCGTTGGTGTCTCCGGGGGAGGGCGTCCCTCCCAGGGCGACGACGACGTCGGCGAGCAGATCCTTGTTGGAGGTCCCGGTGGGGGTCCCGTCCAGGACCCGCACCAGGCGGGCCAGCGATTCGGCGTTTGTCATGCGGAGGGGATGGCCCTGTCGCATGATGAAAGGCACGCATCGCCGTGGAACGCACGAGAACGGCCCTAGGATGCGCGACAGGGCGCGGATGGTGTCCGAGCACGTCCGAGGGGCCTGTCGCGCCGTGGCGGTGCGCCGGCGTCGGAAGGAGAGGGGAATCGATGGGAGGGGATTCGGGGCGGTGCGGGGATTGGCCGGATTTTTGGAAAAATGGCGGGCGGTGACCCGGCAGGCCGCCGCCACAGTCCCCCATGGCCCCGCATCGCCGGAGGGGAGGGGGGGGGTCGCCCCGCCCTCGGCCCCCGGCCCCGCCCCTCGGCGGTCAGGCGTAGACGGCGGCCGCGGCCTTAGATGCTTGGTCCTCGGTGAAGCCCTCGCCCCTCAGCCACTTGGCGGCTCCGTCCTTGTCGTACATCCCGGTTGCCTTCGCGAGACCGCACGCCTTCGCCGCCTGGTCGTACCAGTCCGGGACCGTGTACCCCGGACCGCAGGACTTGAGCGCGAATTCGACCGACTCCTCCGAGAACCCGTACCTCTCGAGGAGCAGCTTGAGCATCGCCTCGGAGAGGGGATACTGCGACAGGTACCTCACCCCCCACGTCTGCGCGTAGCCGTCCGACAGCGGGAGAGGGTCCTCCATGGCCACGGCGCACGTCACATACGACTCCGCCGACTTCCCCTCGCAGGTCGCCTTGATGGAGGCCACGCCTACCCCCCTGTACGTCACCCTGCCTTCCTGGTCGACCGTGGCCGCCGACTCGTTCGACGAGGACCACACGACCTTCCCGGCGTAGCCTTCCGGGCTGAGCTTCGCGGTCAGCTTGACGGACCCCGTCGGGAAGAGCTGGAGGTTGTTCTTGTCGAGCAGGATCCCGGTGTACTGGGCCTGCTCCTCCTTCTTGTCCTCGGACCCTCCCGAGAACGCTATCGCCGCCACGGCCACGACGGCCAGCACGGCGAGTATCAGAACAAGGACCTTTTTGTCCATGGGAAAAGGAATGCCCTTGCCCCGTATACAAAGGTGGCGGAGGAAGGGGTGGACTCGCAGCAAGAAAAGACCTCCGCCGTGGAGGGAATCCCCTCGGAATTCTTGAAACGTCACGCCGAGTCCAGGAGCCACTGCTCGACCCACTGGGGCCACTCGCCCCCTCTGCGGAGCGCCTCGGCCCTGCACTCGTCCGCGGACGCCTCGACGTGGACCTCCTCCGCCCCGCCCAGGTCCCTCTGCAGGCGCTCCCTGTCGCTGGACCTCGGGAGCGTCCTGACGATCCACGCGTTCCGCCATCTTCCGCCCCTGGTCCTCACCATGTCCACGGCGGTGCGGTACATGGCCAGCGCCTCGGACTTGACCGCGGACCTCTCCCCTCCGAGGCTGTCGAATATGGCGTCGACGTCGACCACGATGTCGTGCCTGCCCCTCGAAGCGTCGACGAACCGCCTCTTGCCTGAGCACGGGCATCCCCACACCAGGTAGACGTGCCGGCTCCTCTGGTGACCCCAGCGCTCGTGTATGGCGTCGTGGCACCAGTGGCACACGAGCATCAGGTTGTCGGGGTTGAGGGCGATAGAGGGGTCGAAGACGTTGGACTCGTCCAGCTCCTCCTTGTGGTGCAGGATGCCCTCGTACTGCCTCATGATGGCCTTCCCGCACCTCTCGCACCTGAGCTCGCCGTCCCTGGCCAGCCTCTCCGCCAGGGCCAGCGCCCTGCACGACTCCCACTCCTTCGAGCGGTAGAAGTCCGACAGCCCGGCGTACCCCATCCTCGGAACCCCTGCATGGAGGCCATCATGCGCTTCAATTCGGCTTCCGCCTCCTTGACCATGCGGGCCGTTGAGTCCGTGTCGCTCCACTCGTCGGCGGCGTTCCTGAGATACGCCTCGATGGCCTTGAGGTCAGGAGGCACCTGGCGCTTATACCCCTTGGTGTAGACCTGGCGAGGCTTGCCGTCCTCCCCCGGCTCGGTCTTGGTCTCGACCTCCACGGTCTCGAACCCCAGGGCCAGCTTGAGGAGGGCCACCTTGACCTCCGGCACCCCGGACATGCGCCCCTCCCGAATCGCCTTAAAAAACTCTGGAAACCGGTCCTGGTACTCGTAGAACGTCGGCTCCGATATGTCGAGGCCCGCCGCTATCTCGCGGTTGGTCGCGCCCGCCTTGGCCCACTGCCTGACCTCCTCCAGGCGAGGCTCGACGTCGGTCTGGTACTTCGAGGGCCGTCCTCCCTTCTTCGCCACTTCGGTGCCTCCTCTCGCACTCCTCCTCGAGGCGCTCGATCCTCATGCCGTGCTCCGTGAGGGTGGTCTCGGCCCTGTCGAGCCTGCTGTCCTGGGCCTTGATGACGGCTCCGGCCTCGGTGACCTTGTCCTGCAGGGTGTTGAGGACGCTCTCCAATCTGGTGATGGTCGTGTTGAGCTGGAGCATGGGCTTGGCCACGATGGCGAACGCGCCCAGGATGGTCGAGAGGGCCAGCAGGACCATCCCGACCGCCTCGGCCTCCACGCTCATGCCTCCTTGGTCCACTGGTGGACGCTCTGGTGGGCGTACACGCTGGCGGCGGCGCACAGTATGCCCTGGACGATGCCCGTGAAGAGCACCATCGCCACGGACTCCGAGGCCGTCATGGTCGCTATGCCGTACAGGCAGGCCAGCAGCATCCCTATCAGCCCGAGGACGAGAGGGATGACGCGGTTGTCGCTCCCGTACCTCTTGATTGCCATCCCGACCAGGCAGAGGACCGGGACGAGCACCAAGAGCTCCGGATTGATGTAGGAAACGATGTCTTCCATCATGCTACCTCGATTCCCCTCATCCATCCTCAAATGCTATCATTCAGCTCCAGCGTGGGAGTCGCCCTGTACCCGCTGGAGTCCCACGACTCCACGACCTCCTTCACGACCCCGGTCCTCCGGATCCCTGTCCTGGTGACCACGGTCACGACGTCCCCGAGCTGGTAGTCCCTGTAAGGCTCCAGGGCCTCGGCGGAAGCGGCAAAGACCTCCGTGGGCTCCATCCCCTCCACGGCCTCCAATCCGGCGTCGCGCAGGTCCTGCTCGTAGTCTCCCATGCTCATGTCGAAGCTCGCGTTGTCCAGGTCCGCGAACTGCACGTAGAACCCGTCCGAGCCTGTGCTGGCGTAGTAGACCTTCCACCTGTGGGCGGTGGCCGTGTCCGTGGTGGCTACCCTGGTGTACTCCACCCTGGGCGCAGAGGTGACGTCCATCCTGGACGCGATTGTGCTCCAGGACGTCGAGTGCTGCTTCAGCGACAGCCTGGCCGTGAAGGACCGCCCTCCAGCCGTGACGGTCACCTGGAAGACCACGTCCTCCAGCGTGTACGGCGAGGCCGCCCCGCTCGTGACCGTGTACGCCTTGGGGCTGCTGTACGTCTCCGCGCCGTACTCGTCGACCTCCTGCCTCGTCAGCTCGTGCGCCGGCTCCAGGTCCCTGCGGTCGACGAAGTATTCCGTCCTCGCGTCGTCGGCCAGCGCGTCCCCCTCGGCTATAGCCACGACCCTCTGGCCGTCCACGACCTGCCCGCCGACGTAGGGCGTGGTGACGGCGGAGCTCTCGTCGTAGTCGTCCTGCCATCCGGCCAGCCCCCCGCCCTCGGTCCACGACCTCGACCCCTGCGGGAGCCTGATGCCCACCGCGAGCTTCGCGCCGTCAAGGGAGCAGTAGGGGTCGAAGCCGGCCAGCCTCCCCAGCTCGACGAGGGCCTGGCCCAGGGGCTTGTACGACCGCTGGATGCTCATCGCGGTCCCCACGGTGGGCATCGGCCCGACCTTGACGGCGGACAGCACGCGCTCGTCCGGGACCGCGGGCTCGACCACCCCCCCATGCCTCAGCATGGCCTCGGCGATGGCGCCGGCGTCCGCCTCCCCTCCGCGGAACGTCGGGCAGAGGATGCGCTTGTCGAGGTAGGACAGGGCGTCGGCGCATCTGAGGGTCACCCTGGATTCCGTCTCCGCCCTGCCCACGACCCTCACGGCCATAGTCCTCCCAGGCATGGTGAGGACGTCGCCCGCCCTGACGTCGGACCCCGGCGGGAGGACGACCTCGGCCTCGCCGTAGTCCTGCCATCTCTCGGTCCACACCATGGAGTGGATGCCGTCCACGGCCCCCAGGGTGACGACCTGCCCGGACTGGATGCGGTGGTGGAGCAGGATCATATGCCTAGCCACCTCTCCGTGAAGGTCAGCAGCCCCTTGCCCGCGGTGGTCCTGACCGCCCTGCGCCCGTGGACGATGGTGTCGAAACCCCACTCCGTGATGTACTGGATGTACGACGTCCTGACGCCGTCCTCCTCGATGTAGAGGCCCCAGTGGCCGTCCCTCGTGTCCAGCGTGAGGACGGCGTCGCTGGAGAGGACCGAGCTGGCGTCCCACGACAGGCGCTTCTCGTAGCCGTCGAGGGCGGTCTGCTTGGTCCTGACGTACCCGGACCTCCCGACCTCCGCGGTGAAGCCCACGGCCATGCCGTCGTTCTCGCACACCCACTGGCGGTTGCTGTCGGTCAGCTCCACCGTCTTGGTCGCCCCGTACAGCCAGGGGTCCGGGCAGACGAGGTGCACCTCCGCCTCCTGGGACCTCGCCCACGGGTCGAAGCTGATGTCGGCGGCGACGGCCTCGGCGGTGAGGGCCCTGGGCACCACGTCGTAGGGCGCTGTCGCTGACCTCTTGGCGGTCCTGACGTACAGCGTCCCGCTGGTCTTGGGCTCGTAGATCCTGTATAGCTCCTGCCGGGCGTCCTCCGGGTCCCCGACGACGGCGTAGCGGAGCCTGACGTCCCTCCTGGACGCCCTCACCCCCGCCAGCCTCGCGCCGTCGATGGACGCGTACTCCTCCGTCTGCGCCTCGACCGCGGAGGCGTCCAGCCCCTCGGCCCCTATGAGGACGGCCAGCGACTCGTCGACCGTCCTCGTCTCTCCCCTGAATGCAATCGAAATCATTCCCACACTCTCCTTCCGATGAGACTCCTGGTGTCGCGGTAGATCTGCCCCGCCGTGAGAGGCGAGGGCGAGTTGATGGTCTGGTTGTAGACCACGGTCGCGCCTCCCAGCTTCCCGCGCGATCCTCCCAGGCCGACGCTCCCGGACAGCTCGTCCGAGGCCCTGGACACGGCCCTCGCGGAGTCGCGGATGCCCTCGGCCACGCCCTCTCCGATCATGAGGCCCACCTTGTCGCGCATGAGCCTTGACGGGCTGTGGATGCCGAAGAAGTTCGTGAACCCGCTGACCACGTCGTTGCCGAAGCTCACTATCCCGTCCACGACCCCGCCGGCCCCCTTGGCGATGCCGTCGGCCACCCCGCCGACCACGTCGCCAGCCGCGCCCACGATGCCTCCGAGGGCGTCCGAGACGGGCTTGACCACGTTCTTGGAGAACCAGTCGCCGATGCCCGAGAAGATGCCCTTGATGCTGTTCCAGGCGTCGGTGAACGGCTTGGTGATGATGTCGCCCACGCCGGAGAACGCCCCCTCGATGCTCTTCTTGATGCCTCCGGCCCCCTGCTCGGCGGCCTTCTGCTCCGCTCCCGCGAGCTGCGCCTGCAGGGCGTTGACCTTCTGCTTCGCCGCATTGTAGGTCTGGTACGCCGTGTTGTACCTGTCGTACGCCGCCCTCTCCTGGGCGGAGCCGTGGCCGAAAGTCTGCCTCGCCGTCCACCACGAGTCCTGCGCCGACGCGTAGGCGTCCGAGGCCGTCTTGAGGTCGGCCTGGGCCTGCTCCAGCTGGCTCTTGAGGGCGGCGTTGGGGTCCGACTGCCCGCCGACCTTGATGCCGAAGAACTCGAGTATCGGGCGGAAGACCCCGACGATGCTGTTGTAGATGCCCTCGAAGAACTTCTTGACCCCGCTGAAGGCGTCCTGGATGCTCTTGAACGCCCCTCCGAAGGTGCTCCCGAACCACTCCCCGGCCTTGTCGAAGGGGGCCTTGATGCTCGACCATATCCCGGCGAAGGCCGTGCTCACCGTGGAGAACGCCCCGGTGACGGCGGACCACGCGCCCCCGAACGTGTTCCCGAACCACTCCCCGGCCTTGTCGAAGGGGGCCTTGACGCTGTTCCATATGCCCCCGAAGAACTGCGTCACGGAGTCCCACGCGGACGTCAGCCCCTTCCACATCGCGCCGCCGAGGTCCTTGAACGCCTGCATCGGGTCCTTGAACGCGCCCTTGAGCGACTCCCACACTCCTCCGGCCCATGTCGAGGCGGTGTCCCAGGCTCCGGTGAGGGCGTCGTAGCCCATCTCCCCGACCTTCTGGAAGTCGGAGCCGACCTTGTCGAACTTGCCCTTGATCTCGCCCCACACGTCGCCGAAGAAGGTCCCGACTCCCCCCCACACGTCGCCGGACGTGAGGCCGTCCACGATGGACGACCCGATGGTCTTGAACTCCTGGTCCGACTTGTCGAAGGTGTTCTTGGACGCGCCCCACATGTCGCCGACGAAGCCGGGCAGGCTCTCCCAGGGCTTCTCCACCGCCCCTACGGCGGCCTTGCTCACGGTCCCCAGGTCTTCGGAGGAGTCCCCGATCACCTTGGAGACGTCGCCCACGGCCTTGCCCACGGCGTCGACGATGCCCCCGATGGCCTCGGCGACCTTGCCGATGAAGTCCCACAGAGGCTGGAGGTCGTTGTAGACCCCGTTGAAGAAGTTGTAGATGTCCTCGCCCCACTTGATGAGCTGGGGTATGAGGTCGGTGATGAACTGCACGATGGTCCTCATCGGCCCCTCCAGCAGGTCGAAGAGCCTGAGCTGGACGTCCTCGATGGCGCTGTCCAGGCTCTTCATGTCCCCGGCGAGGTTGTCGTTCATGGTGTCGGCCATGCCCTTGGCGGTGCCGTCCGACCCCTTGAGGCCCTTCTCGTACTCGCGGATGCGGTCGGCGCCCTCGGCGAACATCTCGTTCAGGGCGGTCAGGCTGTACGAGGTGAAGGTCGTGGACAGCGCCGCCTGGGACTCCATCGTCCCCAGCCCCTCGAGGGCCTTCCCGACGTCGTCCACGATGTCGATCATGCTCCGGTAGTTGCCCTGGGCGTCCTGGACCCTGACGCTGGCCTCCCCTATCGCGATGGCCCCGTCCTTGGCCTTGGAGGTGATGTCGCGGAGCACGCTGGCCAGCCCCGTCCCGGCCTCGGAGCCTTTCGTTCCCTGGTTGGACATGGCCATGAGCATGGCGGTGACGGTCTCCATCTCCTGGCCAGCCCCGTGCATCTTGGCGGCGCTGTTCTTGTAGGCGTCCCCGAGCTGGGCGGCGCTGGTGTTGGCGTTGCTCTGGGCGAAGGCCAGGGCGTCGGCGAAGTGCCCCGACCTCTCCGCCTGGATCCCGAACGCGCTCATGTAGTCGGTGACCATGTCGCTGGCCTCGGCCAGGTCCATCCCCGACGCCGCCGCCAGGTCCAGCACCCCTCCGAGGGCCTTGGAGGACTGGTCGGCCTTCCAGCCCGCCAGCGCCATGTAGTTGAGGGCCTCGGCCGCCTCGGTGGCGCTGAAGGTCGTGGTCCTGCCGTACTCCCTCGCGGTGTCCTCCAGGACCTTCATCTCCTCGGCGCTGGCCTTGGAGGTCGCCTTGACCTTGGACATGGTGGCTGTGAAGTCCGAGCCGACCTGCACGATGCCCTTCACGAAGTCCTTCACGGCGCCGATGGCCGACTGGATGCCGTTCATCGCGAGGCTCTTGAACCCGTCCTTGAGCTTGTCCAGCCCCGAGGACGCCGCCTCCTTGGCCTTGTCCTTGAGCGTGCCGAAAGCCTTGTGGAGCTTGTCGGTCCTGCTGTCGGCCTCGCTGGTGGAGTCGCCCACGCTGTCGAGGGCCCGCTCGTACTTCTCCAGGGCGCCCTTGAGGTCGCCCAGCTGGGTCTCCTGGGTCTCCAGCCTCCTCTGCCACTTCTCGGCCTCCGTCGAGTTCTCGCCGTACTGCGCCTTGGCGTCGGCGAGCTTCTTCCGGGTGTCCTCCACGGCGTCCTCCTGCGCCTCGACCCTCTTGGTCAGCCTGTCGACGGCCTCCTTGAGCTTGTCGGAGTCCTGCGCGGTGAGGGCGTCCTCGTCGCCCAGGTCCTCGATCTTCTTCCTGAGCTTCTCGGTGTAGGCGACGGCGTTGGTGTAGCTGGCCTCGGCCTCGTTGAGCTTCTTCTGGGCGTCCTTCGCCTGCTTGCTCTCCTCGCCGTAGGCGTCGACGACGCGCTGGAGCTCCTTGCGGTACGCGTCGACGATCTTCTGCTTCTGCTCCATCTCGGTCGCCATCGCGACGACCTTCTCCGTCAGCCCCTCGACGCTCTTGTCCCACTTGTCGAGGCCCGCGACGTTCTTTTTGAATTCCGAGTCCGCGAGGGCCATCTCGCGCTTGGCGTCGTTCAGGCCCGTCCGCAGGTCGGCGATGTCGAGCCCCATCCCGATGTTGATGTAGCGGTCGTTTGATGCCATCGGCAGGTCAAAAGGCGTGGGGAATCCTAAAAGTCGCATAGAGGTGGCCGGGAAGGGTCTCGGACGGCTCTCATCAGGGCGGTCCCTCCCCGGCCATGTGGGGAAAGAGAGCCGTCTAAGGGGTTTCGGAACCAGGTGTCCCCCGCCGGGATCCAGTCCTTCCGCTTCTCCGCCAGCCTCTTCCGGCGCTGGTGGTCGAGGAGCCTGGCCGCCATGAGGCAGACCTCGCGCGCCCTCATGGACCTCAGCGCTATGGGGTTCAGCGAGAGGAAGCGGTCGCTCAGCGCGACTTCGACGTCGAAGAGCGTCTGGTAGATGGACTCCGGCGGCCCTGGGGGTTTTTTCCGCCCCCCTCCGCCTGGACTCCCTGCAGGACCTCCATCGTGTGCTGGACGACGGCCCGCATGACCTCCACGACCTCGCGGGGCCTAGCAGTCCTGTACTCCTCCTCGGTCAGCCCGGGGAAGACCTGGCGGGCCGTCGGGTAGAAGTCCGAGAACGCCTGGACGAACGCCATCGCGCCCTCGGACTCCGCGGCCGGGTCGCCGGAGAGCAGGAGGTCGACCTTGGTCATGCGGAGGGCGTCCTCGCAGACCCCCATGCACAGGTCCTCGGTGTCGGCCTCGTAGACCTTCTCCGCGCCGCCCGCGCCCCTGACTGTGAGAGCCGTCCTCATCGTCCTCACGTCCTGGTGGCGATGGTGTCGGGGGTCACGACGGCGGCGAACCAGGTCCCGGTCTGGGCCAGGCCGAGGCTGTCGTCGACGACCACGGACCTCGCGCCCTTGCCGGTGCTGGTGAACGCATAGACGGTCTCGACCCCGGTGTAGGTGATCTCCTGCCCGCTGGCGTCGGTGCCGTCGTTCTCGGTGCTCGACTCCTGGTCGGGTATCGAGAAGGCCCCTTTGAGCCTCCAGACGTAGACCTTGGACCCGTCGGTCCTCTTGGTCTCGTAGCCGATCGCGAAGCTCTTCTGCGTCCTGGGGCCCTCGATGACGCACCCGTGCTCGGAGTCCCACTGCTGGCCGGTTATGTCGGCGTAGGTCTCCAGGGGGATGGCGCTGACGGTCAGCGTGACCTCGTCGGAGCCCTGGCTGGTGATGACGATCTTGGGCGCGTTGTCGTAGTAGTGGGCCTCCGCGCTGGAGGATGTGGCCTTGGATATGGTCGCCACGCCCGCGAGGGGCTTGACGGTCCCGGTGGTGTATGCGTTCTCGGTGTCGGCGGTGACCTCGGCGTAGACGAGGTTCTTGACGCCTCTGTACTCTGTTATGGCTGTCATTTTTATGCCTCGATATCTTAAGTCGTTTGCAGGTCTTCCATGTAGGCGAGCCTGACCGTCCTGCCGACGTATCCCGGCTCGCCCGCGTCGATGTCCCACGCCCTGCCCTCCGGGACGAACCCCGCCTCCCTGGCGCCGGCCAGGAGGGAGTCCATCGCGGAGTAGAGGGTCGCGGGGTCCTTGGTGTAGTAGTACACCTGCCAGCGCCAGACGGCGCGGGTCGGGATGTCGTCGTAGAAGGCTTCCTCCGGGGTCTCGACGTTCCAGAAGGTCCAGAAGCTCGCGGGGAGCTCGCCGGCCTCGGCATACGAGCCTTGGCGGGCGTACTCCAGGCCGGTGGCCTCCAGCACCTGCTCCAGCGCCTCCCAGGTCATTCGACCAGCCCCTTCTTCCTGGCGATGGACATGAGCTCTCCCATCAGCTCGCTCTCTATGACGTCGATGTAGTCGTGTACCGCGTAGTACATGACGAACTCGGGCTTGATCCTCGGCGTTCCGTACTCGAAGAAAACGGCGGTCAGCCCGCCCTTCTGCCTGTCGAAGCCGTAGCGGTACACCGCATAGCCGTCCTTCTGCCAGACGAGGCGGCCGTCGTAGTACGAGCGGAAGGTCCTCCCGGTCCTGCGGTGGAGCACGTCGAACCACTCCTTGATTATCATCTCGGGGTTCTCCATGCCCTTCTTGTAGGCGCGGGCAAGAGGCTCCTTCGCGTCGCCGAACACCTTCTCGATGCGGTCCACCATCTCCGGGATCCCGTTCACCGAGAGGTAGGTGCGGGTGGCCTTCTTGGACTTCTTGGCCACGTCGCGCGCCCCCTCTGGCCCTGCGGACCTTCATCTGCATCCACTGGTGGCGCATCCCCACGTCCTCCGGCGTGCCGAGGATCTCCCACACGGAGCCGTCGGGCTCCATGCGGAGGGCGTCGGCCGCCTGGACGTCGGGGCCGTACCAGGTCTGCACCACGGCGGTGTCCTCGACCACGGTCAGCCCGTCCTGCTCCCTCTCGGTGCCCCCGAACGTCCTGAACGAGCAGTAGACCGTCCTGCCCTCGGCGCGGGCCTTGACCGGCACGCCGTTGACCTTGGACGTCGAGGTCGTCAGGAGCGTCATCGGCACGACGAACGGCCCGGACGGGCTGAAGGCGGTCATTCCTCCGCCCTCTGCACTGCGACGAGGCGGACGACCTCGAAGCCGTCCTCGTCCTCCTCGCGGACCTCCGACACGGTGTAGTCGGCGGCGTTCTCGCTGGTCGCCTCGGCGCAGTAGGCGTAGCCCCTGCTCCTGAGGGCCAGCGGGAGGCCGGTGGCCCTGCTTATCCAGGGTAGCCAGCCGTCCTCCCAGTAGACCTCGCCGGTCCTCTGGTTGACGAGCGCCTTCATGCGGTCACCTCCACGACCTTGTCGTATGCCTCTCCCACGGCGGGGCCGGACTCTCCGCTGACTCCGGTGTAGCCCTTGAGTGCGTCGCCGTACTGCAGGGACGCCTGGCCGACCCACGAGGGGTTGGTCCCTCCCTGCCTCACGATCTGTAGCCACACCTCGACGGCCCCGTCGGAGGTCCTGCGGGCCAGCCTTATGGGCGCCTCCCCCGAGGACAGCCTGCCCTCGAGCTGGCTGCTGTTGGGCCTGTAGAGCACGTCCAGGGTGACCGTGGGCCTCCCCAGGCTCCTGAGGTCGTCCATCTCGATGCGGTAGCGCTCCAGCTGGCCGGACCCCGCGAACTCGTAGAGGCGATGCCACTGGCCGTGGGCGGTGCTCAGCGTCGTGGACGCGTACCCCTGGCGGAGCCTGTCGGCGTAGACCAAGCCGTTGAACCTCACGGTCCCGCTGAAGGTCTTCTCCCCGGCGACCTCCTCGTTGCCGGTGGTGTGGACCACCTGGGGGTCGGCGGCGAGCATCCCCTCGGTGACGAGCACGTTCTCGGAAGGCACCCCGCTCTCCGGGTAGTAGGACGTCCCGCTCATGTAGCACGCGCCGGGGTTGGTCGGGGCGTCGAGGTCCTTGGCCACGATCCCGAGGTCCGCGTGGGCGCTCCTGCCGTGGTTGTAGACCCTCATGCGCTGGGCGACGCGGGGGTTGTCCTGGTAGCTGTAGACGTCCATGTAGGCGTGCTCGACGGGGGATGTCGTCCCCTCGGGCAGGATCAGGTACCTCAGCGCGCCGTAGCGCTCGTTCCTGGACTGGTCGCCCCTGGACGTCCTGATGTTGACGAAGGGCACGTTCTCGTGGACCGTGAGGTCGCTGGTGAACGTCTTCGCGCCTGCGACGTCCTCCGCCCCGGCCTTGTGGACCACCGCGCTGTCCAGGGCCACGGTGGCCTTCCACGCGGTGATGGTCGCGTTCTGGACGGGCTTGGTCGAGGTCGCGTCGAACTCGGCGTCGGTCAGGAGCTCGGTCGTCTCATTCTCCCACTGCTCGTACAGCTCGGAGTCGAACTCGACGACGTTCTCGCCGGCCTCCAGGATGCTCCTCTCCAGGTCCACGCGGGCCTCGCTTGTGCATATCTGGAGGGCCTCGGAGAAGATGCCGATGCCGACCGCGGCGTAGCCGACGGGCATCTGGACGGAAACGGTGGACGCGCTGGACGCGAACGGGATGTCGTAGTAGAAGCTCCCGAAGCGCACCCTCATGTAGAGGGAGCCGGTCCACTCCGAGTCCAGGTCCAGGGCCACCGCGTAGGTGTTGCCCGCCACGATCCTGTCGGACGAGGCGAAGTGCGCCAGGCGGTCCTTGGCCTTGAATGTCGATTCTGTCATCTTTCATGCCTCCTTACAGGTCGGCCTCCGCCGAGGCCCTGGTGAGGTCCAGGATGGACGGCAGGACCCTGACGTGGGCGCGGTCGGTGGTGGCCAGCCTCCCCGCCACGACGCCGACGTCAACCGACGCGACGCCCTGGGGGACGGTCACGGTGGCGGACCCGCCGGACACGGCGTAGTCGGCGTGCCCGTCGCCCCAGTCCAGCCTCACGCTGGCGTCCCTCCCGGCCCACGTGGAGTCGAGGGAGACGGCCAGGGAGTAGGGCTGTCCGGAGACGAGCTACTGGCTGTCCATGCTTGCGACGAGGCCCTTGGCCGTGAGGGTTATCACTCGGACCCCTCCCTGCTGACGGTGGCGAGCTGGATGGCCCTCTGCATGAACACGGAGGACAGCTTGCCGTCCCCCGCGCCCAGGTTCCAGAGGTCCGCGACCCCGCGGGCTATGCATCCGACGGCGTCCTCCCCGTATGCGACCTCCTGGGGCACTCCCGCGTCCATCAGGTAGGCGCGGGCGTCCTCGGCGTAGGCCGCGATGAGGCTGTCGTGGTAGCCCCCGGTGATTCCCAGCCGGGTCTTGCACTCGCTCACGATGTCGACCGCCATCCGGACCGCCTCAGCTGCTGGCTACCTTCTTGAGCAGGTAGATCATGCTTCCGTCGAGGACCTTGCCGTCGTTGATGACCAAGGCCTTGTCCACGTACTCGTTCTTCTCCTCGTCGAAGTACCTCTTGACGTAGAACTCGAGGTTGCTGTTGATGGCGTAGGCCTGGTCGGGCACCCACAGCATCCCGAAGTAGGGGCTGTCGGTGGAGCTGACGGAGACGCTGATGTCGCCGAAGGTCTTGAAGACGTCCTCCTCGCAGAAGACGACCTCCCTGCCCTTGAAGGTCGCGGTCTCGGCGCCGTCGACCGGGTTGAACGTCTCGTAGTAGACCGGGCGGTCGTTGTCGTCGGCGAGGCTCTTGATGACGCTCTCGTAGGTGCCGGCGGACATGACGAACTCGGGCTTGAGGCCCCTCATCCCGATGGGTATCTTGGCGAAGAGCTTGCTCTGCCACTTCTTCCAGTCCATGACCTCGGTCGCGGTGAACTCGACGGTGTTGCCTGCGGGTATCCTGGAGGGCGAGGCGGCGGCCTCGGTGAGTATCCCGACGCACTGATGGTTGGCGGCGGTCCCGGTCATGATCTCGGAGTCCATAGCCTTCAGGAAGGTCTGGACGATGCACTTGGCGAGCTCCTGCTCGAAGACGGGCAGGGCGACGGTGGCGGCCACGAGGGACTGCGCGATGCGTATCTCTCCCAGGTTGTAGGAGAACTCGACGTAGCCGATGGTGGCGGGGTTCTGCCTGTCGCTGGGGCTTGCGCCGGTGCTCTCCTCGGTCATCCTGTGGAAGGTGGCGCTGAAGGAGCCGGTGGGGTACTTGACGCCGCCCCTGACGTTGGTCTTGCGGACCCTGTTGTAGAGGACGCCGTATGCCTTCTCGACCCCGGTGATGACCTGGTCCATGACGGTCTGGGGGACGAGGACCCCGAGGTCCCCGGACACGACGCGGTCGTCGGACCTCTTGAGGAGGGGCGAAGGGGTGCCGTGCTGGACGTACTCCTTGAAGGCGGACCTGTACTCCATGCTGCCGGTGTCGGCCTCGGCGGGGGCGCTCTTCTGCCCGACGGTGCCGAGGGCCTTCATGGGGTCGAAGGCGGGCTTGGCGTCGAGCTTGGCGAGCTGGGCCCTGGCCTCCGCTATCTCCTCGTTTATGGTGTCTATCTGCTTTCCGATGGACCTGAGCTCCGCCACGTCCTCGGACTCCGCGGACCTCTTGGCGAGCTCCGCCTTCTGGGCCTCCTTCCTGGAGACCACGCTCTCGAGATATGCCTTCATAGCTTCACCTTGATCGTGTTTCTGGCTTTCGCCAGCTCCAGCTCCCTCGCCCTGGCCTCGGCTTCCTCCTCGGCCCTGGCTCTGGCCCTGGCTTCCTCCAGGGGCGACGGCCCGGTTTCCTCCGCGCTCCTCGCGCTCACGCTGGTCTGAGGGTACGCCGGGAATGTGACGACGGACACCTCATGGATAACACTAATGTGGTCAATTATCCTCAAAGGCACGGATGAATCGAGGCCCTCCCAGTGGTCCGCGTCGACCCTGAACATGAAGCTCGCGCCCGTGAGGTCGCCCCTGTCCACCGCCGAGTAGAGAGCCGCCGCCTCGGGGTTCCTCCCGATGTCCAGGACGGTCCTGGCATACATCCCCCTCTCGTCCTGGGACAGCTTGAGGGTCCCGTTCCCGTTCTTGCTCCTCGCTAAGGGTATCTTGTCGTATTCGTGGTTGATGCACAGCAGCACGTCCTTGAGGTCGGTCCTCGCGTCCACAGCCCTGTCGCTTATCATCTCGTCGTACTCCTCGTCGAAGTCGTGGATTCTTGTCCGCTGGTTGAACACCACGGGGTTCACGACCAGCTCGCTTCCCGCCTCCGTCTGCTCCGCCCTCAGCTCGCAGCTCCTGCGCTCAAGGGCCTCATTCTCATGCTTCCTCGTCATTCTCTCCATCCTCCTCTGATTCATCTTCGTCCACGTTGATGGTGACCTTCTTCCCGTTGACGGCGGCCGTGAGCTGGTACTGCTCCGCGATGCTCGTGTCGACGTAGTTGAGCGACTGTTTCCGCACGCCGGCCAGCTCGGGCAGGGGCCTCAATCCGAAAATCTCGCGCTTCTCGTTCTCGTAGAGGGTCCCGCTGTCGCCCAGGAGCCTCACGAGCTCCAATTTCTGCTGCATGGTCATGAAGACCAGGTCCTCGCTGTAGAACAAGACCCTGTTGCCGTATCCGTAGGCCTCGCGCCTGCTGAACAGCGTCCGGGTGAACGCCTGGTTGTAGCTGATGATGAGGGGCTCCAGGGTCTTCTGGTAGAAGGCCTCGTACTGCTCCTTGGTGAAGTCGCCCTCCAGGATGCACAGAGGCACCCCGAAGTAGCGCAGGATCTTGCCGTCCACGAACTTCAGCGTGTCGGCGTCCACGGCCTTGGCCTCGCGCTTGAGCGGTATGAACTCGCCCTTCAGGTCCATCGCCAGGAAACCGTCCTCGGACCTGGCCAGCCTGTCGCTGAGGTCCTTGAGGGCCTGGTCCATCTTGCCGTCGTCCAGCAGCGTGTTGTACTTGACCACGCCGTTCACGGCATACGACGACTTGAGCGCCTTGGCCACTCCCGACAGCAGGGCCTCGTTCAGCTCCAGGGTCTTGAGCAGGGCCTGGTTGTCCGGCTGGCCCGCCTGGTTGCCTCCCATGAGCTCGTTCACGCTGTAGCTGTAGCGGATGTGGACGACGTCGTCATAGCGCAGGGTGCACTCGTACCCGCTGGGGAAGGTGAAGCTGACGAACATCCTCCCGCCGGCGTCCTGGAGGAACGTCACGGACGAGGGCTGTATCGGGTACAGCGCCTCCAGCGTGCCCGCCGCGGTCCATTGGGGCACCACGAACGCGTTGTAGTTGAGCATCAGGAGCCATGTGACCTTCTCGATCAGGTCGGCGGTCGTCATCATCGGGTTCGGGGCGTCCAGCACGCTCTGCACCGGGCCGTCCACCGGGGCGACGTCCGTGCCCGCGGTCCTCACGTGCCTGGGCTTGAGCTTCTTCATCTCGCGGACGATGCACTGGACCGCCTGCTGGACCACGTCGGACGCGTAGACGTCGGTGCCGAACTGTCCGTAGGCGGGCCACCACCCGCTCAGCGTGTCGGCGGGCCTCATGGACGGAGGGGGCGTCGCGCCCTGCCCTCCGCCCTTCTTCTTCAAGAAATCGAACAAACCCATGCGCTCTTTATGAGGTCGTGATATGCTTAGAGTTTCGACACTATCAGCTCGTACTCGCTCCGGTGCCGGCGGTAGACCTCGTAGGCGATGGCCGTCGCCACCGCGCCGTCGATCCTCCTGCTGTGGAGGCCGTCGGCCTTGACGAGGAGGCCGTTGCCCCGGCTGTCGAGCTTGAGGCACGCGTTGGAGAGGCACCAGCGGTCCATGTCGGACAGGCCCGCGATGTGGTGGCTCCTGAGGTCGGCCTCGATCATCTTGATCGGGGTGTTCAGGACCTCCGGCGACTGGTAGACGATCTCGGTGTCGAATCCGTAGGACTCCATGCGCTGTATGAAGTCGGTGGCGAACCTCGCGTCGTACCCCACTGCGTAGGGCCTTATGCCGTGCTCCTGGTACAGCGACAGGAACCAGTCGGCGACCACGCTGACGTCCATGTAGTTGCCGGGGCAGACCTTCAGAAGCCCCTCGCGCGCCCACTGGTCGTACCTCGCCCCCGCGGACCTGTCGTCCGACTGCGAGAGCTTTCCCTCGGGCACGAAGTACTGCGTGAGGAAATGCTTGACGGGGCTTCCGGGGAGCATCACCATCGCCTTGGCGCAAGAGAGGTCGGTGGTCTCGGCGAGGTCCACCCCTCCGACGAGGACGCCGCCGCGCAGGGCCTCCACGTCGACAGGGAGGTCGTAGGAGTAGTCCTCGGGCATCAGCCACGCCTCGCTGCTGTTCTGCTTGATGTTGAAGTCCTTGCACAGCACGTAGGCCCTGTCCGCCCTGGACTGCCTGGCCAGGTCGACCTGCTGCTCCAGGTAGTCCCACCGCTTGACCTCGCCCAGGGCGGGGTTCGACTTCATCCACAGCCTGTTCTCCCGGTTGCCCTCCCATACCTCGCGCTCGCTGTCCTGGGTGTAGAGCCAGGGCAGGTAGCGGCGGCTGGCCAGGTCGTCGGCCTCGCCCGCGATGATCTCCCTCGCGCGCCTGAGCTCGGCGTCCAGGAACCCTTCGTTCACGACGCCCTCGGTGGTGATCATGATGAGGAGCGGGTCGTCCTTGACGGACTGGCTCTGCTCGATGCTCTTGACGATTACGTTGTCGCGCATCTCGTGGACCTCGTCGACCACCGCGAAGTCCACGTTGCGCCCCTCCTTAGACCTGGTGCGGTCGGACAGCTTGAAGATGGACGAGTCGTTGATGAGACACTTCAGCCCGCGCTGGTTCCTCCACGTGTCGACGCTCTTGGGGTCTATCATCGACCTCATCGTGTCGCACGCCTGGAAGAGGATGTTCGCCTGGAGGTCGTCGTTGCTGGAGCACACGATGTCGCGCCCGTGCCCGCCGATGATCATGTCGGTGAGCAGGAGGGCGCTGGACGTCTCGCTCTTGGTGTTCTTCCTCCCGATGAGCAGGAGGACCCTCTGGAACCTCGGGAGGCCGTCCAGCGTCCTGAATCCGTAGACGGCGCTGATGAAAGCCTTCTGCCACAGCATCAGGCGCATCGGCTGGCCGTAGAACGGCGACTTGGTGAGGCGTATGACGCCTTCCATGAACGCCATCCGGCGGTCCGCCTCCGTGGTGTCGTAGAGCCACTCCTCGCCGTCCATGCCCTCCATGAGCCGGCGCAGGACGGCCTTCAGCTCCTGGCCCGCCGGGATCGTCCTGTCCTCGACGGCTTTGGCGTACGCCTCCAGGTGGCCGTTGGTCTTGACGACGGTCATCTCCTCGCCCCCGTGGTGGCAGGAGGGAGGTCCCGATACCTGCCGTAGAGCTTCTCGACCTTCGCATAGGTGCGGATGTTGGAGGTGGGCAGGTCGGCAGGGTCTTTAGCCTCGAACATCCGCCGGATGTCGCACACGCTCTCGATGGTGGCGAGCTTGACCTTGGACGGGGCTGTCCAGAAGCGGTCGTGGAGGGCCAGCCTGCGTATCGTGTCGGCCGCCTTCTCGTGCCCTCTCCACACCATGCACGACATGGCGGTGGCGGCGAGGCTGTCGCATCCGAAGTCCTCCGCGCCGTACAGCGCCCTCCCGCTGAAGAACATCTTGCCCGGCAGGTTGGGGGCCATGGCCCCGAACATGAGCCTGTACTCGCGGTACGCCATCGGAGAGCACGCCATCGGCGTCAGCGGGAAGGCCCTGAAGGGAGTGTTGTGGAGACCGAAGCCGACGCGCGTGTCCTTCGGCTCGCTCCTCGCGTCCGCCCTGGCCATGACCTCCTCGAGGTCGCGCCAGTCCTCGATGGTCTCGGTCGGGTAGCCGACCACGTTGAACAGCTTGACGCTGCGCCCCTTGCCCTCGCACAGCCTCGCCATCAGCTCCTCGACGTCGGCGTCGGCGATAGGCTTGTTGACCATCCTGCGGATGCGCTCCGATGAGCCGTCCAGCGCGGTGACCCTCAGGCGGCCCAGGTCGGCCCACCCCGACCTCTTGAGGTCCAGCATGGCCCTCTCCTGCTCGATGTGCGCCCCTCCGAAGTCGTTCCTGAACTCCCCGCCGACGTGGACGCGGTGCCAGGAGTACCCGCAGAAGGCGCACTTGTGGTTGCATCCGATGTGCCCCTCCTTGTAGACCCTGACGGTCTGGACCACCTCGTGGGGGTACGGCTCCGTGGCCTGCGCCAGCCTGTACTCCTCGCCCTCGGAGTAGTCGGGGACGTGGATCACGCTCCCGCCGTGAAGGGCGTGCCCCTTGAGCACGGCGTCGGCCAGCTCCACGGACGTCCTCTCGCCCCTGCCGAGCTGGATGTAGTCGCAGAGGCCGAGGAGGACCTTGGGGTTCAGGACCCCGAAGCCCCCCACGGCCACCCTGTACTCCCCCGGCTCCCATGTCCTGCGCTCCCTCCAGAACTCCCATATGGAGCGGTCCGAGGTCAGCGACACGAAGACGAGCCTGTACCTCGACACCGTGGCCGAGGAGCAGAAGTCCACCTCGTGCCCCGCCCTCTCCAGGGCGTCCTTGACCATGCAGAGGCCGGTCCACTGCCGGGTGTCGAAGCTGTCGTTCTTGAAGTCGTGTCCGGCCACCTTGAGGGTCGGGACATAGCACGCAATCTCGGCCATGCTCTCACTCGAAGAATTCGAAACCGCACTTGGGACAGGTCACGCGCTTCGGATCGCCCGACCCCATGCCCATGCCAGCCCCTCCGCGCTCGGGGCGCTCGTCCTCCGTGCCGAGGTCCAGCGCCTCGACGTCCAGGTCGAAGCCGAAGGCGCTCATGTCTATGCCCTCTATCTCGGCGAGCTCGGCGTCCAGCATCGGGAGGCTCCACTCGCTCAGGTCGTGGGTGCGGTTGTCCGCCAGCCTGTATGCTCTGACCTGCTCCGGGGTCATGTCTCTCGCCACGGTGACGGGCACCACCTCCAGGCCCATCTCCAGCGCGGCCTTGTAGCGCGTATGGCCAGCGATGATGACCCCCTCGCCGTCGACCACTATGGGCTGCCTCCATCCGAACTCCTCTATGCTGGCCCTCACCGCCGAGACCGCGCCGTCGTTGATGCGCGGATTGTTCTCGTAGGGCGTCAGCCTCTCTACGCTCCACTCCTCGATCTCCATCGTATCGCCTCTCCAATGCCCTCAGGTAAGCCCTCAGCGGGCTGTCCTCGGCGTCGTCCCCGCTCTTCCCGAGCTGACGCAGGAGCATCCTCACGATGTCCGTCTGCCTCCCGAGCAGGCTCTGGTACAGCCTCCCCGCCGCCGTGCTCTTCTGGATGCTCGGGTCCTTGGGGTGGACCCTGATGAGGGGGAGGCGCTTGACCTCCTGGATGCGGTCCTCGACGTCGGCCAGCTCCTCGACCAGCGGGCGGACCACGGCGCGGACGCTGTCGTCGGAGAACAGCGCCATCAGCTCGTCGGCGCGGGCCTGGGTCATTCGTCTCCCTCCCTCCCGATACTGCGCTTGACGCTGTACCGGTAGTCGAGAAGCTGCCTTGCCATCAGCGTCGCGGTGTACCTCATGGCGAACAGCCCGCTGGACATAACCTCGCCCTCAGCCTGGGAGGCACTGGCCTCCGCCTTGAGCAGGTCGCGCTGGAGGTCCTCAAAAGACTGCACAGCGCGGTCGAGGTCTGCGAGCAGTACATCCTTGCCCGCAGTCATCCCTTGCGCCCCCTCTCGATGCGGTCCGCGACCAGGTCGGCCCCCTCGTTCACCCATGCAATTGCCCCGCCGCCACGGGCCTCGGCGTATCTGGACTTCCTGGAGAAGGGTCTCCACGCACGTCTGAGCTTGACATACACCTTGCCGTCCAGCATGGCCACATCCACGACCTTCCATGCGTAACCGTCTGGACCGAGGTACTTCCTGCCTTTGTAGCCCAGCGTCATTTTTTGCCACCCCTTTCAATCCTCGCCGCGATGAGGTCCGCGACCACGTCGGCGAGGACGGAGCCGGCGAAGGAGCCGAGCATCGCTCCGAGGGCGATGTGGACGGCCTCCATCGCGCCCCCTCCATGAGCTCGGCCTTGCGCCCGGTGGCCTTCTCCCACCTGGCGATTATGACGTCGCAGTAGCGCGGGTCCAGCTCCATCACGCGGCAGCGGCGTCCGGTATGCTCGCACGCGATGAGGGTCGTGCCGGAGCCTCCGAAGGGGTCCAGCACGGTGTCTCCCGGCCTGCTGTGCATCCTTATCGCCCTGGACGGGAGCTCGACGGGGTACGCGGCAGGATGGCCGTCGCGGGTCGGGACGGGCGGAATCTCCCATATCGCCCACTGGCCCCACTCCCTGCGCTCCTCGTCGGTCAGCGTCTTCTGGAACACGTTGAGGTCGTCGAACTCCCTGCGTATCTCCCCGTAGGGCGTCCTGAACGCATCGATGCCCTCGCGCTCGCAGTACCTCTGAATCTTGCGGTAGTTGTCCTCGTCGATCATGGCGAACTGGTGCATCGTGAACCAGTGGCCGTACATGAACCCGGCCCCCGTGACCTCTTTGAGCACGTCGTTGTCGAGCTTCGCCTTGTCCGCCTCGGCCCTCAGCTTCATCTGGACCTTCTCGAAGGACGGATAGTAGTCGCGCCTGGCGTACCCGAGAATCCATTCGTACTCCTGGACGGGCTTCATGCTCACCAGGTGGTACGGGTTGACCCCGCTGAAGTTCGCGCCGGGCTTCTTCCACAGGCGCGAGTACATCAGCCCGAACCCCTGCGCGTCGAAGTACTCCGTCGAATACATGGAGGTCGGCTCGATGAACTGCCCCTCGGTCGCGTACAGGTCGCTGATGTTCCACACGACTATCAGCGCGTGCCTCGTGACGTTCCTGACCACCGGCTCGATGGTCGCCCTCCACGGCCCGATGCCCTTCTCCTCGTACTCCATGCCGACGCCGTAGGGCGGGGACGTGACGCACAGCCTGGCGCCGCCGTCCTTCATCAGCGCATCCATGTCCTCCTTGGACGTCGAATCCCCGCACATCAGCACATGGTCGCCGAGCCTCCACACCTGGCCCCGCTTGACGGTCGGCTCCGTTTCGTCCACGTCGGGCGCGTCGTCCTCGGAGCCGTCGCCCATGCCCAGGCCGAAGGACTCGTCCACGTCGACGTCCGGCAGGTCGAACCCGAACTGGCTCATGTCGATGCCCTCAATCATGGCCAGCTCCTCCGCGAGCACGGCGTCCAGCCACGTGGCCAGCTCCCCGGTCCTGTTGTCGGCCAGCCTCAGCGCCCGCGCCTGCTCGTCGGTGAGGTCGTCGCACACTATCACCGGCACCTCCTTCAGCCCCAGCGACAGCGCCGCCTTGAGCCTGGTGTGGCCGGCAATTATCACATGGTCGCGGTCCGCGAGGATGGGGTTGCGAAAGCCGAACTCCCTGATGCTGGCCGCCACCGCCTCCACCGCGCCGTCGTTGTCGCGGGGGTTGTTATCGTAGGGCGTCAGCGAGGCGGGGTCCATCATGACGATCTGCTTCATGCGCCCTCCAGCAGGTACACCTGCTCCCCGCACTCGGGGCAGGCGAAGAACCCCTCGCCCTCGTCCGTCATCTCGGCCTCGCACACCGGGCACCTCATTCCGAGACCTCCTGCTCCAGCCTCTCCATGATCTCCTCCACGGCCTCGTGGCGCCTCATGGCCTCCTCCGCCATCCTGTTGCGGGCCTCGCCGGCGTCCGCTATCCTCTCCAGCGCCCTCGCGATGCGCTCCAATGTGGCGTACCTCTCTTCGGGCGTCTCTCCGATTCCTCTCATTTCGACCAACTCTTTCCTTTTTGGAAACTGTTTCAACCTGCGCGTTTCTTGTACGCGTTGCCCTTTGGATGATGCCGTCCATCTCCTCCCTCAGCATGAGGGGAAGCTCCAGGACGTCCCAGCCTTCCATCCTGCATACCGTCATGTCGGCGAGGACGTCCGCGAGGACCCTCTCCGCCAGCTCGTGCCTGCACAGCTCCTGCACGGCCCTGGGGTCGGCGTCCTGGGCTATCCTCGCGCCTTTCTCCATCTGCTCAGGTCCCCCCTGTCGCAGTACACCTCCGCCAACCCCTACGCCACCAGCACGGCCATCATGCTTCCGAGCTTAGGCGCGTCCCTCTCGGCGTCCGTGACCTTGCGCCCGGTCCTCGCATGGAGGCGGGAATACAGCTCGGGGAAGGTCGCCCACCTGCCGTCCAGCAGGTCCAGCGGGTCGACCCCCTTGCATCTCATGCACGTCACGGCGACCGCCTCCTGCTCTCATAGACCGGCTGGAACTTCCCGCGCTCCACGACCCACTCCCTCACGACGATCTCCCTCGCCCGCACCATGTCGTCCAGCACCCTGTCGACGTGGCCGTCGGGGAGATTTGCGCGGGCGCACTTGCGGACGATGTGGGTGTAGGGCTTGGGGCCTGTCGACAGCTCGCGCAGGACGTCCTCGCGCACCGTCATGGCCTGCGCCTCCAGACCGCTCCCCTGGACCTCATTCCGCCGAGCCTTCCGTCCTCCCTCTCGGCGTAGCCCTGCTTGACGAGCACGCGGAGACGCCTGCCGTAGTGGGTCACGTTGTACCCAGTGACAGGCAGGCCGGCCCTCTCGACGATCTCGCGCGTGGACCTCCACTCGCCGTCCAGCGCCCTCTCGACCGCTTCCGACTCGCTCGTCATAGTAGCCCTCCGCGAGGTCGTGGGCCATCATCTGCGGGCTGGACCTCCTGGCGCAGTCGGGGCACAGGAAGGAGTACATCCCGGACATGACGATGTGCCTCTGGACCGAGGGGTCGCGCCGGCCGCACCTGTCGCACCTGGGCATCGGTCTCCCTCCATGCAGTCGGCGACTGTGGCGGGGTCGTTCGCGCAGTACAGGCCGTTCCAGGCGCGGGCGAGCTCGGCGAGGTCCCTGCCGTAGGCGCGGCAGCACCAGCACGCGCAGGACAGCCCCCCGCGCAGGACGTCCACGACAGGCTCCTGCCCGCACACGGGGCACGGATGGAACGTCATGCGGACCGCCTCCTGATCTCCCTCTCGATGTACCACTTCGCCTTCTCCAGGTCCTCCACGGCGTCGCCCTTCAATCCGGCGCGGGCGATGTACTTGAGGGCGTTCCCGAGGCAGAAGCCCAATCCCCACGCCTCGATGACGTCGATGGCCTCGTGGCCGGTGTCGGCGCGGTAGTGGGAGGGGTGGTCGACCTCGCTCATGCGGACCGCCTCCACCTGACCGTCCTCCCGCCGTCCTCGGCCCTGGACTCCGCCATGCCGTACCTCTCCAGGCTCCGCAGGTGCTTTAGGACCATCGACCTCTGGACGGCGATGGACTTGGACCCGCGGGGGATGCGCTCGGCGATCTCCCTGGCCGTCTGCCACCTCTCGCGGTCCAGCGCCTCCCAGACCGCGTCCCCGAGGGCGCTCATGCCGACCGCCTCCACTGGCCGTCCATGTGCCCGCGGCGGCTCCCCTCCCCGGGGACGAGGCGGTGCTCCGCGAGCCCGCACCGGGTCAGCGCGTTCAGGGGCATCCGGACGTTCTCGGCCCTCATCCCGGCCCTCTCGGCCAGGTCGCGCCTGGTCCTCCACTCCGAGTCCATGGCCCCGTAGACCCTGGCCTGGGCGCTCCCCAGGGCGAGGGTCATGGCGACGCCTCCCAGCGCCTGCGGGCGGCCCTCTCGACCACCAGCGTCTCCGCCTCCATGGCGCTCATCGCCGGGCGCGACCCGCACTCCACGGCCTCGCCGCACTCGGAGCACTCCCCCCAGACCATCCAGCGGGCGCCGTCGACGCCGTTGCGGAGCTTCCGCCAGCACGCCCTCATCGACGGCATCCCGCACTGCGGGCACCGAGCGGAGGTCTCGGCGACGTTGACGGTGAGCACGGACTCGCCGTACTCCCTCGCCTCCTGCCAGGTCGTCATTCGCCCGCCTCCCTCTCGGCCCCCTCCACGATCCTGCGGAGCTCGCGGAGGTCGTCCATCCATCTCTGCCACGCGGTCATCGCTCCCGGCACGGAGCGGATCGCCTCCAGGTCGCACATGGCGGCCTCGATGGAGTCCAGCAGCTCCAGCGCCGGAGACAGCGGTGCCTTCGGCTTCTCGTTCATCCTCGCCCACATCTGCCTGGCCTCGGCCTCCGTCTCGGAGAGGGCCATCCTCCCGCACAATGGGCACATGACCCTCCACCATCCGTCCTGCCTCATCACGGGCGCTCCGGGCACCTGGTCGCAGAGCACGCATGGCGACAGCGGGACCCTCGTCTCCGCCATCGGCCCAGCCTCCATCTCGGGCCCGTCCTGCCGAGGGGGCAGGCGCAGGGCTGTATCTCGGCCTCGGTCGAGACCTCGCATCCCGCCGCTTCGCACTCGCAGTGCCAGGTCCTCATCCTGCGGTAGGGCAGGTCGACTCTCTCGATGGCCGGCGTCATGGCTCGTTCCTCGTGTCCATCTCGCACTCCTCCGCCTCCTTGGAGACGCGGGGCGCGTCCTTCTCGCTCTTCTTCTCGTCCTTGTCTCCCATCCCTGGGTCCTCCTGGCTGTAAGCGGTTTTTCTTAGGGTGTGGATGTAGCGGGGCCCTCCCCTGCCGGCGCGATGCGGGTCGGGGGCGGACTCGACCAGCCCCTTGAGCCTCATCGCATGGAGGCGGGAGGCGGTCGTGATGACGCCGCTGCCGATGGCGTCCGCGATCTCCCTCGTGGTCCTGGGGCCCTTGGACAGCTCGCGGACGATCGCGGCCTTCACCGGCGAGGCCCGCGCTGGCATGGGGTCCCTCTCCCTCCCCTCCATCAGCGACTCCCATCCGGGCAGCGCCCTGTACTCGGTGCCTCTGCCGTCCTCGAAGCGGCTCTCGGCCTATCCGCGGGAGACGGCGAGGCGGAGCTGGGTGGCGAGGCGCTTGGACGCGTCCCCGGTCCTCTCGGACGCCTCGCGGGGCGTGGACCATCCCTCGCACGCCCTCAGGACCTCCTCCATCGACGGCATCGCGGGAGCCTCCAGACGATCGCGCTGTGCTCGGCGAGGCCCGCCCTGGTGACGAGGCCCTTGCGCTCCAGCCGGGCGGTGGCGGTCCGGACCGACGACCTCTTCCGGCCGGTCCTCTCGGCCAGCTCCGGGGTGCTCAGCGGTCCTGCCGACAGCTCGCGGAGGATGGCGTGGGCGAGCCTGCCTCCGGTATCGTCTGCGACGTCCCTGCCGGGGACGGACCTGTACTCGGTCCTGCCGTCAGGCCCGGTCCTGCGCTCCATGCGCCTGGAGATGTAGAGGGCCGCGATCAGCGACCTCGTCCTCTCCTTCTCCCTGCCCATCGTGCCGGCCACGAGGTCGTCGTAGGGCACCCATCCTCCGAGGCAGCGCTCGTAGACGTCGGACATCGCCCCCATCGGACCCGCCTCCACATGGCGGAGCCCCCGCAGGAGCACCTCTCCGCCAGCCCCTCGGCCTGCAGCCTGGCGAGGGCCTGCCAGACCTGGGCCTCGTGCGACCGCGGGCGGGGCGTGGTCCTCTCCACCCTGGACGCCACCTGGACGGTGGTCTGCCAGCGGTCGTCGAGGGCGTCCAGCACGTCGTCCTTGCAGACCATCGGAGGCCCCTCCCGGCGATGACCCTCTCGGCCTCGGCCACGGCCATGTCGATCAGCTCGACGGCCCTGTCCAGCGCCTGCCACTCGGCCAGGGTGGACCCGCGCTTGACGGCCATGAGGTCGAGGCGGGCGCCCTCGAGCTGGGCGACGGCGCGGGAGAGGGACGGAGCGGGCGTGCCTGTCATCATGGCGACTTCCCCCTGTTCTTGCGGAGAAGGGCCCCGGAGAGGTCGTCGATGAGCCGGTCGGCCTCGCCGTCCTCCAGCATGACGCCCGTCCATGTGCTGCCGAGCAGGACGTGGAGCTGGACCTCCCCGCGCTTGGAGACGCGGGTGGACCTCACAGCCATCCCTCCAGCGTCCTCTGCGCGGGGGCCCTGAACATCGCCCGCGCCCTCCTGCGGGCCTTGGCTGACCAGCGGAGCCTCCCGTCGTAGGTGGCGGTCATTCCTCCGCCTCCCCGACCAGGCGGACCTTGCCGCCCTCCTCGGCCATCCTGCCGGCCCTGCGCTCCCTGCTGAGGGCGTCGCGGAGCTTCCCGCGCATGGCCCCTCTGAGTCCGAGGGCGCTCTCCAGCTCGTGCCGGGTCATCGGCCCCCTCTCGCGGAGGAGGTCGCGGACGTCCCCGACGAAGGTCACAGCGTGTCCCTCCACACTTCGTCGACGATGTGGCCGACCTGGATCCCCCCGGCGACTCTGCGGAGGCGTATCGCCCTGCCGACGACGTCGGCCAGGCCCGTCATCTGCCCGAGGACGCGCGGGTCGATGGGCGCGCAGACCAGCATAGGGCCGTCCGGTGTCCTCACGTGGAGCAGGGCGGCGGCCTGGGCGGGGACGACGACGGCGTTGACGGCCTCGCCGATGGGCGGGTCGTCCGGCTCTTCCTCCGGGATCCCGGCGAGCTTGGGCATGGGGTTCATGACCGGCTCCGACTCCGACTTCGACTCATACTCCGGCTCGGGTATAGGTACAGTAGGCTGAGGCTCCGTAGGTTGAGGCTCAGGCCCGCAATTTGCCGGGTCTGGAGAGGGGCCCTGGACGCAATTTACCGGGTCGGGAGAGGGTTCCTGGATGCAGCTTAACGGGTCGGCCAGCTCGATGGCCTCGGGATGGGCCAGGTCCGGGTACGCCTCGTCGATCTCGGCCAGGCGCTCCCTCCCTGCCTGGGTGATGGCGTATCCGTCGGCGCCGACGCGGTCGACCCACCCCTCCAGGACGCACCTGCGGACGGTCTTGGGGTCGACGCCCTCGCCCTTCAGCGCCACCATCCTGAGGGGGCGCTCGGACAGGAGGGCCAGGAGCCGGCGGACGGCCGCCGGGGCGCGGCCTCCCCTCCTGCGGGGCTCCTGCTCCTGCTCTTCCTCCGGCTCCGAGGGCGGACCCTCGCGGGCCTTGAAGCGCCTCCCGAATCCCGACTCGGCCTCGGTGTCGATCGTCCCGGCGTCGGCCAGCGCCTCCAGCTCCTTGCGGACGGTCTTGACCAGCGGGGAGGACCCCTTGAGGCCCATGCGGACGGCGACGACCTCGGCGAAGAGCCAGCGGTCCTCCTCTGCGTAGAGCTCGCGGACGGCCTGGAGGACGGACTCGCGGTCCACGGTCATTCGCCTCCCTCCTTCGCATGGGTGATGGCCATGTGCGCCAGCATCATCGCCAGCCCCATGACCTCCAGCGCGACCCTCGTCTGGCCGTGGGAGAGGTGCGCGAGGGCCAGCCCGGCGGAGACCTTGCCCATGGCGCCGGAGAACTCGCGCAGGAGCTCGTCGGGGTCGACGCCGGCCAGGAAGACCTGCAGGCGGACGGGGTCCTCTGTCAGGTACTGCCCCATGCCCTCGGCCTCGTCCGTCAGCATCTCGGCCAGGTTCTTCTCGGTCATTCGGACCGCCTCCACACGGCGACGACCCCGCCGGGCCTCGCGCAGGGCGAGACGATGTCCTTCTCTATGATTCCGTACTTGACGAGCTTGGAGAGCACGACGTAGGCGCGTGGGCTGGTGACGCCGCACTCCTTCGCGATCTCCGTGGTGGAGCGCCACTCCGAGGTGACGCTCGCGCGGATCGCGTCTGCGACGCTCACTGCACCGCCCCCTCGTCCATGACCAGGATGCTCAGGCGTCTCCCCTCCCAGGGCACGTCGGACCATCCGCGCTCGACCATCCTGCGGTATGTGCCGGGGAGGACGTCATCGTCCCCTCCGCGGCCGTCCGGGGAGGTGAGGACCACCTTGCCGACCATGTAGACCTCGCCGTCGGGCCAGCACACCGAGGGGGGCATCCCCAGGAGCCTCCCCTCCTCGTGGCAGTACGCGACGCACCTGCGCCCTCCGAGGACGACCAGGTGGCCCTCGACGTAGCCTCCGACGAACTCCCTGATTGCCTCCAGCGTGTCGGGGATGCGCCTGTAGATCGTCTCCCCTTCGGGGTCGTGGAGCACGGCTCTGATCGTCCGGGTCATTCGCCCCACTCCCCCACGCGCTCCTGGCTGGACATCCCGTAGTAGACTCCGTCCTCGTCCTCCTTGAGCCTCTCGACATCGACGCCGGAGTCGGACCTGATGGCCTCGTAGCGGGCCCATCCGAGCAGGACCGCGCCCATGGACAGCTCGCGCCCTCCGCATCCCTCCGGACAGTGGTGCGACGCCCACGCCCTGCCGTCGCGGTCGACATGGACGTAGGCGTAGCTCACGGCCCCGCAGTAGGGGCAGGTGAGGTGGAAGTCGGTCATTCCGACCCCTCCTCGGCGTCCATCCTTTCCTCCCAGGCGTCCTCCAGCGCCCTCATGGTCTGCGCCCTGGCCTCCGCCCAGCAGGTGGGGCAGTACGCGCGCCATCCGATGTCGTCGTCCAGCGTGACCAGGGGCCTCTCCCCGTGGCACTGGCGGAGGTGGCGCGTGAGCTTGGCGTCGGCCTCGCGGAGGGCGTCGTGGGCGATGAGCTGGACCTGGCGGCTGTGGTGGCCGGCGCTCCGGGCGTCGCAGACCAGGCGCAGGTCGTCGCGGATCTCGACGAGCGCCCTCATGTCGGCCTCCTCGCGGGTCACTGCTCTCCCCCCTTCAGCGTGTCGTAAACCGAGACCTTGTTGTATCCGTTCACGTACAGCTCGATCCACCTGTGCCTGGGTATCATCACGATCCTCCAGCTATCGAACGCGGCAGGCAGGACCTCGCCGGCGGGCGCGGTCGTGAGGGCCTTGAACCCCTCGTCGCCGTCGCAGTCCAGCCCGATGGGGCCGAAGTAGAACAGGGGGCTGTCCTCCTTGACCACGACCGCCCTGGCGATCTTTTCGTCCGTCCTTGCGGTCAGCGCCGCGATGAGCCTGTCGAAGTCGGACGCCTCGATGTAAATGGACCAGTGGGTCACTGGCCTCCCTCCTCGACCATCAGGGCGCACCTGTCGCCGTCGATCCAGACCCTGCGCCCGGACTCGACCAGGGACTCCATGAGGGCGAGCAGACGGCTCATCCTCATGTCCGAGTTCTAAATGCGGACCAGCTCCACGGCGGTCACTGCTCTCCCCCCTTGGCCTCGGCGATGCACGCCTTGAGGACGTCCTCGCTCCATGTGGGGACGGGGCCGTTCTCGGCCTTGTAGCGCCTCACGACGTCGGCGTGGTCCGTCATCAGCGGTCCGATCTGGCGGCGGAGGGAGGACAGCGGGTCCTCGGCCTTGCCGAAGAAGGGGTCGTCCTTGACCGCCTCTGCGCGTCTGGCCCTGCGCTCGCGGATGGCCTCGATCCTCTCCGCCTCGGACTCCAGCTCCTCGTTGGAGTAGGAGTCGATGTCGTCCTTGCCCCTCTCCCCGATCTGGAAGATTTCCTTGTAGGCGGTCTTGAGGAGGCCCGTGTCCCACTTGCTCAGGCCCTTGTCGCCGTTGTCGTTCGCATACGACTCGGTCCAGTACTCCACGACGTCGGAGGGGTCGTCGACGTTCACGACCCTCATCTTGGCGGTCCCGACGAAGGTCTTGGTCGGGCCGGACGCCGACACGCTGAACTCCTTGCCGACCAGGACGAGGTTGAGCCCGGCGGCGATGATGGCCTCCTGGACGGCGTCCCTCATGGCGTCGATGGACACCGACGAGAACTGCTTGTTGGCCAGGTCCTTCGAGAAGGCCCGCTTGCGGAGCACCGCGCGGGCGTCGTTGAGGCGCTGGTGGACGTTGCGGGGCTGTGTGTGCGCTGTGTGTGCGACCCCCTCCGAGACCTCCACTGCCTCGGGGACGGTCTCGGTGGGCTTTGTGTGTGCAGTGTGTGCGCCGGTCATTCGCACGCCTCCGCCATCTGCTCCAGCGCCTTGATGTTGAGGGCGGTGCTGTATCCTCCCCTGACCACGACGCCGGTCGCCTCCAGCGCCTTCCACTTGGCCTTGACCGTGGTCGGCGACAGGATGAACCCTCCGGAGAGCACGTCCTTGGTGAAGTCCTCCCTGGAGTAGGGAAGAGCAGGGGCCTTGAACTCCTTCTGACGGCGTATCCTGGCCTCGTTGCGGTCGTAGACAACTCTGCAAACAGATTCGAGAGATATCGGTTTCATTCTCTTTCTTCCTGCAGGCCCGGCGTCTGACCATTTTTATCTATATGCTCGACTATGGCGGGACGATGCTCAGATTAGGTTGGTTCTCCACAGGCAGGGGCCCAGGGTCCCGCAATCTCCTCAAGGCCGTCATGGACAAGAAGGCCGAAGGGGTGCTAGACGTCGAGATCCCGTTCGTGTTCTGCAACTGGGACAACGAAGAGGAGGACAACCCCCGCAGGGAGCAGAGGGAGATCTTCTTCGACATGGTCCGCGGATACGGCATCCCGCTGGTCACCGCGTCCTGGAAGAGGTTCGAGCCCGAGCTCCGCGAGAAGGACGAGGACGCGTGGAGGGCCGAGTACGGGAAGGTCCTCAGGGAGAAGACGTCCCCCTACCGGTTCGACCTGGGCATCCTGGCCGGATACATGATGTGGATGGACGACGAGACCTGCAGGGAGTACGACATGCTGAACCTCCACCCCGCCCTCCCGGACGGCCCGAAGGGGACCTGGCAGGAGGTAATCTGGCAGCTCATCGCCGAGAGGGCGGATAGCCAGGGCGCCATGATGCACATATGCACCGAGGAGTGGGACCGGGGCGCCGCCCTGACCTACTGCGAGTTCCCGATACGCGGGGAAGGCTACGACCGCCTCTGGGAGGACATGGAGAGGAAGCTGGAGACCTCCAGCCTCGACGACATAAGGCGGAGCGAGGGGACCGAGGAGCCCCTCTTCAAGAAGATAAGGGAGGACGGCTCCAGGAGGGAGCTCCCCCTGATAGTCTCGACGATAAAGGCGTTCGCGGACGGGAAGGTGTCAATGAGGGACAAAAGGCTGTACGCCGACGGGAAGCCGATCGACGGCCCCTACGACCTCTCCGCGCAGGTGGACGCGTCCCTGGAGGGATTCCGATGGCGGGAGAGTTCGACCCCACGCTCGAGCTGGGGCTTCCCAACGACAAGATGCTCGTATGCGGGTGCAGGGGATTCATTACCACGAACGACAGCGTCAGGGACCTCTGCGAGAGGATAATCCCGAACGGGGGGCACTTCTACGACGTCCTGTGCAGGTACGACACCCTGGTGACCTACGTTCTGGGGAGGGAGGAGGCCGTGGCCGGGAACGTCCCCAAGTTCGCCATCCCCTTCCTCAAGGCGTACGGGGCGACGGACAACGTCCTGTTCGAGTGCTCCAAGAAGGACCTGAGGCTCATGCCGGAGGCGAAGGCGTCCCTGGAGTACCTGTCGGAGCTCATGCCGACCTACATCACCACCTCGGCGTACGAGCAGAGCATGCTGGCCCTCGAGAACGAGCTCGACATCGCCCTCTGCGAGTCCGCCTGCACCGAGTCCGACATAGACCACTGCATGATAGGCCGCGTGGCGTCGAAGGAGCTCAGGGAGGCCGCCGAGAAGATCGGCTCCCTGGAGATACCGGACGTCAGGTACCGCCTGAACGTTCCGATGAGCCTGGACAGCAGGGACATCAAGATCGCGAAGGTGCTGGACGACGCCCTGTCCGACGGCATGAACGAGCCGGGGAGGGCCCTGATGGAGTCCTGCGTCCCGATGAACTCGAGCAAGAAGGCCTACAGGCTCCTGGACCTCAGGAGGCAGAACAGCATCGACCTGGACGGGACCGTATATATAGGCGGCGACCACACCGACTACCAGACCATGGACCTGGTCAGGGACGCCTCGGGGCTGTCCATAGCTTTCAACGGGTCGGACTTCGCCGTCAGGGGCAGCAACATCGCGGTCATATCCGAGAGCGCCACCGTCGGGGCAGTGCTGGCCCACGTGTTCTACGACAAGGGAATACAGGCGGTCATGGACCTGGCAGAAGCCTGGGACGACGGCTTCGTGGACAGCGGGGACTTCCCGGACCGGAACCTGGGAGACCACCTCCTAAAGGAGAAGGACCCGTTCCCGGAGGTCTACATAACCGCGGACGAGGACATAGACGACCTGTGCGAGATCAGCGAGAAGGCCAGAGAGAAGATATTGGGAAGGCGAGTGCTCCGGACGGGATTCGAACCCGTGTGTCAGCCTCGAAAGGGCTGAATGATTGGCCGCTACACTACCGGAGCCTAGACCCCCATCTGTATCCTGATTATAATACTTTGCAAGAGCGCTAGCTTTCCGTCCAGCCTTGGAATAAGAAAAGTCTAAGGGTATGTTTTTATAAAAGAACGTTTGATGATGCGCCCATCGGTGATAAAAGATGAGCGACAACCAGCCGTTGGAATCCCCGGACGAAGATGTCACGCGCGTACGTCTGCCCAACATCAAGGAGGGCGAGATGTTCGGAATAGCGGACCAGCTCCTGGGAGCGTCTAAGATCAAGGTCATGTGCGAGGACGGGGTGTCCCGCACCGGCCGCATACCTGGAAAGATAAAGAAGCGCATGTGGATAAGGGAGGGGGACCTCCTCATCATATCCGTTTGGGACTTCCAGCCCGACAAGTGCGACATAAGGTTCAGATACACCAAGACCCAGGCGGTAAACCTGAGCAGAAGGAACAAGGTGCCCAAGAACCTGGACATCTTCTGACCTGGGAGGAGCCCGCATGCCTTCGTACGAAGAGACCTACGCCTACCTGGAGAAGCATGTGGACGCCCTGAAGACCAACAAGACCGGGGACGAGAGGCAGACCGACGGCGAAGTCTTCGACAAGAAGACCCTGATGACCATCTACGGGCTCATGACCGACGGCCTCATAGACAGGGTGCACTACCCCATATCCACCGGGAAGGAGGGGAACGTCTTCTACGTCACCGACGAGGACGGGGACCCCGCGGCGCTGAAGATCTTCAGGACCTCCACCTCCACCTTCAAGAGGGTCTCGCAGTACGTGGAGGGCGACCCCAGGTTCAGGGGCGTCAGGGGGAACCGCTGGAAGATGATCTACGCCTGGGTGAACAAGGAGTACAAGAACCTGGTCAGGTACTGCGACGCGGAGCTCCCCGTGCCGGAGCCCATCGCCTTCGACAATAACTGCCTCCTGATGGAGTACATAGGGGACGACTCCGGCCCCGCGCCCCAGCTCAAGGACTGCGTCCTGGAGGACCCCACGGACACGTACGACGAGGTCGTGTCGTTCATCGTCGACGGATGGCGGGACGCCCATCTCGTCCACGGGGACCTCAGCGAGTACAACGTCCTCATGCTGGACGGGCAGCCCATCATGATAGACGTGGGGCAGGCGATGACGTCGGACTTCTACAACGCGAAGGACTACCTGGAGAGGGACATACGCAACGTGAACAGGTTCTTCAGGCAGAGGGGCGCGGACGTCATCGAGGACTCGGTGATCCTGGACGAGACCCTCAACGGCGAAGACGAGGAGGATGAGGAATGAGAACGATAAGGGTCCCGGCCGACAGGGTAGGCACCCTGATAGGCAAGAACGGAGAGACCAAGAAGGCCCTTCAGAAAGCCTCCGGGATAAAGATAGACATAAACACAGAGGACGGCGAGGTCGTCATCCACGACGACGTGGAGCTGGAGGACCCCGTCATGGCCCTAAAGATCCTCGACGTAGTGAAGGCAGTCGGCAGGGGGTTCAACCCGGACAAGGCCATGAGACTCTTCGACGACGACGAGTACCTGGAGGTAGTCGACATAAAGGAGTTCGTCGGGGACCGCTCCAGCCAGGTCGCCCGCGTCAGGGGCCGCCTGATAGGGAAGAACGGGAAGACCCGCAGGATAATAGAGGACCTTACCGGCTGCGACATGGTCATCTACGGAAACACCGCTGCGCTTATAGGCAACAGCATCAGCCTGCCCGTCGCCAAGCACGCCGTGGAGATGCTCCTGAGCGGAAGCGAGCATGCGACGGTTTACCACTACCTCGAGAGCCAGCGCCCCATGCTGAGGATCTCCGAGATGGGGTTCGACCTCTGAGGGACGACGATGGAGGAATGGATCGAGGGGTGCCTCGACAAGGCCGAGGCGCTGGCGTCGAGAGGGCTGTGCGACCGCTGCCTGGGGCGCATGTTCGGGAAGCTCGGGACGTGCATGACCAACGACGTCCGCGGGAGGATGATCCGCGAGGCCCTGGCCGAGAGAGGCGTCGACGCCCCTGCGGACGAGTTCTGCCCCCTGTGCGAGAACGTGTTCGACCTCGTGGGGAGGTTCGCTGAGGCGGCCGCCGAGAAGGTGAACGAGGTCGAGTCGGACAACTTCCTCATCGGCACCAAGGTGGAGCCCGAGGTGGCCAAGAGGGAGAGGGAGATCGTCGAGGAGCTCGGCCTGGAGAGCGCCGAGGGCATAAAGTCCGAGCTCAACCGCGAGATAGGCAAGATAGCCATACAGTCGATCCACCGCCCGGTGGAATTCAAGAACCCCCAGGTCGTGGCGTGCGTGGACACCCGCTTCGCCGACGTCGCGCTCGACATAGCCCCGCTGTTCATAGCCGGGCGCTACAACAAGTACAGCAGGGAGATCCCCCAGACCATCTGGCCCTGCAGGGTCTGCCACGGAAAGGGATGCGACCACTGCCACAGGAAAGGGAAGATGTACGAGACCTCCGTCCAGGAGATAATAGGCGACATCGCCGTCGAGATGACCGGGGGGAAGGAGCACTTCTTCCATGGGATGGGCCGCGAGGACATAGACGCCCGGATGCTGGGGGACGGGAGGCCGTTCGTCCTGGAGATAAGCGACCCCAAGGTCAGGAACATAGACCTGGACGAGCTGGCCAGGCGCGCCAACGAGAACCAGCTGGCAGGGTTCAGGGAGCTGCACTTCGCCAAGCGCGAGGCCGTCGAAAGATACAAGGGAGCGGCGTCCGACAAGGTCTACCGCGTCCATGTCAGGGCAGATGGCAAAGTTAATAAAGAACTAGTAGTTGACGTTGCATTATCGTTCAAGGACGCCACTATCGATCAGAGGACTCCACGCAGAGTCGAGCACAGACGCGCCGACCTAGTGAGGAGGAGGACGATTCACTGGGTCAAGGCGGACTCGATCACCGACGACTCCTTCGATCTCGAGCTAGAGACCGATTCGGGGACCTACGTCAAGGAGTTCGTGTCCGGCGACGACGGGCGCAGCGTCCCGAGCTTCTCCGAAAGGCTCGGGGTGCAGTGCAAAGTCGAGACCCTCGATGTGCTGGCGATCAACTACCACGAACCACGAGGGATTAGCAATGCAGGCATCCAGAGGAACAAGGACCAAGACCCGCAACCTTCTGAAGAAGAAGGTGAGGGCACGCGGGCTCTCCCCTATAACCAAAGGTCTCCAGACCTTCGAGGAGGGAGAGAAGGTCAACATCGTGATCGATCCCAGCGTACACAAGGGCATGCCCTTCTCCAGATTCCACGGGCTTACCGGGATCGTCATCGGAGAGAGGGGAAGCGCCTACGAGATCAGCGTCAAGGACGGGAACAAGACGAAGACCGTCGTCGCACGCCCCGAGCACCTAGTCAAAAACAAGAACTGAAGGAAGGAAGACCATGTCTGAGCGTTACGTTACACTGGCTGAAGTAAAGGAACTCCTCATGGAGGAGAGCGAGAAGAGGGAACTCCTCGCGTCGCAGAGGTCTGCGCTCGAGCACGCTCAGAAGGTCTCCTACCTGTCCGTAGAGGACACTCTGAGCATCGTCGAGGAAGTCAAGAAGCTCGACAAGGTGACAGACCGCATCGCGATAAAGATAGCGGACATCCTCCCCAAGTACCCAAACGACGTTCGCGCGATCTTCTACAAGGAGAGGGTCGAGCTCACGGGCAGCGACATCCAGGAGATCCTGGACATCGTAGCCAAGTACATCGAGCACGACAACTGAGCCCGGAGGGATCCCTACGGAAGAATACGCTTACATTCTAGATTATCTGCCGACCGGCATGCCCGGGTCGGGGATGGGCAGGAAGGAGCCCGTGGTCTACGCCGTCGGCGACTGCGAGTTCAAGCTGTTCATCCTGGTCCCCAAGACGGGATCGGTCTTCGGCGTGGGCGACAGGGTCTACATCGGCAAGGACACCGCGGACAAGAAGCGCGACGTCATAGACCACGTCAAGAGCCGCATCGGGATCGCTGACCTGACCAACAACGCCAGCTCCGAGCTCGAGTACGCCATCGTCTCCATAGTGAAGGCCAACGAGGAGAGGTTCCTGAGGTTCTTCAACGAGGCCCAGGCCATAAGCCTCCGCAAGCACCTGCTCGAGGAGATCCCCGGCCTTGGGAAGAAGTCCGTGGAGGAGATCCTCAAGGAGAGGTCGAAGGAGAGCTTCACCAGCTTCGCCGACCTCACGGAGAGGACGAAGGTCAAGGCCCCCGAGAAGCTCATCGCCAGGCGCATCGTCGAGGAGATAGAGAGCCCGGACCTCAAGCGCTACCTGTTCGTGTCCAAATGAGCGACGCAGGCAGGCTCATAGCCGACACCGGCATCGTCCCCAAGAAGAGCAAGGGGCAGAACTTCCTGACTGACTCCCGCGTGGCCGACAGGCACGTGGGATACGCCGGGATCCGCCCCGGGGACAGGATCCTCGAGGTCGGCCCCGGGTTCGGGATCCTCACGAGCAGGCTGCTGGAGACCCCGGGAAGCCTCGCCTGCATAGAGCTGGACGAGGTGCTGGCCGATTACATCCAAGAGAACTACGGCGGCCGCCTGGAGCTCATACGCGGGGACGCTGTCAAGGTGCCCTTCCCGGAGTTCGACGTGTTCGTCAGCAACCTCCCCTACAGCGTCTCCACCCCGATCATATTCAAGCTCCTGGAGCACGGGTTCAGGACCGCGGTCGTCATGGTCCAGAAGGAGTTCGCCGACCGCATGGTCGCTGACGTGGGGAGCCCGGACTACTCCCGCCTGACGGTCAACCTCTTCTACCGGGCCGAATGCGAGATCATGGAGACGGTCCCCGCGTCCAGGTTCAACCCCCGCCCGAAGGTGGACTCGGCCATAGTCAGGATCACGCCCAGGAAGGCGCCGTTCGACGTGCTGGACGAGAGGACGTTCTTCAAGGTCACCGAGGTGGCGTTCAACCACCGCAGGAAGAAGATCGGGACGTCGCTGAAGGCCGCCGGGCTGCTGAGGTCTGCGGAGGGCGTCCCGTACCTGGACATGAGGATAGAGCAGCTCCGCCCGTCCGAGATAGGGGAGCTGGCCGACGCCGTCTACAGGCAGAGGAGCCCCTCTTCCAACGATACAAACTAATCCAACGTTGGCCATACACCGTCGATCGTATGCAGATTGGAATAGTAGGGAAGCCGAACGTTGGGAAGTCCACATTCTTCGGAGCGGCCACGATGGCGCCTGTGGAGATAGCCAACTATCCCTTCACGACCATAGAGCCCAACAAAGGGGTCGCCTACGTCCGCGCCCCCTGCCCCTGCAAGGAGCTGGGCGTCACATGCACCCCGCACAACTCCCTGTGCGTGGACGGCACCAGGATGATACCCGTCGAGCTCCTGGACGTCGCCGGGCTGGTCCCGGACGCGTGGCAGGGCAAAGGGCTGGGGAACCAGTTCCTGGACGACCTTAGGCAGGCGGACGCCCTGATCAACGTCGTGGACGTCAGCGGCTCCACCGACATAGAGGGGCTGCCTGTCGACGTCGGCACCCACGACCCCGCCGAGGACGTCCTGTTCCTCAGGAAGGAGATAGAGTGCTGGATGCGCGAGATAATCAAGAACGGGTTCTCCAAGATCGCCAGGCAGGCGAAGATGCAGGGCAGCAAGCCCGAGGCCATCCTCCACGAGAGGCTCGCCGGCCTGAACGTCACCGAGATGCAGGTGAAGGAGGCCCTGAAGGCCGTCCCCCTGCCGGAAGACCCCACGAAATGGGACGACGACCTGCTCCTGGCCCTTTGCGGCGAGATAAGGGCGAGATCCAAGCCCATGATAGCGGCCATGAACAAGGCCGACATAGCCCCAGAAGGCAACATGGAGAAGGTCCGCGCCGTCAACGACGTGTGCGTGCCCACCATGGCGGAGACCGAGCTGGCCCTGAAGAAGGCGGCGGCCGCCGGGCTGGTCGAATACCTCCCAGGGGACCCCACGTTCTCCATAGCCCCCGGGAAGACGCTCAACGACGCCCAGAGGAAGGCCCTGGACTACATGAAGGCCAACATGGAGAGGTTCGGCGGGACCGGGGTCCAGAAGTGCATCGAGGACGCCGCGTACAAGATGCTGGACCTGATAGCGGTCTATCCGGTGGAGGACGAGAACAAGCTCACCGACCACTTCGGAAGGGTTCTTCCGGACGCCTTCCTGGTGCCCCGGGGATCCACCGCCAAGGACCTGGCCTACAAGATACACACCGACCTGGGAGACAAGTTCATCCGCGCCGTCAACGCCCGCAGCAAGCGCACCGTCGGGGCGGACTACGAGCTCCAGGACGGGGACATAATAAGGATCGTGGCGAACAAGTGATACCATGGGCACCTGGGACCTGAGGCTGATAAGCTCCTCCTTCCAGCAGGACGGGGACGAGTCCGTCATAGAGCTGTTCGGAAGGGCCCGCACCGGGGAGTCGGTGACCGTCCTGGTCCCGGGGTTCAAGCCCTACTTCTTCATCGTAGACCCCGCCCCGTCCCTCGAAGGGCTGCTGCCCAAGGAGGAGGGGATAGAGTCGGCGACCCCGGACAGGCTCCTCTACAAGGCGGAGATGCACGACGTGCTCCGGGTGACGTTCTCGGACCCGCGCAAGATGGCGGAATGGAGGAACCGCATACGCAAGACCAACAGGATCCTCGCCGGGGACATCCCCCATCACCACCGCTTCTTCTACGACCAGGACATGGGCGCGTGCATAAGGGTCGCTGGGAAGCCTGTGGATAAGGCGTACCGCACCGACGTCGTCGTCGAGATGGAGTCCTTCGAGAACATAGAGCCGTTCGACCCAGGCCTGCGGGTCCTGTCCTTCGACATCGAGAACAGCATCGAGCACGAGACGATATACACGATATGCTGCGTGGTCTCCGACCGCGACGGCCTCCGCGCGTGCAACCCGCTGGTAGGGGACGAGAAGGAGATCGTCTCGTCCTTCGCGGAGCTCATCGCCAAGGAGGACCCGGACGTCATAACCGGGTACAACATAGACAACTACGACATCAGGAAGATCGACGAGCGCGCCAAGGCCAACAGGATGAGGGACGCCCTGCCGTGGGGCCGCGACGGCAGCCAGCCCAGGCTGGTCGGGGACAGGTTCTGGAGGGTCAAGGGGAGGGTCGTCTGCGACGCGTGGTGGGCTGTCCGCAGGGAGCTTCGCCCGAAGCAGGAGACCCTCAACGCGGTGTCGATGGAGATCCTCGGCGAGCAGAAGCTGGACGTGGACCCCAAGCGCATGGACAAGGAATGGGCCGAGAACAGGGAGAGGGTGCTCGAGTACTGCACCAAGGACGCCGAGCTCGCCCTCCGCATACTGCTGGAGGTGGGCACCGTCCGCAAGGGCATGGACCTCTCCGCCGTGTCCAAGCTCACCCTGGAGGACGTGCTCACGTCGGGGTCGTCCCAGCTGGTGGACTCCCTGCTGATACGCATGGCCGACAGGAACAAGGTCGGGGTGCCGCCCATGGGCAACCGCACCGCGTCCACGGACCAGATAGAGGGAGGCTACGTGCACAGCATGAACCCCGGCCTCTACCACTGGGTCTGCGTGCTGGACTTCAAGTCGATGTACCCCTCGCTGATAATAGCCAAGAACATCTGCTTCACCACCCTGTCCCCTGACGGGGAGATCCAGAGCCCTTCGGGAGCCAGGTTCATGTCCAAGGAGAAGAGGCTGGGCCTGCTCCCCAGGCTGCTGTCCGACCTGATGGAGGAGAGGGACAGCATAAAGAGGCGGATGAAGCAGGCCGCCGACGAGCACGAGAGGCGCTACCTGGACGGCCTCCAGGCGGCTGTGAAGGTGCTGATGAACACGTTCTACGGCGTGTTCGCGTCCACGTTCTACCGCTTCACCGACAAGAGCATCGGCGCGGCGATAACGTCCTTCGCCAGGGCCAACGTGAAGGGGATCATCGGCGAGGTGGAGTCCGAGGGGATCCCAGTGATCTACTCCGACACGGACTCGGTGTTCATGCAGTCGCCGGACCATTCCCTCGAAGGGTCTGTGGAGTTCGGGAACAGGATGGCGGAGCGCTTCTCCAAGGACGGGGGAATACTGGAGTTCGAGAAGCTCCTGGAGCCCATGTTCACCCACGGGATGAAGAAGAGGTACGTGGGGAAGGTCGTGTGGCCGACGGTCTCGGACGAGCTGCTGGTCAGAGGGTACGAGATCCGCCGCTCGGACTCGTTCGACCTCCAGAGCGACCTCCTTACAGGGCTATTCGAGAAGATACTGGAGGAGAAGAACGACGAGGCCCTGGACACCGTCAGGCGCACCGTGCAGAACACCCTCGCCGGGAACGTCCCCCTGGAGAGCCTGGTCATCTCGAGGACGTGCAAGGGCCTGGACGCCTACGAGAACCCCGACAGGATGGCCAACGTCCAGGCTGCGAAGAAGATGATCGCCCTGGGGCACGAGTTCATCCCCGGCATGAAGGTGTCGTGGATAGTCACCGACGGGGGGAGCGCCCCGCAGAAGGTGGAGCCGTACGTCAGCGGATACCCCTTCACGGCCAGGCCGGACTACAGGTACTACGCCGAGAGGATAGCCCAGACCGCCTCGAGGATAACCGAGGTGCTCGGATGGACGGAGAAGGACCTCATGGTCGGGAACCAGCAGTCCACTCTGTTCGCGTTCTCCCCCAAGGAGAAGAGCAACAGGAGCGCCCCTCCCAAGCCTACGGCCAAGACGAAGAGGCTGGATGACTTCTTCCGAGGATTCGGAATGCCTCATAATAATTTAGGCTAATCTAAAATTATATAATGCGGAATCCGCATGGCCGTACCGGTGGATATGGACAAAGACAGAGCGGCAATACTGAAGATCGCTGCGGCGTTCGTGCTGATAATCGTCTTCCTGGTGGCATGGTTCCTGACCATAGGGGCCCCGGCCGGAGAAGAGGAGGAGGCGGCCGTCGACGCGCTGATAGATACAGGACGCGCGGCGGCACCATGGTCGCCTATCCGCTGACCGGCCTCGCGACAGAACCATAATTAAACCGGGGTCCGCCCCCGGACCTTCCCCTTGTCCCTCCTACCGTCGCTTTTAAATAAAAAACACCCATCAGCACCTTGCGGAACGGTTAGTCCCGCGAACGGAAATGTGCCTTCGGGCGAATCCGTAAAGGTGATCAAATGAGCGAAGAGACTCAGGAAACACGCCCGGTCAACGGGAAGAGCATGTACAGCTACATCGGAAAGGCTTGGGACGTCCCCGCCAAATCCTATGTGAAGGAGCTCAACTACGAGCGCCGCATCAAATGGAGGAGGGAGGAGAACTTCCTCCGCATCGAGAAGCCCACCCGCCTCGACAGGGCCAGAGCGCTCGGATACAAGGCGAAGCAGGGATACGTCATCGTGAGGGCGAGGGTCAGGAAGGGAAGCTTCCAGAAGAGGGCCATCGTCACCGGAAGGAGGGCCAAGAGGAAGGGGATCAACCAGATCACCGTCGGAAAGAGCCTCCAGAGGATGGCCGAGGAGAGGACCGCCAAGAGATACCCCAACCTCGAGGTCCTGAACTCCTACTGGGTAGGAGCCGACGGACAGCAGGAATGGTACGAGGTCATCCTCGTCGATCCCGCGCACCCTGTCATCAAGTCCGACAAGAAGATCAACTGGATCTGCGACAGCGAGCACAAGAACCGCGTCTACCGCGGAAAGACCTCCGCCGGACAGAAGGGCCGCGGAATGAGGCACACCGGCAAGGGAGCCGAGAAGGCCAGGCCTTCCGTCAGAGCCAACGGAAGGAGGATCAAGTGAGATCCATGCCGCCTGGGCGCATTCCAGGCGGTCAAACCCTTTAAAATCCGTTTTCTCTCATATCATTGGCTCTTGAAGCCTGCTCTGCGAACGGGACGTCCGTTCCCAACGTGTCCTGGAGCCCTCCCCGAAGGATCCCCGTCTTGCTACTGCATAATCTTACACGATATTATAATATCGTAAAACATTATGTTGCACCATTCAGAGCCGAGGCCATGCAAGGCGGCCGACGCTCGACCATAGAAGGAAGCGAGTCTACATGGAACCGGACGAAGATCTTGCAATATGCGTGTCTGGGCTCACCAAGAGGTATGGGGACTTCACCGCTGTGGACGGACTAGATCTGAACGTCCGCCGCCGCGAGTTCGTAGGGCTGCTGGGACCTAACGGAGCAGGCAAATCCACGACCCTGAAGGCCATATCCGGGCTTCTGACGCCTACCAGCGGCACCATACTCATCAACGGCATCGACTCCAGGGACCACAAGAATGCTATGACGAGGGTAGGATGCGTGATCGAGACCCCGATGCCCTATCCGTCTTACACCCCTGCGGAGATGCTGACCTATGCAGGGAAGATGCACGGGATCCCGAAAGACGAGATACGCGTACGCGCCCGCGACGTCTTAGAGGAGCTCAGGATGTGGTCGTGGCGCGACAAGAAGATAGGCGGCTTCTCCAAGGGGATGAGGCAGCGCGTGACCATAGCCGCCTCGCTGATCCACAATCCGGAGATCGTCCTGCTGGACGAGCCGACATCGGGCCTGGACCCCAGAGGAATGATTGAGGTCCGCCAGATACTGAAAGGGCTCAAGAGCAGCGGGCTGACGCTCGTCATCAGCACCCACATGCTGAAGGAGGTGTCGGAGCTCTGCACTTCGATGACCATGATGAACCATGGCAGGGAGGTGGTCAGCGGAAACGTCGCGGACCTGGTGCACGGCATGTCCGGCAAAGGCACGGTCGCTCTTGACACGAGAGTGGCCAAGGACGTCCCGCCCGGGTTCCTCAAGGACCTCGCCACCCTCCCTGGCGTCGCCGGGGTCGAATCCACGGGCCCGCGCTCATTCAAGACCACGTTCAGCGGAAGCGACGAGCAGCAGTCGGCCATCGTAGACTTCATCCAGTCCCATGGCCTGATGCTGCTGTCGATGAGCGAGTCCGGGAAGGACCTGGAGTCCCTCTACATGTCGCTCACGGACGAGGAGGCCGGCGCATGAGGCCCTTCCGCAAGGCCCACGCCGATCCTTCCCCCGACCTCTACGACGGGGAGAGGTCCATGGCCGCCGCCGATGCGATGAGGGACAGGGAGTACTCTCCCCCCTCGTCGATCTCCCAGCTCCGCGTATGCTTCGTGAACCAGCTGGCCCTGTACTCCAAGCAGAGGACCGTATGGACTGCCGTGGCCCTCGTCGCGGCGATACCTTTACTGTACGCCGTGCTGAACGCCCTGGCGCCGAGCCTGATCCAGGCTTCCGACGTAGCCAACATCCATGCGGGGCGCATCCTCGCGGCTCTCCCGATAGCCTCCATGTTCATGGCCTCGGCGGTCTGCGGGTCCATGCTCCCCCAGGAGTACAACGAGCGCACCGTGTACATGACGCTCCCGCTCCCCGTGTCCCGGAAGGTGTTCTACCTCGGCAAGTTCCTGGCAGGGTTCGCACTCTGCGCCGCGACCGTCTGCGCAGCGTACGGGATATCGATCGCGATATCGTCGGCTTGCGCGGCCCATTCGTACACCGCGCAGATGCTGGAGTCGCTGGCCATGGCCCTGTCGGGGCTGTTCTCGTTCTGCGCGTTCGCATACATGCTCAGCACCAGGATGACGAGGGGGTCGTCCATAGCCCCGCTGGTCGCCCTCGCGGCCGCCATCCCTGCTGCTTGCATAATCCTTGCCCATGCGGTCCCGGGATCCACCTGCGTGCTTGGATACGCGCCGGTGTTCGCCCCCGACCTGGCGCTGTCGATGATGGGCGATTCCACGCACATGTCGCTGTGGGGACTGTTCGAGTACCCCATCCGCAATTCCCTGCCCGGATTCGAGGTGGGTCCGAGCGCGACCGTCATGTCCGCCGCCTCGCTTGGCCTGGGAGCGCTGATGCTCTGGGCGGGCGGACGCGCCAACGACAGGAGGGACATGCGATGAGGCTTGCCGCCGCGGCCTTGGTGGCCGTCCTGCTCCTGATGCCCTCGCTGGTCGCCACTCCGTCCGACGCCGACTCCTTCCAGGAGGTCGTGGGGACGAGCTACCTCCCCTGGCATCGCACCGCCGAGCCCCTGGACTCCACATATCTCGACCATGCGCAGGGCATCGGCAGGCTGTTCGTCTCCGAAGACCCGGAAGACCCGTCGTTCCGCAGCTATATGAAAGGGGAGATCCCGATATCGGACCTCTCGTGGCCTGAGATCGAGGAGGGCAGGAGCTACTACGTCTTCTTTTCCGGGAACAGGAGCCTGGTCACGGAATCGCATGGGGTTGTCGAGCTGATGTCGCTTCCCCATGTCCTGCTCGAGCAGGATCCACCGACCATGATGCGCCTGAAGGAGGGGACCTACACGCTGTCCGCGGAGCATGAGCTGACCATGATGCCGCGCCATGTCGTGGTCACGAACGGCGTCGGATGGTCCGAAAGCTACACGATGAGGGACAAGACGCTGACGTTCAGGGTGTTCTATGAAGACACCTACTTCATCAGCATGGACACCGAGGAGTACTGCACCATGAAGTTCCATGTCGTTTCCGGAGACGTCGAGGTGCTTCCGAGCTCTTCTGGGACGGATTCCTGCGAGGTCTCCACCGGATACCGCTGGGCCAGAGGGATCGTCCGCGTGGATCCGGGACAGCACTTCTTCAGCTGCAACGTCTTCCCCGAAGGGAGCGACGAGGACAAGAGATTCATGGAAGAGGTAGTGAAGCCGATGAGCAGCATCGTCCCGGAATGGGCGAAGAATGCCGGGACCGTCATAGAGACCGGCCAAGGGGCGATGGCCGCGTACGAACTGATCTACGGGGACTCCATGGTCGTGAGGTGCTCCGATGTCAAGACGACGGCCGACGGGAAGGCGAGCTATTCGACGTCCAGCCGGAACATCGTCCCTGACGACCTCCGCCTGTTCGGACCCGATCTGAAGGACCGCGTGACCCTGTTCGCCATGGCCAACGAGCCTCTGTCCCTGACCATGTCCTATGACTTCATCAAGTATCGCGCATCCCTGACCGCCAACGGCAGCACCATGTTCCTGGCGCCCGACTGCCGCTACGACCTCACATTCAGCGAGTCTTCCCAGCTGGATATAAAGATCGCCCCTTCGACCGTGGCGGAGGGGCCCGAGCACTTCTCCACGACCGTACTGCTGTCGGCTCAAGGGACCAAGGCCCCGGACGGCGCGGCGACCTTCGCAGCCGTGGCGCTCATAGGGGCGTTCGCCGTTACGATATCGGCCCTGTTCCTGGCGGGAAGAGGCCCCAGATGGCCGGACTGAATGCTCGCGATGCATTAAAGCCAAAGGAGTCCGATGTCATGAAGACGAAGCCGACGAACGCCTCGCTTGCAGGGTGGGGGGGGGGGCGCATCCCCTCGCTTGGCGCTGACCGCAGCCTCGGCCGCATGGCCTCCGGGCGATGCAGGGGATCTTTGAGTGCGTAGTGTGATACCATGGCAATATCGATACGTCTGGACCGCATGCTGGTGGAGAGGAAGATGACGCTCGTGGAGCTGTCCAAAAGAGTTGGGGCGACCCCTGTGAACCTGTCCAAGCTGAAGGCGGGAAAGGTCAGCGGCGTCAGATTCTCCACCCTGGACGCCATATGCGAAGCTCTGGACTGCCAGCCCGGAGACATAATCGTATACAGCAAGGAGGATCCTCAGAACCCCGACCTGATGCCCTCCGCCATCGAGGAGACCTCCTCGTCCGACATGGCGACAGTGGGGAAGAAGACCGGCAAGTCGTACAAGGACGCGTCGAACCCCTCCAGCTCCTGAAGGCTCCTCCCCTGGACGTATGCAAGGGCGTACTTCTCGTTCTTGTCGTCGACCATCCTCATCTCGGGGTCGTAGTTCTTCAGGGCCTCGAAATCCCCTGTACCGCGGAATATGACCCTGCACCCGCGCTTCATGACCAGCCATGCGGACACCAGGCCCCTGTCGTCGTCCACGTCGGCGATGACCTTTCCCTGGGTGCCTATAGGAAGCCCGGCGTGGCAGAGTATGACGTCCTGGAAGATGTAGGCCATGTTGTCGCGGACCTCTATGAAGATCTTAACGTCGGGATTCGTGAGCTTCACCTTGATCCCCAGGTGCTGGTTCTCCAGGAATATCGCCGATCCTGCCTCCCTGGCGACGTCTATGCTCGTGTAAGGGTGGCTGCCCTCCCTGCGGGCGTCCACGGCGAACGTCTGGCCCTCGGAGAGCCTCCCCCGGGAATACGCCGCGGCGGACCTGCATATGTCCTCCATGTCAGAGGAGCACGTCTCGACTACAGATATGGACGCGACGCCGAACACCTTCCTCACCGACCTTATCGCCGCGTCCGGATCCGAAGCCTCCACGTATATCCTGGCGCCTTTCTTGGTGACGAAAGCCTCCACGCCGTCCTTCATGAGCATGGACACTATGTTGTCCTTGAGCTGCTTCTCGAACCTCTTGCGCACAGGCTCGCTCTTGAGCCCTATCTCGGCGTATCTCAGCAGGAGTATGGTCACGCCGTCTCCATCCGCCAGCCCCATATAAAAGCTGTCGTTCGACGAGACGATGCGGTCCTGCGCAGGACGCCCGAGCTATTCCCGCCGGTCGCGGATGCCGCTCGCGGCGTAATGCGCACAGAACCGCCGCAGATGCAGTGATTCGACGCAGACCCGAGCCGGCAAACGATTTAGTCGGAAACCGCATACGCCCGGCCATGGAAGCGCTCATCCTGGCAGGCCTCCTACTGACCGGCTCCACAGCGGGCATACTCGGAGCATTGTTCGGGCTCGGCGGAGGGTTCATCTTCGTCCCGGTCCTGATGCTGGCGTTCGGGCTTGCTCCTGCCGAGGCCGTGGCCGTCAGCCTGATTGGGATAATAGCCGGGTCCGTGGGCGCTTCGACGGTGTTCGTGGACAAGGGCCTCTCCAACATCCGCCTGGGGCTCCTGATGGAGATAACCACCGCTGCCGGAGCCATCATAGGCGCCATAGTGGCCGGCCTCCTAGACGAATGGCTGCTCATGTGCATCTTCTCCGCGATAGTCCTCTACAGCGCCGCCAGGATGATCATGAACCCGGAGAGGGTCATCCCCCCTTCCGAGGACAGCGAGAGCAGGTTCGCGTTCGAGTACAGGGACGAGGCGAACGACGAGAACGTGAGGTACGAGGTGGACAACGTCAAAGGCGGGATGGCCCTGTGCACGGTGGCGGGGATGATCTCCTCCATGACCGGAGTAGGGGGAGGAGCCGTCAAGGTCCCGCTGATGAACATATACATGCACGTCCCGATCAAGGCCGCCAGCCCCACCAGCAGCTACATGATAGGCATAACGGCCTTCTCCGGCGCGATCACATACCTGCTATCGGGGCAGGTGCTTCTGGAATACGCCGCCGGGATCGCCATAGGCGCCTTCGCCGGCTCCATAGCAGGGACGTCCCTGGCCAGAAAGCTCCAGACCAAGCATCTCAGAAAGTACTTCTCGGTGCTGCTGATAGCCGTCGCGATCCTCGTCCTCCTCCAGGCGGGAGGGATCCTATGACCCTGGAGCATTCCACGGCCATGTCCCTGCGCATATGCGTGATCCTGGGGATAGCCCTGATGGCCGTCGGGCTGGCCATGTCGATGGCCGGGATGGGCGACGGGGTGCTGTACGCCGGGATCCTCGTCCTGATAACCTCGCCGTTCGTAGGCGTGGTGGTGACGTTCGCATCCCTGGTCAGGCTCAAGGACTGGTACTGGGCAGGGATAGCCGCCGTCCTGCTGTGCATAACCGCCGCCGGAGCGGCCTTCGCCATGCTATGATACGCAGACGGAACTCATACAGTTTCAACGATCTGAACCGGCACGACGCAACTCCATGGAACAAAACGACACGGCGCGCCAGAGAAAATTAGAAGAGTGGTGCAAGGGAAGGGATTTGAACCCTCGAACTCCTACGAGAATAGGCCCTGAACCTATCTCCTTTGGCCAGGCTCGGATACCCTTGCAGCCTAAACACCCTCACTGCTTACTCTTATTTGAACTTGTTGCAGAGGATTTGGCAGGAGCGCTCATGATCTTCATCCATCCGCCGGATTCGTAGATCGCGAGCTTCCTCTCCCCGAGAAGCCTCTCGAACTCCGTCCAGGTGATGACTTCCAGCCTGTCGTTGCCGCCTTTGGTGAACTGGATCCCCTCGGTGCCCTTGACCTTCCCCGGCTTCAAGCCTTTGGTCTTGGCAATCTTCTTCGCCTTCGCTATTCCGATGTGTTCCATAGACATTTGGACGCCTCGATAGCATATGGCCAGACTGGGTATAAAAAACATCGTTAAAATAGGAAAATAAAAACTTAGAAATTGAATCAATCCAACTACATTATATTTACTAATTATTGGATGTAACATCCATATCATATAACTCTCATAACCGCAACGAATATGAACGACGGAGTATAGGCGGTGGCATGCTTCAGAACGTCAGCCTGCCGCTAAGATACACTCCGGGCGGGACAATAACCCCTGAATCGGGGATCGAGCTCGGTCGCGCCATCTCGTCAGAGCGCAGGCGCGTGGCGGTGGTCTCCGACAGGATGAAGAGCAGCCGCATGATGAAAGAGGCCCTGATTTCCGGGATACTGTCCCAGGGGACGAACGTAGTGGATGCGGGATGCGCCCCGGAGCCGGCGGCGGCATACGTCGCCAGGAACTGCGACTGCGCCGTGTACGTGACCGAGAGCAGCGTTTACGGGCACATCAGCGGGTACAGGGTGTTCAACAGGGACGGAAGCCCGTTCACCATGGAGCAGGTCAGGCATCTGACCACGGTGCACAGCAGCCTCAAATCCCCGGACCATCAGAGCCTGGGCAAAAGGGTAGGATACGCCTACGCCGTGGAGGACTACAACTCGTACATGTCCTCCGTGCTCGGGAAGGTCTCCGGCGCTCCCGTGATAGTCGACTGCGGATGCGGGGTCGTGGCCGAGTCGGCTCCGCAGATCCTCGGAAGGGCCGGGATAGAGGTCATCTCGGTCAACGCCCATCGCGACGACGACTTCGTCCCGAAAGAGACCACCCCGGACATGCAGGAGTTCGGATGGCTGCACGACTTCGTCTCGAACAAGGAAGGCTGCATAGGTATCGGCCTGGACCGCATAGGGAGCCGCGCCACCGTCATAGACGAGGAAGGGGACGTGGTGGACCCGGTGAAGGCGATATGCATGGTCGTGAAGGCACTCAAACCGAAGAGGATGGTGGCGTCCATGGACACGTCCTCCCAGGTGGAGCTGGCTTTCGCGGAGAACGGCGTGGAGGGCGCCGAGTACCTCCTCTCCTCCTGCCACGTGGCGGACGTCGCCTCGGCGATGGTCAAGGAGGACGCCGACCTGGCGGTGTGCGGAGACAGGGTGCTCTACAAGGGGCTCCCCACCCCGGACGGGATCCGCACGGCCGCCGTGATATCTGGAATAGCCGACTCGGAGAGCCTGAAGAGAATCGCCGAGTCGATGCCGACGCGCCATGTCAGCTCCGCCTGCACGAAGATAGAGTGCGAGGCCGGTGCCTTCTCCCGCAGGCTGGAGGAGAGGATGAAGGAGTCCGGGGGCTGCAGGTACGCGTGCCTGGACGGATGGCGCGTGGACATGGACGACGGATGGTTCCTCGTAGGGCCGCCGACCGAGTCGGGAGTGGACATCCATGCCGAGTCCACGGACAGGGCGTACCTCATCGGCCTGATGGAGGCCGCAACCGACCTAGTGAAGTCCTGCTCGCACCCTCAGTAAACCACTTCGAGATCCATGACGTTCCCGCTGGAGTCGTAAGCCTTCCAGCTCCTGCGGTCGTACGGCTGGCAGGTTATGAGGTGCACCCCTCCCATGTTCCTGAACCAGTCCAGGTCCGCCTCCGAGGCCTGGTTGGAGTAGCCCGGATGGGAGTGGGCGGTCCCGGCGATGTTGTAGTCTATGGGGGCCATCCACTGGTTGAGGAAGCTGTGGCTGTCCCCGTAGACGGTGCCGGGGAGCAGTATCATCTCCGTTATGACGCCGTCTATCTCGCGGGTCATGCAGAGGAACTCGTCCGGATACGTGGAGCGGGCCGCCTGGTTGAACCCGTCTATGAAGTCTATGTCCACGCCTGTTATGCGGTTCATTCGCCGTTCACCAGCTTTTCGCGCACGCGGGAGTAGAAGTCGTCCCTGAAGCGGATGAAGCGGGCCTTCTTCGACGACATCATGAACTGCACCGACGACGTCCCGCGCATGGGTATCTCGCTCTGGCCGTCGAGGACGATCATGCAGCCCTTGTCCATGACGTTCTCCACGGTGACCTTGGAGGTGGCCGGGACCAGGAACGGGCGGGTGGTGTACTTGTACGGAGCCATGGGGACCACCAGCATGGCCTCCACGTTGGGGTCCATGTACGGGGCGCCCAGGCTCATGGCGTAGCATGTGGAGCCTGTAGGGGTAGATATCACGACTCCGTCCGCGCGGAAGTCCGCCGCCAGCACGTCGTCGACGTACACCCTGTAATGGCGTATCTTGGCGACCGTGTCCGTGTGGACCACGGCCTCGTTCACCGAGTCCGGGAGGTACCCGGAATCGTACCACGCGGATATCTTGAAGCGGGCGTCCATGGCGTAGTCCCCGGCCAGGAGGCGGGATATCCCCTCGGCGATATGGTCCCTGTCGATCTCGGCGAGGAATCCGACGCTCCCGCCGTTTATCCCTATCACCGGCGCGTCCGTGGCCTGCATGGCCCTCAGGAGGGTGCCGTCCCCTCCTATCACCACGACGATGTCGGCGTCCATGTCCTTCAGAGGTATGCCGGGCGCCCCCAGGACGGCGGCGATCTCGCTGTCCAGGATGTAGTCCTGCCCCTGGAGGGCGTCCACGACCTGCCTGGCGTACTCGGCCGCTTTGGGGATGTTGACGTTGGCGTAGACGCCGTACACGAGGCCGTCGTGTGGCAGGACGTCGTTCTTCATCACAAAATCGAACACCTTGCGGTCGCCGACGGCCAGGAAGTTGGACCTGTGGTCGAGGTCGAACGGCATGTCCAGCGGGGCGCCGTCCAGGTCGTAGACCTCGCCTCCGGCCTCCTTGAGGAGGATGTAGCTGGCGGCGATGTCGACCACCCTTATGGCGCGGGTGTACCTCGCCGAGTTCATGTAGTAGCCGTCGGCCTCCCCCTCCGCGACGATGGCCATCTCCAGCGACGCGCATCCGAACGAGCGGGACGACTTGACCCTCTTCGCCAGAGCGACCGAGTCGGGATGGGCGCTGTTCCCCTGGTAGATCATCATGAAGAGCTCGTTGAGGTTCGCCCTGCGAACGCGCATCGGCTTCCCGTTCTTGAACGCCCCTTTGCCTTTCTCGGCGGAGAGGACGTCCCCCGTGGCGAGGTTGCGGAGGTATCCGAGGCGGATGTCGGACAGGCTGGACTTCCCCACGGCCAGCGAGACCGTGTAATAGGGAATGGAAGCGATGGCGTTGGACGTGCCGTCTATGGGGTCCATGACGAGGGTCTCCTCGCAGCCGTTGTCCACGTACCCTATCTCCTCGCTGAGGATGTTCAGAGGTATGCCGTTGCGCTCTATGTGCATGAGGGCGGCGTTCTCTGCGATCTTGTCGATCTGCGACGTAGGGGTCCCGTCGGCGCCCATGCAGACCTTCTCCCTCTTGGAAGCGGAGTCAGGGATCTTCGCTATCGCTTCCTGGACCGCGTCGGCGATCCCGGAGAGTGTCTCGATCGTTATCATGCCCATCCCGATAGTGTGCGGATAGATGGTCGTTTCCATGGAAACGGTTCCCGGGATAGCGAATCGATGCGATTCCCCGTTGGCAACGAAGCCGGAACAGCCGGAAGCCGAAGTCCAAGGACCCATGAAAGGGATGAGCAGGACGGTACGAATCATAAAGCCCGAGACACCAGAATCGAAGTGAGCGAGACTGCATAGGGCACAGCCTCTACGGCCTCGCGCGCTCAATCTGATTCTCGATTTCCATGGGATAATAGGAATTTATAAATATCATGTCATGATATACGGTCTTGCAAGACGGCCATAGCGGCGGGGCAACACCCGGTCCCATCCCGAACCCGGCAGTAAAGTCCGCCCGCGTACCTGTCTGTACTGTACTGCGCAAGCGTACGGGAACTCAGGCACGCTGTCTGCACCTTTCTTCTCCTTTTCTTTTGATCGCTACCCCAACGGTTTATACCTCCGTGGCGATGGCCCTGCCGATGGAAGCTGTCGACCGCACGTTCGGAAGAGTCTTCACCGAGAGAGGCCGCCTCTACACAGCGTCCTCCGCCCCTGGGAAGAGGGTCTACGGAGAGAGGCTGCTGTCGGTCTCCGGGACGGAATACAGGGAATGGGACCCCAGAAGGAGCAAGCTGTCGGCGTACCTGTCGGTCGGCGGAAGGGAGTTTCCGTTCAGATCCGACAGCAAGGTCCTCTATCTGGGAGCGTCTAGCGGGACCACGGCCTCGCACGTCGCTGACATCTGCCCGGAGGGCAAGGTATACTGCGTGGAGTTCGCCCAGCGCATGTTCAGAGAGCTCGTCGGGACCTGCGAGGACCGCCCGAACATGATGCCCATCCTGGGGGACGCCACGAAGCCCGGGGAGTACGCTGTATTTGTAGACTCGGCGGACGTCGTGTACCAGGACGTGGCCCAGAAGAGGCAGGCGGACATCATATGCGACAACATGGACGCGTTCGGCGCCAGGTTCGGGATGGTTGCCGTCAAGGCCCGCTCCGAGGACGTCACCGCGTCCCCCGAGAGCGTGTTCTCCATGGCGGAGTCGCGGATTCGCGAGAGAGGCTTCCGCGTGCTGGACGCCAGGTCGATAGAGCCGTTCGAGAAGTCCCACGAGATGATCGTCTTCGAGAGGCGCGACCCATGAGGACCGCCTACGCCGTCGCCTTCTGCGGAGAACGCTTCATGATGGTGTTCAACGAGCGCCGCGGAGGCTGGGAGATGCCGGGAGGCCATGTGGAGCAGGGCGAAACCTCCGAGCAGGCCGCCGCCCGCGAGTTCGAGGAGGAGGCCGGCTACAAAATAGAGGTCGTCGCAGTCCGCGACATAGGCTACTGCGACGTGTGCGCCGCCGTGATAAGAGGGAGCACCGGCAGGCCGTGCGAGATGAGGTCCGAGCTGTTCTCGGAGATCCCCGAGCAGCTGTCTTTCGACAGAGAGGAGTACGAGGACACCGTCCCCTGGGCGAGAGCGGCCGTGGAGAAGGCCTCGGCAGACCGCTTACGGCGACTGCCGGAATATGGCTGAACAGCATACTAATTATAACCTGCAGTCCATGCCGCATCATGGAAGAGACACCGGAAACAGATGCGACTAAGAACGAATTGTCTCCAGAAGCCCAGCCCGCGCCCGAACAGGATGCAGAAGGGCCTGCAGATAAGGCTGCTGAAGAACCTGCGGGGAAGCACGATGAGGCGCCGGCCGAAGAGCCTGTGGCCGAAGCTGCGGAAGCCGAGAAGACGACCTGCGCGTCCTCCCTGGAAGCCAAGATAGACGATCTTTCGTCTCGCATCGACGCCATGAGCGCGGACATCTCGGGCAGGATGATGTCCTACGAGGTCCTGGCGCAGTTCGATAAGACGCTGAAGGGAGAGCTTACCGACGTGAAGAAGTCCTCCATAACGTCTCTGCTCATCAAGGTCGCCAACGTCAGGGAGACCGCGGACGACATGGTCGCCAGGATGGAGTCAGGGAAGGACGCCATGACCATAGACGACGCGATAGACGCCGTGGACAGCTTCGGAGACATGCTGGAGGAGATCCTCACGGTCAACGGGGCGGTCAGGTTCCGCGACGAAGCTGGATGCCCCTACGAGTACCCGCGCCACAACAAGGCCAAGGTCATCGATACCGACGACCCCGACCTCAACAAGACCGTGGCCAAGGTGGTCAGCTCCGGCTACATGATGGACGGCAAGGTGATACTGCCGGAGAAGGTCCTCGTGTATCGCTACGTGAAGCCCGCGGAGCGATCGCACCGGATGCAGGAGCTTGTATCTTGAGTCGTCCTCCCTGTCGGCGAAGAACAGCTTCATCTTCTTCATAGGAGACCTCACGGCGATGGTCACCATGCCGTGGACCTCCTGCCTTTTTATCTCTTCCAAGGTCTGGCCCTCCGCGGTCCTGGTGGGCATCGTCCTGTCGGATCCTCTCAGGACCATCGCCGGCAGCTCCTTTACGTCCCCCGACACGGTGATCCTGCAAAGACAGGAGCGCGAGAAGAATCCGGAATAGCTGAAAGAGTACCTTATCACGGGAAGGTCCTTCCTCGAGGAGAGCGTCATGCGCACCCCCTGGGACGCCCCCTTGGACCCGTACAGGCAGTATACGCACGCGTAGGTCCTCTGGTAGGGCACCTTGAACCTGAAGCTCCCTTCGCGGACGTACTTGTCCTTCGGCAGGGACGCCTCGGACTCCCCGTCGGCATCCCCTTCCGGGTACCTGTCCGACCTGAGCGCGAGCTTGACGGACTGACATCCTTCCGGCCATCTGAACGTCAGGCTGCATACGTCCCCGTCCATGACGTGCCTCGCGTCCGAGACGTCCGGGAGGGTGGAGACCTTGACCCCGTTCCCGATGACCGCCGTGCCGCCGATGGTGTGGACGGCGTACACCCTGCCCACGGTGCCCTCGGGAAGGCGGAAGCTCATCGAGCCGTCGTGGCCCTTGATCACTCCCTGCACCCGCTTGGCGCTCCGGTCCAGGGCGGTCGCGGCGCAGGTGGACATCCCCAGATCGACTTCCGGGCTGGAAATGAACAGCTCCGGCTCGTCATTCGAGGTGAACGAGGCGGTGAACAACCCTCCCGACGACGAAACAGACAGGTCCGACACGGGCTCCGGCGGCGGCCTCGGCGTGCAGGATACGACCGCCCCTGCGGTCCTGTGAGGTATGGCCCTCCCCTTGGAATACTCGGCGACGAGCCTGTAATGGTAGCTGACGCTGCCGTCGGTGGCCTCCTTGTCGACGAAGAACGCCCTGGTCCCCACGTCGGCGTAGAACTGCCCCGATGCCGAGGGGTCGGAGCCTTCGCCCCTGAACACCAGCACCCTGGTGCATCCTCTGGGGACCCTGTAGTCGAGGCGTATGCCCTCATCCGACGGCGAAGCTGAAGCGTCCACGACGTCTGCGAACACGACTATCGACTTCGAAAGCGCGGCCGAGTCCGAGACCACGCCCCAGCGCTTGGTGTATACCGCATAGCGGTACTCCACCCCGAAGGTTATCCCGCGGTCGACGAGCTCCGAATCCTTGGTCTCGGCCACCAGGTCCCCGTCCGTCTCGCTGAGAGGAGACGAGCCCTCCTTGCGCACGATCAGATAGGTGGCATCCTTGGGAGGCGGAGACCCCATGGACAGCAGGACGTTGCCGTCCCTGCTCTGCGACGCCTCGGCCTTGGGAGGCGGCGACGGGCGGTTGCTCTGGAAGTACCTCAGCAGGCCGGGATGGTCCGAGCACTCCTCCACGAGGTCTATGTACATGCGCTCCGACCCCTTCGGCACCGCCGCGAAACGCCGGTCTATGTCCTTGACTATGTCGGAGTACCTGTCCCGCCTGATGCGCACCTCCTCCGGCCCGCGGCGCCTGCGCAGATGGCTCTCGCACAGGTTCAGCGCGGAGAAGTACTTCTTGGACGACTCCAGCGCGGACAGGCGCTTCATAAGGACCTCGGTCTCCTCCACGAACCCGGCCGCCTCTTTCAGCAGAGCCTTGTCGGCGAATGCCTCGTACCCCTCGAACTTGGGAAGGACGGCCTTTATCGACTCGAGGTTGCCTCTGCTGAGGTCCTCCCTCAGCCCGTCCTCCACTGAGGACAGGTTGGACAGGAACGAGAAGTCGGCCCCGCATTTCTTGCAGTGCAGGTTGGACGAGGAGTTGCGGGTCCCGCACTTGGGACAGCTGACGACTATGGGCTTGTTGCAGTAGGGGCAGAAGTTGGTCTCCGCGTCCACGACGAACATGCATCCGCAGAAGCCGCAGGAGAACTGCTCCCTCGCCACCTTGGAGAAGTCGGCCAGCTTGCCCCTGGAGAGGCAGAACCTCTCGAGCTCCTTCATCGCCGCGTCCATGTCCACGCCCTTTCCGGCCATGCTGCTGTTGACCAGCGCCGCAATGGACTTGTAGTCAAGGTACGTGGTGCTGGACTGGAGCTGGTCCTCCACGGAATGCATCAGCAGCGCTGTCTTGAACTCCTTGTAGACGCCTTCGTTGGCGAACATCGGCGTCAGCTTGGTGACCAGGGACGAGTACTTCTCCGCTTCCTTGAAATGCGCGTTCTTCTGACGCGTGCGCGCCCTGACGACCAGCTTCGATACGGTGGACTTGAACGTAGGATAAGACGTGCTCTCGGTCACCTTGTCAGGCTTGTCCGGGCTGCCCTCGACGTACAGGCTGTCGATCGCCCCGTTGATCCAGGCCACTATGTCGTCCGTTCCTATCGCGGAGATGACTTTGAACGCGTTGTCGGCGGCCAGGTTCTTGAAATCGTTGGGATCCGCCTGAGAGGCGCCCTTGATGTGCGACACGGCTTCCGGCCCGACCGTCCAGTTCTTCCTCCTGGCCGGCTCCAGTATCGTGTCTATGTCCTTCTCGAAGAATACGGCCGACCCGTCCAGCCTATGGAACAGGCACCTGTCCAGGTCCCTGGTGACCAGCGCCAGGACCTCCTCCTGCGCCTTGGTCCTGCAGCCTGGGTCCAAGATGCCCTTGCGATACTCTGGAAGGGCGTCCAGGTCCGCCTTGGCCTTGTTCCTTTCCGGAACCGTTTGCGCCTTGGCTTGGATGCGCTGAAGCTCGTCCCTCTTCGCGGATATGATTTTGTCCAGCTCTGCAGGGGTTATGCTCTTGAAAGGGTCGATGCCCAGCTTCCGGAAGCATTCCGTGTCCATGCGGTCACCTGATGTATCTGGATCCGCCCGACCCTATCGTCGACGCTATGGTGGAGAAGGTCTCCACAAGCCCCTCCGCGCTGCTCATGAGCGCGCCTTCGTCCATGGAGGATATCTTCTTGAGGAAGGAGTAGTCCGCGCTTCCGAACCCTACCGCGATGCATCCTATCCCCCTCTCCATGCACTTGTTGGCGGACCGGATGGCCTCCGGGCAGCAGTACCACATCCCGTCCGTGAGGGTGATCTCGAACACCCTGCATCCGGAGGAGGGACTGATGCGCAGGATATCGTCGAAGGGATGCGCGGAGTTGCTGCCGCCCACGTTCGTCGCGGCGAGGGCGTCTATATGGAGCCCGACGGTCCTCGAGGAGCAGTCGGTGCACAGGACCTTCGTCTTGTCCGCATAGGCGATCACGGCGAACTTCGCTTGGGGGAGCATGCTGACGAACTTGTGAGCCGCCTTTATCGCATTCTTCTTGGGGGTGCCGCTCATGCTTCCAGAGAGGTCCACCGACAGTATCACGTACAGCGGGACCTGCTCCTGCTTCTTCCTCTCTATCGGCTTCCCCATCCAGGAGATGTCCTCGGGGACCTCCCCCTTCACCATGTCCAAGGCCCTTCCGTCCTGGAACGCCCGGACCTCCACCATGCCGCTGCGGTCGTAGGAGTACTCGATGTCTATCTTGGCCCCGCTCCCGTCGTTGTTTATCCCTTCGGCGGTGACCATCTTGAGCACCGTGCACTCCAAGGGCATCCTGCTCTCCCCCTGCATGGTGTAGATGTCTATCTTCTTCGTGAAGTTCCACTGCTTTATCTCGAACTGGCGCTTCTCCGTGACCGGTATCTTGGAGCCGCGGGGTATTATCACGTCGTTGACGTAGCGGGTCCCGTCCTCGTTCTCGGCGAGGGCCCCGAGGCTGTGCGCGATGGCGTCGCTCACCCTCATTATCCTCCCGCTGTCCTCCCCGGTCTGGGTCCTCCTGGAGATGCGCCCCTCGTTCGAGTTGGCAAGGAGCGCCGCCCCTTTGGCGACTGCTGTGTCCGTGTCCTCGTTGACGATGAGGTTCACCCCGGACGCCTCGCGGAGGGCCTCCCTTATCGCCGGAAGGCGCGTGGACCCGCCGACGAGGATTATGTCGGACAGGTCGCTCCAGCTCATCCCGTGCTCCGAGAGCAGGGTCTCGCACATCGATACGGTGGACTGCACCAGCCCGGACGACCTGAACTCGAAGTCCTCCCTGTCCACGGTGGCCACCATGCTCCTCCCGCAGAACTTCAGGGGGACGCGTATGGGCGAGTTGAACGAGAGCATCTTCTTCACCTTCTCGGCCTCCACCGAGAACTTCGTGAGGAACTCCTCTTCGGTGCGGAGGTCTATGTAGAACTCGTCCTGGAACTGGTCGGCGAGGATGTCCATCACCACATTGTCCCAGTCCTTCCCCCCGAGGTTGGGGTCTCCCAGCGTCCCCACGACCTCGATCGAGCCGTCGACGATGCGGAGGATGGTTATGTCGAAGGTGCCCCCTCCGAGGTCGAAGGTCATCAGGGTGCAGTCCCGGGAGTTCTTCATCCCGTAGCAGACCGAGGCCGCTGTGGGCTCGTGGACCAGCATCTCCACGTTGAGTCCGGCCGCCCTCCCGGCTTCGAGAGTGGCAGCCTTCTGGAGGTCGTTGAAGTACGCTGGCACGGTTATCACGGCCGAGTCTATGGTCCACCCCATGCGCTCCTCCGTCACCTCCTTCATGTGCCTGAGGAGGATCGCGGACAGGTCGGCGGCGGTGTAGCTCTTCCCCTCGCAGCTGAAGGAGTAGTCCGGGTCGCCCATGTTCCTCTTGAACGAGGACACCACCGTGCTGAGCCCGGCGGCCTGGAGCTCCCTTGCCTCGCGCCCCACTATTATGTCGCCGTCGCTGAAAGCCACTATCGACGGCGTGGTCTCCTCGTTGAACTCGTTCTTCACCACTTCCGGCTGGCCTGCGCTGTTGACGTAGGCGACGGCCGAGTACGTTGTCCCAAGGTCTATCCCCACCTTCATCCGATCACCTCTTGAACAGCCCCTTCAGGAGTCCTTTCTTGGGCTGATCCTCCTCTTTGCCCTTGGAGAAGAGCCCCTTCTTGGGCTCCTCTGCATCTTCCTGCTTGCCTTTGGAGAATAGCCCCTTCTTGGGCTCCTCCTCTTCGGGGAACGCCGCGTCGAAGCCCTCCAGCAGGCTCTCGTCCAGCAGCTTCCTGACCTTCCCCCTCTGCTTGGAGTCCAGCTTCAGCTTCCCGTAGACGGACTCGTCCGACGCTCCTATGGACTTGGACGACCCGATGAACGCCGCGACCGCGCCGGTGTCTAGACCCGAAGACATGGTCCTGGCCAGAAGGGCGGAGACGCGCTCGGCCGCGAGGTCCGGGCATGCGGGGAAGTACTCCATGCGGTCGGAGATCCACCTGTCGGCGTGCTTCTGCGGCAGGGAAGGCCCGAGGCAGAGGCTGACGAGCCTCTTGACCTCTTCGGGCTCCAGAGCGGAGACGTCCACTGGCCCTCTGGCGGTCCCGCTGCGGCATATGGAGTCCGCATCGCACAGCAGGCGCAGCCTGGCCACGTCGGCGGAGGATGCCGCCCCTTCCATGTCGGGGAAGGCGGAGAGCGCCTCCTTCGCGGCGGGGAGCGGCACGAAGCTCGAGAAGTCGATCTTGCCGGATATCCTGGCTGCGAGGTATGCGACGCATCCACCTCCCAGGCCGGATGCCCTCTTCGCGACGAAGCGGACCGCCTGCACGGGTTCGCCCCCCATGAGGAAGTCGACGTGCCTGTTCGCCAGCGAGGTCGCGAGATCGGAATCCCCCGCTTCCAAGGCGGCGTCCACGAACGACTCCTCCAGCTGCATCCTGTCGCTCCTGCCTTCGGAGCCGGCGGAGAGCCTCTCCGCGAATGCGGCGTCCTCCTTCAGGCCGAGGCCGAACGCCTGGACGACCAGGTCCCTCGGCAGCGTTCCAGCGCGGGACGAGATGCCCTCTTTCAGTCCCGCTCTGGCGGCCTCCGAGACGGGGCTCCCGCTCCCGATGGCTGCCATGCAGGCCTTTCCGTCGGAACAGAGGGCGTCCAGGAACAGGCCGTCGAACGCCTCGTATCCTGCCAGGGCCTCCGCCGCGCCGGGATCCTTCGACTCGGCCCACTCCCTCATGCAGTAGTACCTGCCCGCAGGGTAGTCCAGAAGGTCGAAAGCCTTGAGCCCCAGGCATCTGCGAACGGAGTCCCTGTACCTTCCGAAGCTCTCTGCGACCGATGGTCCATCGGATATTGCGCGGGACGGGGCCAGGCGGTACGCCGAGACCTCCGCCAGCATCCTGTCGGCGGCCTGGCGGTCCTTCATGGCCGGGATCGCGACGCTCTCGAAGAATCCGGCCGCGTCGTCGTCCATGACGTCCTTGATCGCGGCGTAGACGGACTTGACGTCCTCGTCGGTGGCGGACCCTATCGTCGCCTTCAGGGCGTCCAGGGCCCTCCTGCGGGCTCCCTCCGGAGGCACGACGCCCTTCTCGCAGACCGAGAACATGTGGTACGCGTCGATTATCCCCTTCCCGACGCCCTTCCACCCGACCCTGGACAGGAACGCGAAGAACCTCTCCCTGTCCGACCCCTCGGAGTAGGCGGAGTCGACGTATGCGTCGAACAGCTCGTCCCTCTCGGACTCCTTGAGGCCGTCCAGAGAGACGGCGAAGATGGACACGGGCGGCGGGAGGTCGTCGCGGTCGAAGATCCCGGCCAGCTTGTGGAAGCACCTGTCCGGGTTCCCGGTGTAGGTTATGAACGGTATCTGCTTGGCCAGGTCGCGGGGCAGGAGCATGGTGACGGCCGCTATCCAGTCGGCGTTGTCGTACTTCTCCGCCACGAAGACCTTCTTCAGCCTGTCGTCCATCGCGTCCAAGGTCCTGTACGCCAGCTCGCGCAGGAGCCTCTTGTCGTGCGAGGCGACGAACGACGAGACGCGCCCGAGCATGTCCGGGCAGACGAGATCTATCGGAGGCAGCACCGGAGGAGCCACACTGCAGTCCATCTCGCCGTAGCGCATGTCCCTGCAGAACCCTCCGAACCCCAAGGCCTCTATCGGATAGAACCCGAAGCAGGCGTCGGTGACGGAGTGCGAGATGTAGTTGCCCATCCTGGCGGGATTGTCGTAGTCCGCGCCGGTGTATACCTGGTGGGTGATGCACTCCGAGCCCGACCCCAGCCTGCTGAACCCCAGGCTCTCCGGCATCCTGCCGATGTTCGGGTCGTCTGCGCCGGAGACGGGGATGGACTCGGGGGCGACGTACATGCTGTACCTGGCCTCTATCTCGGTCCTGTCGGAGGCGGACAGGCCTGCCGATGTGGAGTACACGTTATACCCGGCCACGACGCCCACGCCGCTCCTGCAGAGCGTGTACAGCAGCTGCTCAGACATTGAGGCGCCTCCTGAACAGGCCGATGGACTTCTTGACCGACTCCTGGGCGCTGGCACTCCTAATGGCGTTGGTCTCCTTGTGCAGCAGCCACAGCATGGGGTCCTCGACCCTTATCGGCGACACCCCTCCCAGCATCCCGCTCGGATCCGGCTCAGACCCGAGGGCGGAGACGGCGAAGTACCTGTACTCCTTGTAGTCGTTCTTGACTGCCACCGGGAGCGTCCCCCCGCTCACGCGGTCCAGAAACCCTTCGATCTCCGCGCTTATCTGCCTGCTGTTCTCGTCGTCGAACACGCCGTACTTGCGGGGGTTGTTCATGGCCGAGTCCGAGCCCAGGAAGACCTCCTCCTCCATCTCGCTTGTAGGGTCCTTCAGCAAGACGTCGCACTTGGTGACCACCACCGCTATGGGGATGTCTATCTTCTTGTTCACCGGCACGCCCTTCCCAGAGCGGTACACCTGGCTTATGACCGACAGCGTGTTGGTGTAGTTCGCCTTGTTGGTGTCCCTCGCGCCTATCCTGTCCCTGACGTAGTCGAACTGGAGCGGGTCCACGAGGTATATGATGCCGGACGAGTTCGAGATGTACTTCTGTATGGTGTATGCGTAGTCGTCCGCCGAGACGTCCTCTCCGGCGGTGTCCACGAAGAACAGCCCGGCCACCTTCCCGTTGAACGTCTTGATCGTGTACGCGAGAGGCTCGTAGATGTCGAGCGTCACGCGGCGAGTGGGCTCTATAGTGTTCTTCTTGCTGAAGAGCGAGTTCGCGTACTTCTTGTTGTAGAGGTCGTTGACCTTCGAGTCGATGGGGCTGATGGACCACTCGAACTCCCTGCTCATCTTCTCGAGCACCTTGATCAGCACCCCTATGTAGTGCGACTTCCCCACGGCGCGGGGCCCCAGCACGGCGAAGAAGTTCAGGTCCCACTTGTCTATGCCGTACGGGAGGGTGTTGTGGCATACCGGGCACAGCATCCTCGTCAGGCGGGCGCCGCACACGTCGCATCTGGGGTCTTTCTTGTTGAACGTCCGGATCACGTGCGTGGTGCGGGTGTACGTCTCGAGCCCGCGGTACCTCGCGAACTCCGGATCCTCCTCCGTTACGGAGCTGCTGCTGTGCCCCACCGCAGTGCACATGTAATGCACGTCGTCTATCTTCTTGATGGATTCGAAGCAATAGGGACATATGAAGGGCATGCCGGGGTCATGGCCATAGGTGTATTTCATGAGTTTCCCGAAGAAGGCTGACATCCTGTTTTCGATGCAGGAATTGCGAAGAAAATTCCTTCACGGATGCATCCGAAACCGCTTTATCTTATACCAATGATTCACGGCGCAGGTTCTATCGTCAGATTCGACCAGGGGATTCGACATGATATACGACATCGGCATAGATTTGGGGACTACGTACTCCTGTCTCGCTATTATGAACGCGACCGGCTCTCCTACCGTGGTGAAGAACAACCAGGAGCACGACACCACCCCCTCCGTGATAACGTACGACAACGGGGAGTTCTGCGTCGGAGAGACCGCCAAGGACCAGGCGCCGTTCGCGGAATGCACGGTGGAGGCTGTCAAGAGGAACATGAGCGAGGCCGACACCTGGCGCATGACCATCGGAGGCAAGGAGTACGGGCCGATAGAGCTCTCCGCGAGGATAGTGCGCAAGCTCGTGGACGACTTCCTCGAGAAATATCCCGACGCCGAGCTGAAGAGCGCCACCATAACCTGCCCCGCATACTTCGGCCCCAAGGAGAGGGAGGCCACCCGCCAGGCCGGCATCATAGCCGGGTTCGAGGAAGTGAACATAATAGAGGAGCCTACCGCCGCGGCCATATCCTACGGGCTCAAGAACTCCGGCGAGAAGAACATACTCGTGTACGACCTGGGAGGCGGGACGTTCGACGTCACCATCATGAGGGTAGCCGAGAACAAGTTCAAGGTCCTGTCCACCGACGGGGACTGCAACCTGGGCGGAAAGGACTGGGACGCCGCCCTGATAGAGATCATAAAGCAGAAGGTCTGCGAGAACGGCAACCTGACCATCGAGGAGCTGGAGTCGGACGACGACGCGCTCACCGATATAAGGACGAAGGCGGAAGGGCAGAAGATCTCCCTCAGCTCGCTCAAGGAGGTCAAAGGCGCTGTCCGCATAGGCACCTCCACCGTGAAGTACGTCGTGAGCCGCGAGGAGTTCGAGATGGCGACCGCCGGGGAGCTTCAGGCGACCATGATGAAGGTGGACTCCGCCCTCGAGAGCGCCAAGCTCACCATGGACGACATCGACGACATAGTCCTGGTAGGAGGGTCCACCCGCATGCCCCAGGTCAAAGCCGGGCTGATATCCACGTACCCCTCCTGCGAGTCGAAGATACACGTTCACGACCCCGACCTGGCTGTGGCCACGGGCGCGGCCATCTACCAGAACACCCGCGACGTGGAGGTGGAGAACGTCGTCGACCCCGTCTCCGGAAAGACCGTCGAAGGGAAGATCGCCAAGTTCGCCCCCACCATGGGGAGCATCGAGATAGAGAAGGTCCTCTCCCACACCATGGGCGTGAAGGTCTGGGACAATGTCGAGAAGAAGGACCTGATCTCCAACATCATCTTCAAGAACTGCCCCCTGCCGATAAAGAACAAGGGCGAATACTGCGTCAACCACGACCACCAGACCGCCCTCAACGTGCAGATATTCCAGAGCGACTTCGAGGAGAGCGACGACAACAGGGAGGTCGCCGTGGAGGAATGCGAGGAGGTCGGGTCGTTCCTGGTCGACATACCGTCCGACAGCTGCGAGGGGGAGGCGGTATTCGTCACCATCGAAGCGAACGAGAAGGCGGACATCATATGCACATGCACCTTCAGGGACATCACCAAGAGCCACACCCTCGCCGCCAAGGGCCTCCTCAACGACGAGCAGATCCGCAGCGCCAGGAAGAGCATCATGGGATGATCGGAGAGGCTCGGACCCTGCTCCGGGATCCGGGCCTCCAAACTCTTTTTTTCTCAGAAGAACTGGAGGAAGCTGCTCCCTGCCTTGGAGCAGACGCTGGACATCACCGCGCTCGCGGACCCGTCCTCCTTGGAAGCGTTGCAGGCATGATAGGATACGTACAGGAAGTCCTTGCTGATGGCGTTTATGAGCGTGAAGTAGCCCTCTTCCGCCATCTTCTCCTTGAGGTCCTCGCCGGACAGCCCGGAGAACGGCCCGGGGACGTCCGAGCGGCTCAGGACCAGCGCGAACGGCACCGGGATCCTGCCGGAGGCGTCCATCTTGTTGAACAGGCGGTACTTCTCCATGAACCCTACGTATGCGCTGTAGGCGACGGACTCGGGGTTCGGACGTGTGGGGTCCACCATGAACACTATCGCGTCGTTGTAGGAGTACTGCGGCTGGAGGTCCGTGACCACGTCGCTGGAGAAGAACCTGCCGCTCACGTCGCACATGTAGAGATGCCTGGGCGTGGCCAGATGGCTGGATTCGAACGTCAGGATGCGGGAGGGGACGTACTGCACCGGCGTGGCGCCGCACCTTCCCGAACGGTAGTCCAACAGTAGAGATTCGTCGCTGGGCCTGTAGAACTCCACCTTGGAGGCGTTCCCGTTGCCCATGGAGGACTTCGCCGTCCCTGCTACAGAGAAGATGAAGCTGGTCTTCCCGGACCCTGGCGCCCCGACCATGGAGACCACGAACGGCTTCCCCTCCCTCGTGGACAGGCTGTCGTTGCATTCCGGGCATCTCTGGGGAAGGTCCTTCCTTCCGCCCTTGGACCCGTAGCAAGGGTAGCTCATCGTGTACATCTCTACGCTCAAGACGCCCTTCTCCGACGGCGAGAGGCCGTGGAAGGTGCTGCCCTCGATCAGGTAGTCCGGACGAGCGAACGCCTTCCCGCACGAAGGGCAGACCAGCTTGCCGGTGTTGGTGTCGTAATGGTACCTGTCGACCACCTTGGCCACGAACACCGCGAGCAGGTATATCCCGTCCACGACGGCGATGTATGGGATCAGACAGGCGGCCATTAGGAGCATGACAGCACCTATAGGGATCGTTATCAGAGCCACTATCACCGCGAGAACGATATTGCCCAGAAGAGTGAAGGGCAACACGAACATTAGCCCCCCGTTCTTGGCGAGAGCGAACATCTGGCTGCCGACAAGGGAGCTGAGCCCAATGAACGGCACAGGGAAGGACGTCGGCTCAGGCGGACGCAGCCCTAATGGCTTTGACCCTGTTGAGCCTGACGAGCCCATGATGCCTGGAGAATCTATCGCGATTATGATCAGAGCGCCTATCAGGCCTATGGCAAGCGGGATCTCTATCCATATCTCGGTTCCCCAGAGATAGAAGAAGATAAGGCACACGGGCACTATCGAGACGATGAACCCTGTGTACCAGACGATCGTGTTCAGCGTTCTCATATAAACCGAATGCTGCATGGCATACTTCATTCAACTAGATTGTGCTTCGAGGATGTGCCTCCCAGCGTCCGTCACTCGCCTGCGTCGGCGGCAGACCTCCGCTAGAAGCGCCTATCCATCAGTTAACTAATTATAAGGGGTCACCGATGGGCGCTCAGCCTCGCCCCATATAAGATCGGAGGATCAAATTATGGCAAGAATGCACACCAGAAGGAAAGGTAAATCCTGTTCGAAACGCCCCATGGTTTCCGAGAATCCCGAGTGGGTCCCTCTCAACGCCACCGAAATAGAGGACCTCATCGTGAAGCTCGCGAAGGATGGCCTCGTCTCCGCCAAGATCGGACTTGTACTCAGGGACCAGTACGGCGTCCCCAGCGTCAAGCTCGCCACCGGCAAGACGATCACCCAGATCATGGACGAGAAGGGAGTCAAGCCTTCCCTTCCCGAGGACCTTTCCAACCTCATGAGGCGCGCGATCTCCCTCAACGTTCACCTCAAAGCGAACAAGGGAGACGTGTCCAACAAGAGGGGCCTCAACCTGATCGAAGCGAAGATCAGGAGGCTCGAGCGCTACTACAAGAAGAACGGCGTCCTTTCCGCTAATTGGAAATACTCTCTCAAGAACGCGGAGCTCATGCTCAAGTGAGTCAGATGGACGATCCGGTCCCGCCTAAACTCCTTACAACCTTATCAAAGGCTGCGGACATCGTCCGTGGCCACGATTTCATCCAAGTGTACTCCCACTACGACGCCGACGGCGTGTCCTCTGCGGCCATAGTGGCGAAGACCCTGCTCCGCCTGGGCAAGGAGTTCCGCGTCACCCTTTTCACGACGCTGAACGACCGCGGGGTCGAGATAATACGCGGCTGCAAGGCGGAATGCGTGATCATCACCGACCTCGGCGCCTCGTACATATCGCAGCTGGACGAGATGCCCTTCGACGTCGTCGTCCTGGACCATCACACCATAATCTCCGAAGCGAAGCGCGTCTGCTACGCCAACCCCCATCTCTACGGGATAGACGGCATGACGTCCGGATGCGGGGCCACGATGTCCCTGCTCTTCTCGGTCGCCGTCGACGAGAGGAACTGGGACCTGGTCCAGGTGGCCTTCGCAGGGATCGCCGGGGACAGGCAGCACATCAACGGCCTGTCCGGGCTGAACTCCTACCTCCTGTCCGAAGGCGTGAGGCGCGGGTACATAGAGGAGAGCCCCGGCTCGCTGATACCTGCGGGCGACCTCATGACCGAGCTCTACCTCATGACGGACCCCTACGTCCGCGGGGTGAGCGGGAACGCCGACGGGGTGGCCGCCCTGATGAAGGATGCCGGGATCTCGAACGGAAGGTCCTACGCCAGCCTCACCGAGGAGGAGAGGAGGAAGCTGTCCTCGCTCCTGGCGGTCAAGCTCGCGTCGCAAGGGATGCTCGCGTCTTCGATGGCGGAGGTCGCAAGGAAGAGGTACCATCTGAAAGGGCTCGACATGGACGCCGAGGTGCTCTCATCCGTCCTCAACGGCTGCGGCCGCGCCGGGATCGGCGGGATGGGCGTCGCAGCCGGCATGGGAGACCGGAAATGCCTGGAGCAGGGGGCCAAGACCACCAGGGAGGCTGCGGCGCAGATCGTGGCCAGCATGGTCGAGCTCGACACCAAGGGCCTCAACCAGATGGAGCACATCCAGTGGTTCGACACCAGCGACTCCGGCTTCACCGGCATGCTCTGCGGCATCGCCATGCAGTCCATCGGGGACCCCAGCAAGCCCACCATCGGCCTGAACCTCTCCAACGACCCCGTAAACATATCGTCCAGGGGGATGTGGTGCCAGCTGGACAAAGGGGTAGACCTTTCCGTGGCGATGAGGGAGTCCTGCGCCTCGGCCGGAGGGAGCGGGGGAGGGCACAAGATCGCCTCCGGAGGATCCGTTCCCCTGGAGAGGATCGAGGAGTTCCTCAAGACCCTCGATGCGAAGATCGGAGAGCAGCTGGCTTCTTCCAAGTGAGCGGGCCTGGGACGCTCGCGTCCTCCAGGTGACCTCGACCTCGTCGGTCCTGAACCTCTGCCTGACGGCGGTGTCCGATACGTCCATCCTGACACCGGACGAGTACATCTCGCTCCCTAGCCATGCGATCATGGCACCGTTGTCCATGCAGAACCTGCGGTCCGGGACGTACATCTCGGCGCCCCTCTCGTGGGCCATCTCCGCCACCATCTCCCTCAGGCGCATGTTCTGGGCCACGCCGCCCCCTAGGAGGACCTCGTCCTTGCCTATGTGGGCCATGGCGCGCTCGGTGACCTCCGTCAGCATGGCGTAGGCCGTCTCCTGCACGGAGAACGCTATGTCCTCCAGGCGGACGCCCTTCCTGTGGAGCGCCAGCGCGGCGGTCATCAGCCCGGAGAAGGCCACGTCCATGCCCTTGACCGAGTACGGGAGCTCGTAGTACCTGTCGCCCTCCTTGGCCAGCCTCTCGAACACCGGCCCTGCGTAGAAGCCCATGCCGAGGTCCCTGCCGAGCTTGTCCAGCATATTGCCGATGCCTATGTCCTGGGTCTCCCCGAAGATCCTGTAGCGGCCCGTAGAATAGGCTATCACCTGGGTGTTCCCCCCGGACGCGTACAGGAGGGCGGGATCGGTGCATCCCGTCTGGGCGCGGCCTATCTCTATGTGCGCTATGCAGTGGTTGACCCCGACTATGGGCACCTTCAGGTACCCGGAAAGGGCGCGGGCGGCGGTGGCGGCGATGCGGAGGCAGGGGCCCAGGCCGGGGCCCATGGAGAACGACACGAGGCCTATGTCCCCCGGGGCCATCCCCGCTTTGTCGAGGGCCGCCGAGATCACGCGCGCGACGACGTCGGCATGGTGGTTGGCGACCTCCCTCGGATGGAGCCCGCCGGTCGGGGGCTTGAACATGTCGATCTCGTTGGCGTAGACCTTGCAGTCCGAATCGACTATCCCCACGCCCAAGGTATGGGCCGTCCCCTCGATGCCCAGCGTTATCATCGTGCGCCGTACCGCGAACCGTCCTTAATACCTGTCGGCACGAGTCATGCATGGTCCAGCGGCTTCATCGAGACGAACCCGATGTATATCCCGAAGCTGTCGCGAAGGACCGTCCTCAGCCCCACGTTCATCATCCCATGCGAAAGCAGGTTGGAGTCCTCCAGGGACACGATGCGAGTGGAAAGGGAGATGAGGAACATGTTCACCAGCCCTGACAGGATCGTAGCCAGGACCCCTGCGGTCCTCGGATCCCTCTTGTCGTAGGTTATCCTCAGATGCTCGAACATCCTGTCCTCCAGATAGGACCTATACCGGTTGGAGAACTCCCTGTCCCTGTACTCCATCACGAGAGGCCGAGGTATCTCTCGTTCTCCTCGAAGAGGATCTGGAACTCGGGTATGAACGATTCGAAATCCACATCCGTAGGCTGTACGCAACAACTCCCATCGAGGCATCGGCTCGGAAACAACCGTTAGACGAGTATCTTTCAGAGCCCGAGGCCATGTGCTTCAGAATCGGCCTCCTGTGGATGTCGAGAAAGCACATCTCACGGCATCGTAAAAACCATGCGACAGAACTTCTTTCGGACATATGGTCGCCGAAGAGGCGCTCTGTGACCAAGGAAAAGACCTCGACGAGCCACTTAGGGTGCATCCGGACACCCTGTGAGCTGCCCTCTTCCCCAGCGTAAGCTTTAAACTCCTGACGCTTTCGTCGGTTCAGAGTCGCTTTTTATCACCTGATAAGATGTTTTGGCCCGGGCGGTCCCGAGCCGTAATTTGTTTCGAATCAGACGAGCTGGTACCAGACCACGAGAGGATCGCTGATGTTGTCGTGGACGTTGAGTCCGCCGGATATGACGACCTCGACGGCGTCGTAGGTCAGTCCGTCCTTGATGACCTTGGGGAGCTGGTTGACGGAGTAGGTGTGTCCGTCGTCGTAGGTGGCGGACTGTCCGGCTCCGATAAAGGTCCCCTGGGCCTCGTAGCCGACGACGTTGTCGGTGATGAGGACCTTGATGGACTTTCCGGCATCCGTGGGGTCGTTGGCGGTGATTGTGGCGTGGTGGGCGTCTCCGCAGGGTTCTGGGGTCTCGTAGACAGGGTTAGCAACGGGGTTGCTCTGCCTGTGGAACTGGACGTAGGCCCCCACCTTATCGAACTCGAACACGATGACGGTGAGGTCCTCGCTGATGGTGACAGTGACGGTCTCGCCCTGGTCGGCTGGCATAGAAGGCTGCTCGACGTATCCCTTCAGGAGGGTGTACTTAGAGGCTATGGTGCTGTCGAACATGGAGTTGTCGAGGTAGTTGTAGGTGAAGGTGCTTCCCCGCTCTCCCTGAGAGCTGACCCTGATGTCGACTCCATCATTGAGGATGGGAGTTCCATCGCACATGTACTCGACGACCACAGAGCAGGAAATCGCGAAAGGCCTGAAGTGTGCGGTGACGACCCAGTCGCTCACGATTACGGTGTCACCCGCGGTGTAGTTGATGAACGAGTAGGTGTAGCACTGGTCGGCAGGAGATGGAGTCGCGACAGTCTGTCCGTATCCGGCGACGGTCAGGATGTTCCCGGCGGTGCTGAGCCTGGTTCCGTAGTCGACGACGTACTTGTCGACGTCGACGGTTCCCTTCTCTCCCTCGGTGACGACAGTGACGGTGTACTGGTCGACGATAGGCTTGAAGTGGGCGGTGACGAGGTGGAGGGACCCGCCCGAGCCCTCGAAGGACTTGCCGGCGAGCCCGGAGGCGGTCCTCGGGACGGCGGAGCCGCCGTCGTAGAACAGCGTCCCGTAGAACGCGCTGCTCCCGACGCTGGACAGGCCATCGGAGAACGTGACGCTCTCCAGGCCGGTGCATCCGGAGAACGCCTTCGCACCTATCGACACGACGTTTGAGAGGTCCAGGGCCGAGATCGTGGCGCAGAGCCTGAACGCGCCGTCCGCGACGGAGGTCACAGGCACCCCGTAGCCGTTGAACGCGACGGCCGACGGGAGAGACGAGACCTCGCCGACGAATCCAACCGCAGAGGCAGCCAGCGGGTCCGAGGACGTCAGCACGTACCTCACGCCGCCGGAGACCAGCTCGTCCCCGACATTGGGGAGGACGGGGCGGAGCCTGCCGTCCGCCTCCTCGAAGCGCATGCCAGCGAGGTCCTCGGCGGCGGTCAGCCTGGTGGCCCCGTCCGCCCCGTACAGCTTCACACCGTGCAGCGCGCCGGTGCCTATGTGGGAGAGGGACTCGGAGAACGCTATGAATCTTATGTCCGTGCAGTTAAAGAAGGCGTAGTCCTCTATACGCTCGACGCTATGCATGATGACAAGGGAGAGGTCTGAGCATCCGGAGAACGCCCTGTCTCCGATCGTGGTCACCCCTCCCAGGTCCGCAAAGGACAAGAGAGAGCGTCCGCGGAACGCCCTGTCGCCTATGGCCACGACGTCCAGCGCGTATCCTTCGTGCTCGACCTTATCGGGTATTTTCAGAATGACGGTGGCGCCCTCGGGTCCCGTGACGGTGGCTCTCCCGTTCGAGGCGGTGTACTTGAGGCCCCCGTCGGAGAAAGAGGCCGTCTGCCAGAGCCTCCCGTCGGCGCCCACGAAGGTCCCGCTCGCCGAGAACACCTCCTTCTGGCTGATTAGGGACCCTCCGAGGTCGTAGAGCCTCACGCCGTAGAACGCGTTCCTGCCGACCGACTCCAGGGAGCCGGGCAGGGTGATGCTCTGCAGCGCCCTGCACTCGCTGAACGCGCTGGCGCCGATAGCCTCCACCCCCTCCTCGACCACGAGGGTCTTGAGGCTGGCGCAGGAGTAGAAGGCGTAGTCGCCCAGGGACTCCAGCGTCCCGGGCACGGTAAGGGTCCTGAGGCCCTTGCAGTACGGGAACGCCTTGTAGCCGACGGACGCCACGCCGGCGAGGTCCAGGGCCGCCACGCCGTTGTTCTTGTAGAACGCGTTCCTCTCGATCACCGCCCCGGTGCCGGTGAAGGACACCGACTTCATCCTGACGCACGCGCTGAACGCGCTCGGCTCCAGGACCACGCCGTCCCCGGGTATCGTCAGGGACGTCAGCCCCTTGCATCCGTAGAAGGCGTAGGGGCCGATCCGCTCGACGGTGTCGGGGACCTGGAGGGAGGTCATGGAGGCGCAGTTGGCGAACGCCTTCTGGCCCACCTCCGCGACCGAGCCCAGATCGACCGACGCGAGCGTCCCGCAGCCGTAGAACGCCTTGCTGCCGACGGAGACCACCGGCATGGCCTTGCCGCGGATGAAAACCGTCGCGGGGACGGCCAGGTGCTCGATGCCCCCCTCGTGCCCTACGAGGGACGCGGCCCAGGGGCTGTCGGACACGACCTTGTACCTCAGGCCACCGACCGTGGCCTGGGTGCCCACGCTCGCGTCGGCTACCTGGCGCAGGGCCCCGTTCTCGCCCACGTAGAAATGCCCCCTCAGGGCCTCCGCGGTGACGGGGAGCCTGTTGCCCTCGAGGTCGTAGAACTCGCACTCGCCGAACGCACCGGCCCCGATGTATCCCAGGCTTCCGGGCAGAGCGACGCACGTTATGTTCTCGCACCCGCTGAACGCATGGTC
>JAFYAH010000035.1 GCA_017540825.1 Candidatus Methanomethylophilaceae archaeon | reverse complement strand
GTCCGAAGGCGGAAGCCCATCCGGAGCCGGAGGCGCGGATGTCGGTGGGGTACACCTCGGGGGTGTAGGAGTAGACGCATCCCCAGGCTCCGAGCGCGAAGAAGTACAGCAGGCATCCGGTGGCCAGGACCTCCGTCTCCGAGGAGGCGTGCCCGAAAAGCCAGGAGGCCAGAGCGGTCCCGAGGAAGTAGACGATCATGGTGGGCTTGCGTCCGATCCTCTCGATCAGATACGCCGCGCTGAAGTATCCGGGGAGCTGAGCCAGGCACATGATGAGCGTGAACTCGAAGCTCTTGACCATGTCGAATCCCCTATCCATGAGCAGCGAGGGGGTCCAGAGGACGAAACCGTAGTATCCGAAGTTGATCCCGAACCAGATGACCCAGAGGACGACGGTGCTCCTGACGTTTTTGCGGGACCAGAGCTTCTTGAAGGAATCAACCCAGCCGGCCTTCACGACGTTGTCCTCCTCGGGTCCGTCGTCTATCGACTCGACTCCGGCCTGCCTCTCCATCTCGGAGACGATGGCGTTGGCCTGGTCGTGCTTCCCTGCAATCTCCAGGTATCTGGGGGACTCGGGGACCATCTGTCTGAGCACAGCGGCGAACAGCGCAGGGACGGCTCCCACGAAGAACGCCGCGCGCCATCCGAACTCGGGGATGACAAGGTATGCCACCAGCGATGCGGCGATCCATCCCCATGCCCAGAAGCTCTCCAGCAGGACGACGTTCCTTCCGCGGTAGCGTGCGGGGGACATCTCGGTGACCATGGCGGAAGCGACGGGGAGCTCCCCTCCGAGCCCGAACCCGGTGATGAAGCGGAACACGATGAGCATCCAGTACTCGGTGCTGAGCCCGCTCAGGAAGCTTCCGAGGGAGTACAGGAGAAGGGTGACCACTATGACCTTGCGCCTTCCCCATCTATCCGCGATGTTCCCGGAGAGGGCGGCCCCTATGATCATCCCGATGATTCCGGAGCTGGTCAGCCAGCTCTTGTCGTAAAGGGAGAGTTGCCAGTCCGTACCTATGGCCGCGATGACTCCGCTGACCATGCCCTGGTCCATCGCATCGAACATCCATCCGATCCCGATGATCAGCAGCACGGTCCAGGTCATCTTCGTCATAGGCAACGATTCAATGCGCTGCGAAATGCTTGCCATGAGACCGGAAAGGGGACTGCAGGTTCTAGTTTATAAGTTAATCTAAAGATAATAAGATAGCATTTAAAAAGAAGCGGGGACGGCCGGAGCCGAACCCCTTTGTAGAATCACTCGAGCTCTTCGACGATCTCGGAATCGGGCGCGTTCCTGCGGATGGAGTCGATTCCGTTCTTCGCGTTCTCTTTGGTGGTGTATCCCTGTCCGGAGAGGATGGGCTCGCCGTTGGAAGCGCAGAGCCTGAACCTGTACTCGTCTCCCTTGTCCTTGTAGAGCTCCCACTTGGGGTTCTTCTTGGACTCGGGCTCGGCGAGGGTCTGGTCCTCGATCTCTGCATTGACGTTCTTCCTGACGGACTCGATTCCGTTCTTGGCGCTCGCCTTGGATGCATAGACCTGCGAAGTGCAGATTACCTGTCCGTTAGTGGCGAGGAGGTTGAACATAAATCCGTCATTCTTCGTTTTCTTGAGAATAAATTTTCCCATGGTATGTGAATCACTTTGTTCAATATAAAAGCAACCTCAAAAAAAGCTAATATTTGGACTTAAAAGCGCATGAGCCGGCTATCGGACGGATTCAGTCTCTGTGCTCTCCAGTCCATCTTTTGTATATATCGTGGACGATTCCGGCCTGGTCCATGCATCTCCCGACGACAATGTCGACAATCTCCTCAACAGTCTTGGGACGGGGGTAGAACCCGGGGTTGGCGTCCATGATCACGACCCCAAGCCTGGCCAGCTTCAGCTCGTTCTCGAGCATTATGGCGCTCTTCGGGGATTCGCGGACCAGCAGGATGAGCCCGCGTCCTTCCTTGATGCATACCGATGCCGCCCTGGTGATCAGCGTGTCGGCGATCCCGTTGGCTATCTTCGCGACAGTGGACTCGCTGCAGGGGGCTATGAACATGGCATCGAACCTGAAGCTCCCGGAAGCTATGGGCGAGAACAGGTCGTCGTCCTCGTACGAGGCGTCGGCCATCGCGCGGAGGTCGTCCACGGTCCTGTCTGTCTCCGCAGGGAGTATCGCCTTCGCTGTCTCGGAAACGACCAGATGCTTCTCCCCCGGGAGAACCTCCATGAGACGGACCGCGTAGGCTGCTCCGGATGCTCCGCTGACGGCTACGATGCTCTTCACATTGATGGAAATACGGCATCGGTATAATGCTATTGCGAAAAAAGAAAGGAGTTTAGAGGGCCCGGAAGCCCTCAGGAGAACAGGGCCTGGCCCTGCTTGATCCTGTACGCCATGTACAGGCCGACCACGAAGGTGACTATCCCGAACAGCAGTCCGAAGGCGAACGACGTGGCGGCCGCGGCGATGCACAGCACGAGGGCGGCGGTGTAGTTCGTCCTCTTCTTGACGAGGAAGCTGCTGACCAGGGCGCACGCGGCGCTGACGATTATCACGGCGCATTCGATCATCGCGGAAGTGACGTAGTCGTCGGTGATCACCACGCCCATGTCTTTCAACGCCTGCTGCATGGCAGGATCGTTGAGCATGCTCACTCCGACGAGTCCGAGGACGCCGAAGGCCAGCGCGGCGATGCCGTACAGCATGATCAGCAGGCGCGTGGTGTCCAGGCTGCTGGATTCGGGGGAGCTGTATCCGCTTGATCTTCCGGCGTACGGATTCGGAGTCCCATCCACGTTGGCTCCGCAGCTGGGGCAGAACTTCTCGTCCCTCCCCATCTCGGTTCCGCATTGAGTGCAGAACACTTTGTCTCCATCCATGTTCCATTTCATTCTTTTTCCGTATTTATGGATTGCTTGATTCCGTTCGCAGAATCCATTAAATATCGGTAACAGGATGCGCTGTTCACGGGTGTCAGATAACGGCGGTTGTCCGCTATCTGCCGTGAGGGGTGTTTCACCTCTAGGCCGCACGGGGGCTGGTCCGAACGTGCGGAGTAGGATAAGCGCATTGTACTCAGTGTTTTTCTTAGCAATGCTTATATACAAATTCAGTCTACGCCGTTCCGTTATTGCCCGCAAGGGCAGTGCGAGGTATCAAAATGGTAACCGTCTACGACGTTCCTGCAGAGCAGCTCATACTCAAGACGGCCCAGAAGCTCAAGGAGAACAGCAACATCTGTCCTCCTGAGTGGGCAGAGTATGTCAAGACCGGCAGGCACACTGAGAAGGCTCCGTCCCAGGACGACTGGTGGTACACCAGAGCAGCCTCTATCCTGAGAAAACTGTACGTTAAGGGCCCTATGGGATCCTCCAAGCTCGCAGCCGAGTACGGTGGATACGCCGACAAAGGAGCCATGCCCAACAGGGCTGTGAAAGGAAGCCGCAACATCGCCAGGAAGTGCATGCAGCAGCTCGAGAAAGCAGGATACCTTGTCTCCAAGGACAAGGAGGGTCGTTCCATAAGCCCCGCCGGCCAGTCCCTTCTGGACAACGTCGCGAAAGAGGTTTACGACGAGATGAAGGCCTGAAGGAGGCTTCGGCATGGAAGACCCTGAATTGGCAGCGCTCAGACAGAAAAGGTTGATGGAACTGCAGCAGCAGGCCCAGAACCAGGCCGCTCAGGAAGAGCAGGCCAAAGAGGTCGAGTCGCAGAGGCAGTCTGTCCTCAGACAGATACTGACTCCCGAGGCCAGGGACAGGCTGGCGAACATCAAGCTGGCCAACCCGCAGCTGGCCGAATCCGTAGAGGTCCAGCTCATCCAGCTCGCTCAGAGCGGAAGACTCAGGGGCGTCATCGACGACGCCATGCTGAAGAACATCCTTGCACAGATCGTCCCTCAGAAGAGGGAGATCAAAATCGAGAGGAGATAATCATGTCAAGCACAAAGCCCCCGGCAATGAAGACCAGGCTCAACAAGAAGATCAAGCAGAACCGCCGCGTTCCCGCCTGGGTCATGATGAGGACCAACAGGCAGTTCCTCCGCCACCCCAAGAGAAGGTCGTGGCGCATGAGCAAACTTAAGGAGTGATTCGAATGGCAGACGAAATCGAGAGGATCATGGTCGTCCCGCTCAGGAAAGCAAAGATGGCCCCCCGCACCCGCAGGACCAACCGTGCGGTGAAAGAGGTCAGGATCTTCATCGCAAGGCACATGAAGACCGAAGAGGACAAGGTCTGGATCGACGCCAGCGTCAACGAAAGGCTCTGGAAGAACGGAATCCGCAACCCCCCTTCCAGGATCTCTGTGAAGGCCGTGAAGTACGACGACGGCCTCGTAGAGGTCTCTCTCTCGGAGTGAACGCTATGATGAGGCTCTCGCGCTACGGCGGCAATCCCAACATAGGCGTGTTCGCGGTGGCCAACGAGAGCCTCGCCCTCGTGGCGGCCAACTCGGCTCCGGAGTTCGTCAAGGACGTGGAGGAGGCCCTGGGGGTCAAGGCGGTCTCGACGACCGTCTCCGGCTCCTTCGTGGTCGGCTCCCTAGTGGCCATGAACTCCAACGGGGCCGTGGTGACCGGCATGATAGAGGACGGCGAGCTCGAGGCCATCTCCTCGCTCATCCCCTGCATGAAGCTCTCCGAGCCCTTGAACGCGGCAGGGAACAACATCCTCCTGAACGACAACGGCGCGATCCTGAACCCCGAGTTCTCGGAGGCCACTGTCAAGGAGATCCAGGACTTCCTGGGTGTCGAGTGCGTCAGGTCGTCAATAGGGGACTGCGCGACGGTCGGATCCGTCTGCAGGGCCACCAACAAGGGCTGTATCTGCTACATGGACGCTTCCGAGGAGGAGATGGATCTCATATCCGAGGTCCTGAAGGTGGAGCCTTACAAGACCACCGTGAACCACGGGTCCCGCGTACTGGGGGCAGGTACCGTAGCCAACAGCCGGGGAGTCCTCGTGGGGGACGTCACCACCCCCATAGAGATGGGCAAGATAGAAGAAGGCCTCGCGCTCTACTGAGCCCAGGGCCATAAACTGTTTCCTTTTTTCTTTTCGTCCGTCATGATTCGGGACGCCGCCGTCGGCGCTCGAATATCCAGCATTCCTTCATCTCGGTGAGGTCGTCCGGCGTCACGTCTATCTCGTTCCCGATGTAGTCCACGTATTCTTCGGGGATTATCTCGAGGAACTCGTCGATGGTGCTTATCGGGAGCGTCAGCCCCCCCACCCTGTAGTGCATGGGGACCACGATGGTTGGGTTCACCTGCTCGATGAACCTGCGGACGTCGGACATCACCATGGTGAAGACCTCGCCCGTAGGCACCATCAGGACGTCCACCCCTTTGATCCTGGACATAGTCTGCTCGTCGGGGATGCAGCCCAGGTCTCCGCAGTGGCAGATCCTGATCCCGTCCATCTCGAACATGTACATGGTGTTCAGCCCCCTCTCGCTGCCGCCGGTGGAGTCGTGGAACGTGCGGAAGCCCTCCACAGGCAGCCCTTTCACTTCGAAGGGGCCTTCCCTGGCCATGACGTCCTCATGTTTGCCGCCGATGATCCATGATGCCCTGTGGTCGTAGTGCTCGTGGGTCATGAGGACTATGTCCGCCGAAGCGGCAGGGGGCTTGATTCCAAGAGAACGGCCGTCATGAGGGTCCACGACGACAGTGTGCTCGGAGTTCCCGTACTCGAAGCACGCATGACCATGCCACCTTATCCGCATGGGGGGACGTATTGAGGGGACCCGTTCTTAATCCTTACCGATGGACGTCGCCCTTCCCGTGCGCTTGAGGGCAGGCCGTCAGCGCTTCGACAAGCATCCTGTCGCTAACAATAATTAGCCGGACGCCGATGAGGGGGCCATGGGGAAGCTTCTGGTTCTCGCGGTGGACAGGGACGACGACTTCGGCACAAAGGCGGGCGTCTCCACACCTCTTATAGGCGTAGAACGCTGCAGAGAGGCCGCCACCGCACTCGGGATGGCAGACCCCGAGGATTCAGACACGAACGCTCTGTTCTCGGCGATAAAGGTCTGCCTCGACCTTCGCAAGGAGGGGACGGACGCGGAGGTCGCCCTGATATGCGGGGCCAGCCAGGTCGGGATCAAGTCAGACATGGCCATCTCCGACGAGTTCGAGGCCGTGAAGAAGCGCGTGAAGCCGGAAGGCCTCATACTGGTCGGCGACGGGGCCGAGGACGAGTACATCTATCCTTTGCTGAGCGGGGTGAAGATAGTCACCACCAAGAGGGTGTACGTGAAGCAGGCGCCCGGCCTGGAGGGCAACCTCTACATAATCACCAAGATGCTGGCCGACCCTGACAAGAGGCGCAGGTTCGTAGCCCCGATAGGCGTGTTCCTGGTGCTGGTCTCGCTGTTCTTCGTGCTCCCCAACGTGGTGATGTACATATCCGACCCGGACATCTCGGGCATCGCCAGGATGTCCAGCGGGCTTGCCGTGCTGGCCGCCGGCCTGGTCCTCATCTTGTATGGATACAGCGTCGGGAAGCGCCTGAAGAAGCTGAAGGCCAGGGTCTACAACAACATGTTCAAGGAGTCCACCAAGCTCCTGTTCCTGGCCGTGGCCGTGGCCTTCCTCGTCATATCCGCCGTCTACGACTACCTGGAGATCCAGAACATGTACTTCCAGAACGAGATACCGAAGGTCATCTTCTTCGTGGAGTCGCTGATATGGCCGATGGTGATCTCCCTGATGCTCTACATAGCGGGGAACATCATCGCGGACTACCAGAACGAGAGGGTCTTCAGGACGAGCTACGCCATATCCGGGCTGACGCTGGCCGCATACGCGCTGGTCGCGACCGGCTCTCTGGACGTGCTGATGACCTACATCGGCTACTGGCACATGCTGGACATAGGGATCCTCGAGGTCGCCGCAGGGATAGCCCTCACATTGGTCGTCAACTTCCTCGTGGGGCGCGTGAAGCGCGACAAGCAGTCGAAGAAGCGCAGTATAATAAGACGCAAGGGCAGGAAGTCCAAGGACGACGACCTGGGGGAGGAGTACGATGCGGTTTACCGAGTGGGAGCCTGTGTACGAGGAGATCCTCTCCGACATGGGCTACTCCCGCTACGACGACGAGGCCTGCGTGAGGGTCCTGCTCTCGGTGACCCTCAACGACGACCTGGTTTCCGACGACGAGGCCGGGTCCCGCGTAAGGGAGTCCTGCACCGTTTTCGGTAACTCGCCGGGGCTGGAGGAGGACATCAATAGGCTCGGGACGGAAGGCGCCCTCATCGCGTCCGGGTCCTCTGTCGGCCGCCTCCTGGCCATGGGCATCCTTCCGGACGTGGTCGTGACCGATCTCGACGGGGACATCGGCCCGCAGATGGAGGCCAGCTCCCGCGGCGCCCTCACCCTCGTACACGCCCACGGGGACAACGCCGACCTCGTCAGCAGGTACGCGGGGCTTCTGAAGGGCCCGGTGGCCCTCACCACCCAGTCGGCCCCGCGCGACATAGTGTACAACTTCGGAGGGTTCACCGACGGCGACCGCGCGGTCTGCTTCGCGAGGCACTTCGGCTGCCGCAGGATCCTGCTGCCGGGATTCGACTACGAGCATCCGACGCCCAAGGAAGGCTCCGACCAGAGCACGAAGGCCAGGAAGCTCCGGTGGGCGAGAAGGATAATAGAGGGCATGAACCCCCCTGGGGTCGAGCTCGTATACCGATGTCATCCCTTTATAGAATGAGCGTATAACTCCGAAGGATGAGCACCGCCTACATAGCACTCCTGGTCCTTCTGGCCATATACGTGCCCGTCTACATATGGGTCTACAGGAACCCGGAGAAGGCGGAAAGGCTCCACCTGGTCAAGTACGGCCCGGCGCTGATGGTCAAGACCCGTCTGGGGATATCGGCGATGGGCCGCATCGGCCGCTACAGGAGGTTCTGGAGGGCTTTCGGCTTCGTCTCGAAGCTGGTCTCGGCGGTCCTGCTCCTGCTGATGATGTACACCCTGGTCGTCGCCCTGATGGCATTGCCGTCGATGATCGGAAGCTCGTCCGTCGGGATCGAGTACGCCCTGGCCATACCCGGGTTCAACCCGATCCTCCCGCTGAGCTACGGGATAGTAGCGCTGCTGTTCGCCATGGTCGTCCACGAGATGGGGCATGGGATACAGGCCCGCTCCAACGGGATCGACGTCGACTCGACCGGCCTCCTCTACGCGGTGGTCCCTCTGGGAGCGTTCGTGGAGCCCAGCGAGGAGCAGATGAAGGTCGCGCCGCGCAGGCCCAGGATGGACGTGTACGCCGCGGGGATCACCGTGAACACGTTCTGCGCGATAGCGGCTATCCTCATCCTGATGCTCTCCTGCGCATCCATATCCTCTCCGTACGAAGACGATCCCGGCGTCTACGGCATGGACAAGGGCTCCCCCGCCTTCGCATCGGGGATACCGCTGACGGCCCTGGTGACCGGCGCGTCCGAGGAGGGATCGCCGACGGTATATCCGCTGGAGTCCGCTGTGGCCAGCGGCGTCGTGTCCATGCAGTTCGAGGATCCGGGGCGCACCTTCGATCCGACCAAGAGGTACATTTTGCATTACGACTACAAGGGCGAGAGCGGAAGCACCGCCACGGCAGTGCAGATGGGAGCGTTCGTGAAGAGCGTCGTGAAATCCAGCCCGGCCGATTCGGCGGGTCTTTCGCCGGGGGAGTTCCTCTATTCGATCACGATAGGGGGCGAGGAGAGGCTCATAGGCACAGTCCAGGAGTTCACGTCGGCGATGAGGACGACCTCCCCGGGGGACTCGGTGGTCATCGCCACCGTAGCGGTCTCCAGCGACCCCACGGTCGTCTACCACGACCCTGTCGTCCTGTCCTCGTCCGGAGGAGTCGGGTTCCTGGGAGTGGTGGTCAACATGGGCGGATTCGCGCTCACGACCCCTGGAATCCTTATGGACAAGGCCGCTTCGCCCTTCTCCGCCAACGACGGGACGCCCATATCGTACGTGAAGTCGTTCCTGGGATACCTGTCCGGGCCGATGAACGGCATGTCCCCGATACCCGACAACGTCAAGTGGTGGTACGACGCCCCGGCCGGCGACCTCACATGGATATTCCTGTCGCTGCTGTACTGGATATTCTGGCTGGACATACTCCTGGCCATATCTAACGCCCTTCCGGCCTATCCGTTTGACGGAGGTTTCATATTTGCGGGCTGGATTGACTGGGTGCTGGAAAAGGCCGGGATGAGAGACCAGGAGAGGCGCGAGGACACGGGAGGCAAGGTGGCGGCCGCCATCTCCAACGTTGTCCTCCTGATGTTCGTAATGGTCATAGTGTCATTCCTGATCTGAGGTGGACGAGATGATCGATGTTTACGCCATGGAGAACGGACATCCGGTGAAGACCGAGGAGATCGGTGCCGATGTGTGGATCAACATGGTCAACCCCACGGCCGAGGAGATCGACCTCGTCCAGCGCACCTTGGGGATCGACCGCGAGGCCCTCACCGCCGCTCTGGACGACGAGGAGGGATCGAGGACGGAGGCGACTCCGGAATACACCCTCATCCTCATCGACGCCCCAGTGCGCGAGTGGAGGAACGGGAGGGAAGAGTTCGCAACCTACCCCCTGTCCATCACCGTCACCGACACGGCAATAGTCACCGTCTCCCTTATGGACCTGTTCGCGGTGTCGAACATGTTCTCGGGAAAGGCGAAGAACGCGAGCGCCGTGAACTTCTGCAACAGGCCCCGCTTCGTCCTGCAGATACTGTACAGGGTGGCCATGAGCTACCAGGCCGACCTGAAGTACATCGAGGTGAAGAGGATGGCCATCGAGGAGTCCATCCGCAAGGCGACCCGCAGGGACGACCTGTTCGAGCTCCACGAGCTGGAGTCCAACCTGGTCTACTTCAAGACGTCGCTGTCGGTGAACGCCTCGATCGTCGAGAGGATGGGCAAGCAGTCCCGCTTCGTCTCCTCAGAGGACGACAGGGAGCTGCTGGACGACGTCCAGATCGAGACCAGCCAGGCCCTGGAGATGACGGACACCTACAGCCAGATCATCAAGGGTACCAGGCAGCTGGTGGAGTCGGACCTGAACAACTCCCTCGCGATCGTCATGAAGTTCCTGACCATAATAACCCTGGTCCTGTCGATCCCCACCATGATGTTCAGCTACTACGGGATGAACATCCAGCTGCCGCTGTCGGAGTACGACCACATGTGGCTGCTCATCATCGGAATAACCACGGCGTTGTGCATCCTCGTCATGCTGTTCCTCCGCAGAGGAGGCCTATGGCGTCGATCAGCCGCAACGGAGCGATACAAATGTCAGTCAAGGAGATGGCAGAGGCCATCAGGACCTTCCCCGGAGTCACGAGGAAGAACAAGATACACGAGGTAGTCGACCTTCTGCCGACCGCGGGCTTCCCGCAGGTCTACGCTGCGGAGGGGGAGGACGCGGCGGTGCTGGACGTGGGAGAGAAGTACGTCCTGTTCGCCGCCGACGGGATAATGGAGTCCCTGATGCGGACCAATCCGTATCTCGCAGGGTACTTCGCCGTCCTGGTCAACGTGAACGACATAGCCGCCATGGGTGGCAGGCCGCTGGGCATGGTCGACGTGATGTCCATAGGGACGACGGGCAGCCAGGACAGCATAATCCGCGGCATGCGCGAGGGGATCAGGAAGTTCGGCGTGCCGATAGTAGGGGGGCACACGCACCCCGACTGCAACTACGACGCGATAGACATATCGATAGTAGGCTGCGTGCGCAAGGATGCCGTCCTGCTCAGCAGCACCGCCCGGCCGGGCGACGACATCGTGTTCGTGATAGACACCGTCGGGTGGTATCCGGACGACATCCCCTACGCGTACGTCACCACGGTGGACAAGCCGGACGAGGTGGTCCGCGGGCAGATGGAGGCCGTCGCGGAGATAGGGAGGAGGCATCTGGCCCACGCCTGCAAGGACATGAGCAACCCGGGCCACATAGGGACCCTGGGGATGATGCTGGAGTCCTCCTGCAAGGGCGGGACCGTCGACGTCACGCGCATACCCATCCCCGACGGGGTCGACCCGATCAAATGGGCGCTCACCTACCAGGGCTGCGGCTTCGTTTTCGCATGCCCTCCGGAGCATTCCGAGGAGGTCATATCCCTGTTCTCTGAGGTGGGCTGCGAAGGCGCCGTCGTGGGGAAGGTGGACGACACGCGCGTGCTGAGGATAACCGACGGGTCCGAGACGGCCGTGGTCTTCGACTTCGAGAAGGACATAATCACTGGCTGCGTATCCAGGAGGCGAACGGGATGAGGCTGTTCAAGAAGGGAAGCGGGGATCCGTCCCCGGACAGGAAGGCGCAGAAGACGTTCGAAGCGGGCATGGCCCTCTATGTCACGGAGGACGATCCCGGGGCCATCTCCGAGGCCGCCAAGGACTTCCGCATCGCGGCCGAGTCCGGACATGTGGAAGCGCAGTTCATGCTGGGGGAGTGCAACCGCGGCAGCATCATGTACGACAGGAGCTGGGAGGAGGCCGCCAGATGGTACAGGTCGGCGGCAGAGTCCGGCCATCTCATGGCCCAGTATAGGATGGGGCAGCTCTACGAGGAGGGGGCCGGGGTCCCGCAGTCCCGTTCCAAGGCCGGGGAGTGGTATCTCAAAGCGGCCGAGAAGGAGGTCCCGGAGGCCCAGTACGCCTATGCGGCGCTATGCGAGAGCGGGGATTGCGACGGCGATGCGGCCTATTGGTACAGGAAGTCAGCCGAGCACGGATACGAGCCTGCCGCCTCCGCCCTCAAGCGCATCGAAAAAAGATGAAGCGCCTGGCCACAGAGGTTGTCCTCTCATCCCAGACCAAGTTTGCCATTCCGCTCCTCAACCCTGCTTTCCCGTAAACGTCGGCAGCTCAAAGTGAGGCTGCTCCCGTCAGGACCTGACCCGGTTTCCTTGATGAGGTACGAACGACGACCCTCCGACCGTCTTCTTTACCGACTCCGACTCTACAGGACAAGATCTCATTGTCACTCGATGGGCTTGGTAGTTCAGCGGGGCCGTCCCCTGCTGTCGCCCCCGCATATTGACGATTTCGGGTGTAGGGCACGCCAAGCGCCCCGGCCAAGCCAGACGATTGCCTGTATCGACAGTCCATATAAAATATCTTGCCTAAGGCTCGGAATACAGAGGTCAGGAATCTTCGGCTCTGGAAAACTCGTCCTCGATCTCGGCGGTCTTGGACCTGATCATGCGGAGCGCGGACAGCTGGTGCTCCACGTACTCCTCGTATCCGCTGTTAAGCGTGCATCCGTTGGAAGACGGGGAAATCACGCTGTCGTTCTCGAGGATGCGGAGCATGTACCTCACCTTGTGGCTGGGAAGGTCGAAGATCTCGGAGAGCTTTATGATGCCGATGGGCTGGTTCTCCTCTATCGCGCGTATCATCCTCAGCATCAGGTGGAGCTGGTCCAGCTCTTTCACGACCTGACTGGAGATCTTTCCCTCTTTCATCGGAATCCTAGAGACGAATGGCATGCTGCCGATAAGAAACTTGCCAATTGCAGCTGTGATTCGGCGTCCGTCGGAGCCTGATGTTTCGCATCCAGGACGACTCTGCAGGCCGTTTCGGGTAGTTTTTATATCCTATCTGCATGGGCGTCCGCATGGATATAGAACAAAGGTACGAGCTCATAACCAGGAACACTCTCGAGGTCGTCGACGAGGAGTCCCTCAGGGCGCTTCTAGCCGAGAAAGAGCACCCTCGCCTGTACATAGGGTTCGAGCCGTCAGGCCTCTGCCACTTCGGATGGATGCTTGTAGCCAACAAGATCAAGGACTACATAGAGGCAGGCCTGGAGGTCATCATATTCTTCGCCGACTGGCATGCGCAGATCAATGGCAAGCTAGGCGGCTCCCTCGAGACGATCCAGCTGTGCGCGGAGTACATGAAGGACAGCTTCGCCTCCCTCGGGATCCCCAAGGACAAGGTGAAGTACGTTCTCGCCTCAGAGATCCTGGACCTGGACTACTGGGCCACCGTGATCAAGATCGGCAGCGAGACGTCGGTCGCCAGGGTGAAGCGCGCCATGACCATCATGGGCCGCAAGGCCGAGAACGACGAGATCCGCACATCCATGATGCTGTACCCCCTGATGCAGCCTGCGGACATCTTCAAGATGGACATAGACATCGGATACGGCGGCCTCGACCAGAGGAGGGCCCACATGCTCGCGCGCGACGTCGCCAAGAAATGCGGATGGAAGGCGCCTGTCGCCATACATACCCCCCTTGTGCCCGGCCTGAAGGCGATGAACCGCATGGACCCCATGGAGTCCAAGATGTCCAAATCGAAGCCCGACTCCGGCATCCTCATCCACGACTCGCCCGAGAGCATCAGGAAGAAGCTGGAGAAGGCGTTCTGCCCCATGCCCGGAGACTACGACAACACCGTCATAAAGGTGGACAAGACCGACAGCGGCGAGAGCGCCAAGACAGGCAACCCCGTGCTAGAGATAGCCAGGCTCCTGCTCTTCAACAACGGCTCCAAGCTTCTCATAGAGAGGCCGGAGAAGTACGGCGGCAACATGGAGGTCTCCAGCTACGAGGAGCTCGAGTCGGCTTTCCAGAACGGCCTCCACCCAATGGACCTCAAGCATGCGGTCGCCAAGGGCATCGCGGACAGCCTCGCCGAGTCGCGCGCCTACTTCGAGCAGCATCCTGAGAACTACGAGAAGTTCGTCGCGGCCATCCACAAGGACTGACCGTCGCAGGGGCGGGGGCGCGTTCTCCCGCCTCATTAATGTGCGAGCGGTTCGGAGCTTCGAGATCGGAAAAAGCGCGGAGAGGGAGATTTGAACTCCCGTGGAGATTCTCCACCGGTTTTCAAGACCGGCGCCGTGGGCCAGCTGGGCTACCTCCGCAGCGATGCACCCTAAGCGCGCTCGATATAAGTTATTTTCTTAAGAACTCACGGCGGCCCAGGAAGAACCTGGTGGCCTCTCCTGCCGGGTCCGAGGACAGCGTCGCCTCCAGCTGCTTCGCGTACCTGGACGCGCGGCTGTCCAGTATGACCGCCATCCCCCTGTCCGTCTCGGTCCTTATCAGGCGGCCTATCGCCTGCTTCATCTTCCTGAGGGCAGGGACTTCGCTGCAGTACAGCCATCCTTTTCCCGGCCCGTAGCGCTCGTCGAACATCGCGGACATGGCCTGCATCTCAGGCGAGGGGGGTGGATATGGTATGCCGACGATTATAGCGAAGCAGAGCTCGTCGCCCGGGAAGTCCATCCCCTCTGCGACGGATCCGCCCATGACAGAGAAGAACACCCCGTTCCTTCCGGCGCGGAACTGGTCCAGGGATGCCATGGTCCTGCGCAGGTTCCTGGACTCCTCCCAGTAGAGGTCCTTGTTCAGATGCAGCTCTATGTAAGGGCGCATCGTGCGCATGTTGTTGTACGACGTGAAGAAGACCAAGGTGTTCTTGTCGACCGACTCGCAGAGCCTGACGATATGCCTCTCGATGCGGTTCTGCATGCCGGGATCCGACCTCATGTCCGCCTGCCGGGTGGTGACCCCGTCCACGTAGACCACCTTCCTGTTCTCCGGGGGGAACGGCGACGGGTAGGTGCGGAAGCGAGTGGTCTCCGGCAGGCCCAGGACCCTGGCGTACTGGTTCAGAGGCTGGAGGGTTCCCGACATATGGACGGACCCCGGGATCCCCCTGAGGAACAGGGATATGTCTTCCGGCTCGATGCACGAGGCGCTGAGGTACTCCCCGTCCTGGTCTATCTTCATGGTCCTCACGAACCTCTTGGACGACACCGTGCACCAGTTCTGCATGGCCTTCCCCAGAGTCTCCAGCTCAGATATGCGGGTGTCCCCGCCCTCCATGAGGAGCTTGGTCCTCTCTTCGCCGATCTCGGCTATCGTGTCGATGGCCATCGAGAGGTCCCCCCTGCTCATGTCGAACCTGGACATCATCCTCTCTTCGATGAAGTCCCCGTCGAACACGTACTCCTTCTGCCCCAGGCCCATCTTCTCCGTGGCCACCGCGCGCATGCAGCTCTTGAAGTATCTGATGAACTCGGCCATCCTTATCCCAGGCGCCACTTCGGCGCGCTTCATGGCGTCGCATTCGTCTATCGCCGAGTCCACGAGCCTGGCGTCGATCTCGAAGCTCTCCTCGCTGCGCGCCGCGTCGATGAAGTTGTGGGCCTCGTCAATGACGAGCGTCAGCCCGGAGGCGTCGCCGGCAGTGTTCAGGTTGGCCATGAGGTTGTTCCTGATGTCCGGGGAGAGGATGTGGACGTACGGGACCGCCACCACGTCCATCTCCCTCATGAGGGCCTTCTTGGACTCGTACGGGCAGGCTCCGCGCCCCTCGCAGAAGCGGTCCAGGGTCTCGGACGTAGGGAGCTCCTTCTTGCAGTACGACTCGATGGACGGGAGCTCGGTCTTCACCCTGTCGTAGTATCTGCATCCGCCTGCCTGGCCCTTGTTGCTCTTCTGCTTCCGCTCGTCGCACATCATCGAGAGGACGTTAGGGGGGAGGCTCTCGAACCCTGGAGACCCGCGGTACAGCGGGCAAGACTTGTTCCTGCCGGTCACGGCCGTCCCCGACACGCTCTTTATGGTGCTGATGGAGCGCAGCTCGCGCATCACCTGGTCGCTCTGGGAGATCGTCCTGGTCAGATAGACTATCTTCTTTCCGCGAGGGACCGCATGCTCGAGGGCGGCTGCGAGGGAGACGATGGTCTTGCCGGTGCCGGTTCCGGACTCTATCACTATGTGCCTGCCTTCGTCCAGCGCGTTGCGGATGTCCTCTATGATCATCATCTGGCATCCGCGGGGCTCGTAGGGCATATACTCCGCGCCTTCCACGACCTTGGTCTCCACTGGCTTCCGGCTCTTCCACTCCATGGAATCGCTGAACAGGCATGACTGGCTGCTCACGGAGGATCCGTCGATCGGGGCCCCGCATGTGCGGCACCTGGTGCTTCCAGGAGGCATTAGGCTTTTGCAACGCTCGCAGAACATGCCCTGCATGCCCATCCCAATCGAGGTCGATGTTATAACTCTAACCGTCGGTTGCTCGCATATAGGCGCTGCTTTTCGAGTTTGAAAAGAGGAGCCGCCCGGAAAGGGCGGAATGAGTTTCAGGCCATCTTCTTTCCGGCTTCCATGCTGGCGCTCTGGTTGTACACGGACTTGACGTCGAAGAGCAGCACGGACTTGACGGGAAGGTGGAGAGCGTCCATGATGGCTTTGCTCATCTGGTCGAACAGGGGCCCCTCGGTGACCTTCGCCTTGAGCTCCGTGTTGACGGTGTAGGACTCCATTCCCTTGATGACCCCGAAGGACGCCTTGGGGTTCTTCTCGAGGTTCTTGGCGGTGACGTCCATGAAGATCTGGCACACCATCATGGTGGTGTCGTCGGCGACTCCGATGGTCCCTGCGGGGACCACGTGGGGCTTTCCGTTGACGCAGGCGGTGGCGATGACTTTGCAGGCCTCTTTGTCGTTGAAGAGGGCTTTCACATTTGCGGGGATTGTAACCATTTTGTTTCCTCCAGCTCGTGAACGGCGGTACTCGGACTTAAATATTCGTACCGCTAGCATATTAAAACCTTAGAACGAACTAGCGAAGCATGCCAGCACCTTCGTCTGAGCCTCCACAGGTTCAGGTCCATCTTGTTGGCCCATTCGGAGGAGTCCTTGTACAGGCGGGTCTTGGCGAAGTCCGAGTCGGAGAATGCCAGCCTGAGCGATCCCGCGAGCGCGTTCTCGTTCAGGGACCTGGAGTTGAACGACCCGAGCCCTTTCTGGAGAGCCAGCAGGAGGATGGACACGGTGTCGTGGCCTCTCGCGGCGTCCCAGGAGTCCTCAAGGTTCTTTATCTCGTCCTCCAGCATGCGAAGCACCCTCTTCTTGGATATCCCCGAGGGAGCCGAGTTCATTATGACCACGTCGATCATCGCCGCCATGTCGATGGTCAGGGTCTTGGGATTGACGAACCTGGAGACGTCGAGGTTGCCGAAGTTGAGGCCCATCCCGTTGTCCCTCGAGACGCGCATCAGCAGCCCGACGGGGTAGCTCGCCTCCACCAGCGAGTCCTTGACGGACCCGTACCTGTCCTCGAACTTCTGGATCTTCTCCCTGTCGCCGTACTCGTCCAGGACGTCCTCGAAGGCGTTGCTCTGGATGCACATCATCTCCATGTCCCTGCAGTCCGTGAAGAACAGGGGCGGATCGGGGAACCTGCGGTCTAGGAGGTCCAGGTCGGCGTCCACGATCCCTATGACCTCCTTCAGGCCGCGGTGCTGCGCCAGCTCCTTTATGCATCTCTTGACGGCATCTTTGGAGTGGCACTCGATGATGATCGAGTCCTCCGACAGGAACTTCCTGTACACGCGGTCGTCGGTGACCCCTTCGACGAGGACGAACGCGCCGCCGTAGATGGAGCGGCTCATCATCACCTCGTTGCAGATGTCGCTGAATCCGAGATGTTCACGCATTGTACGGCTTCAACTCCCTAGCATTGTCCCACATGTCATGTATCACCTGTGGGGAATGTGTCGCCACGACGATCTGCATGCCCCTCACCCTGCAGATGTCGTCGAACAGCTTTCCGAGCCGTTGCTGCCAGGTGACGTGGAGGGAGATCTCGGGCTCGTCCAGAATTATCACCGAGCCGGGGTCGGCGTGGAACAGCATGTTGTAGAAGATGATCATTATCTGCTTCTCGCCCGAGGAGAGCTTGCTGAGCTGGAGGGCTCCGCCCCCGTTGAGGTTTATCACGATCTTCCCGTTCTCCGATATCTCCATCTTCTTGCCTATGAAGAACCCGTTGATTATGTCCTTGAATATTATGATTGACTCGGCGAGGATGTAGTTGTCCTTCACATACTCGGATATGGAGTAAGTGAGGTCCTCGTAGTCCTTCCTGTAGCTGGAGAGCTCGTACCTGGAGGGAGGGAATCTGTATCCGGCAGGTATTTCCGGCTCGAATCCCGCATCCTTGATGAAGTCAAGCTTGGCTTTGAGGTCCTTGCACCAGAACTCCAGGTCGCTGTCGGACATCTCCTTCCTCTGGCCGGCGTAAGGCGTCAGCTCCGAGTGCTCCTTGGAGTACCTTATGCGCTCGTAGAGCTCCTGCGCGTACGTCTCCAGGGCGGGGCTGATGTGCCCGTCGCGCTTTTTCACCATGAGCCTCTCGGGGGAGATGTAGACGACCTCGCAGATGTCGGCCATCTCGTCGGGCGTCAGAGGGGTCTCGAGCTCGTTCTTCTGCATCTGGATGAGGAGGTCTCCGGACTCGTTCTCTATGATGAGGTTCGATTCGTCCTTGAATCCGACGTCGAGCCTCTCGAACGGTATCTCTGAAAGATACTTGACATCGCCTTTCATGGCGGCATATACCATGTGCATCAGCGTGCTCTTGCCGTATCCGTTGGGGGAGTGGACGAACGTCAGGCCGTCGCACAGGTTCAACGTGTAACTGTATTGGTTGAACAGCCTGCTAATGTAGAGCGATTTGATGACCATATGACCTTCCCCAGTATCCGTCTACGCTTATTTATCCGATGCTATGGGCCGCCGCTTCTGCGGGATCCCTCTGTCTGGCTGCGCAGGCCAGCCGTGTCCGGCATCCGACCCCGCCGTCGCGAGGCGGTTCGGCCCTGATCTACGAGGACCACCGGACGAGGGGCGCATGGAACTGCTGAGGAGTCGCCAGGATCCTGCGATAACGTTTAACCATGCGTCGTGCATGGGTGGGCCATGGACATCGAGGCGGAGTTCTCCGCGGTCCGCAAGGACATTGCCGAAGGGAGGCTTTCAGAGGTCCCTCTGAAGATCAGGGCAATCGCCGAGTCGAGCGGGGAGCCTTTCACCATAATCAAGTGCATGTCGATCATGAAGTCCGTAGGGGACGACTCCGTGACCCTAGACCTCATGAAGATGCTGGTCTCGTCTCTGGAGGACGACGATACCAGGCTGCAGTCCGCGATGGCTCTCCGGAGCCTCGGGTATCCTTCCAACGCCCTCGGCATACTGAAGGGCGTCGAAAAGGACGATCCCGTCCTGAGGGAATCGGCCCGCTGCCTCATGGACCTTGACGAGCACGAGGAGGCTTTGGACCGCCTGAGGGCCATCCAATCCCCGACGCCGAATGACGGGTGCATGGTCGTGGACGCCCTCAGCTCTCTCGGGGAGCATTCCGACGCCGTGGCGGAGGCCAGAAGGCTGCTCTCGGCTTATCCGGCCGACTACGACGTGGCGGTCTGCTACGCTTCGGCGCTGATTTCCGCTGGGAGGCAGAAGGAGGCCGTCAAGTACGTCCGCGACCGCCTCAAGGAGAAGAGCGCGGACGCCTTCGCCCTGGCGGGGCACGTCATGTGGATAATCGGCAACGTGAAGTCGGCCGGAGCCTACTCCTCCAGGGCCGTGCAGATTGACCGCACCCACTTAGGCGGCATGGAGGTGCTGGGCCTCTGCTTGGCCGAGAAGGGGGAGATAGACAAGGCCCGCATCGTCGCAGGGGCGATAAACGAGGTCCGTCCCGGCGACAAGGCCGCGCTCAACATCATCGCTTACTGCGAGATGAAGGGCTCTTGAGCACGGGCATCCTGTGCTTCCATTTCTGGGACCTCTTGTGGTTTATCGCTATCTCCTTCCAGAACGACGGGGATATGAACACGATCGCGGTGAGGACCTCCAGACGTCCCACCCACATCAGGATCATCATTACGATCTTGGCGGCGTCGTTCACGTCGCAGAAGCTTCCGTTGGGCCCGAAGTTCAGGAACGTCGTCCCGAGGTTGCCGACCATGGCTATGGCGATGTTGACCGCGTCGAATATGTGATAGCCGCACATCATGATGGCTATGGACCCCACGATGAGGGTCATGGTGAACAGCATCAGTATGGAGAAGGCGGACAGGACGGCGTTGTTGCTCAGGACCTGGCCGTCGACCCTGACGTCCCTCACCGCGCTTGGGTGGAGCGTCTTGCTGACGGTGACCTTCATGAACTGGTAGATGACGTTCAGCCTCCCGATCTTGATGCCTCCGCTGGTGGACCCGGACGAAGCGCCGATGAACCCTATCAGCAGCAGAATCGTGATGCATTCGGCAGGGAACAGGGAGAGGTTGCTTATCGACATCCCGGTGCTGGTCCCCATGGATATGACCGTGAACACCGATTCCCACACGTCGTTGAAGACCGCTTCCGGATTCAGGTTGTTCAGGTCGGAGTTGAGGAACGGCATCAGGAAGATCAGCGCTATGCCGATGAGGAACCATTCTATGTTGAACTTGAACTCGGAGTTGGACCTGTAGATCCCCTTCTCCCTGCGCTTGAGGGCGTTGTAGTGGAGATAGAAGTTCACCCCTCCCAGGAACATGAACGCCAAGGTCACGACCTGGACCGGGAGAGAGTAGTCCGCCATGCTGCTGGTGTTGTTCAGGAACCCGCCGGTGGATATGGTTGCGAAGGTGAGGCACAGCGCGTCCACCATCCCGACGCCGAGGAGCACTATGATCACATAGTTCACCAGCGTGAAGAGGGCGTAAACGAAGATGAAGGACATCGCGGCCTTCTCCATCTTCAAGGTGTAGTCCGACGAGCCCGAGCCGGCGAGCTCGTTGACGAAAAGGGAGCGCCCTATACCGACCATCGGGAGGACGTACATGAACACCAGGATGACCGAGATGCCTCCCACCCACTGGGTGAACGACCTCCATACCATTAGCGACACCGGCCAGTGCGTAGGGTCCGGGAGTATCGTGGCCCCGGTCGTAGTGTATCCGCTTACGGATTCGAACACCGCGTCCAGAGGCTTCAGCCCTAGGATGAGATAAGGCACCGCGCCGACGACGAACATCATAAGCCAGCACAGGCCCATCATCATGAGGCCGCTGACAGGCTTGAAGTTGGAGGACTTCCTGAACAGCACGAACTGGAGGGCTCCGGCGGTCATCAGAGGCAGAGCCTCGGCCAGATAAGGGCGCGGGTCCTCTCCGAGCACCAGCGCCACGCCCGCCGGCACCATGAGGCTAACGGCCAGGATCATCTCGATGAGGCCGAGGGTCTTGACGATGGTGCTCGTCCAGACCGCGTATTTGCTCCTGTCCAGTATGCCCAAGGCGCTCACAGCTCCGGGACCACGTTCTTTCCGAACACGGATTTGACGATCGCCTTCTTGTCCGTGTTCGTGAAGACTATGAGCAGGTCTTTCTCCAGGATCTTGGTGTCCAGGCTCGGGTAGATTATCCTGCCCTCCCGGGAGATCGCGACCACCTTTATCTTCTCGGGGATGCGCATGTCTCCGAGGTACTTGTCGCAGAAGGCGGATTTGTCTCCCACCTCGTACGTGAAGAACAGCTCGTTGTCCCCTTTCATCCTCATGAGGGCGACCTCGTCCGGGAGCAGGCAGCGGGTGATCTCGTTGGTTATGATGTTGTGATACCCGATGATGGTGTCCAGGCCTGTTCCTGCGAAGACGCTCTTGTACTCGGGCCTTGAGTACCTGGTTATAGGCTTGACGGTCTCGTACGTCTTCGCCGACATGCACATGAGCAGGTTGGTGTCGTCCGACCCGGATGTGACCAGAAGGCAGTCGGCCTTGAACAGGTCTTCCGACGCCTGGACGGCCGGGTCCTTGTAGTCCTCCATGAGCGTCATCGCCTCCGGGACGATCTTGGTGAGCGTGGAGCACCGTCTGGGGTCGTAGTCCACTATCTTGACTATCTTCTTCCTCTTGTCGCTCAGCAGCATCTTGGCCACGTTTGCGCCCACTATGGAGCCGCTCAGTATGACGAACTCCATCGCCCTGTTCTCTACGCCTATGTAGTCGTTGAAGTCTTCGAGCCCTTTCCGAGTGCCTATGACGCATATGCTGTCCTTCTCGCGGATCTCCACCGTGTCCACGTCGAGGATGAGCTCCTTGTTGCGGTATATGCCGAAGATCGAGCACTCCTCCGGCAGGTCCAGGTGCAGGACTATCTTCCCTACTATCTTGGGAGTCACGCGGTACACGGCCGCGCCGATACCGACCGAATCGACGAACTCGTAGTCGGTGACGTTCTCCAGTATGGCCATGCGGTACATCTTCTCGGCGGTCTTCATCTCGGGCGAGATGATCATGTCGACGCCCTCGTAGCCCCCCGAGGTGAGCTCTATGCGGAAGTCGGGGTCGTTGACCGACGCTATCGTCAGGATCTTGGGGTCGACCCTCTTGGCGATCATGCAGACGAACAGGTTAGTGGTGTCGTCGTCGAGGGTGGAGACGACCGCTTCGGCCCTATGCTTCTCTATGGCGTCCCTGATCACGCGAGGGTTGGACCCGTCCTCGCTGAGGAACGACACGTTCAGCTTGGTCTTTATATATTCTCTCGATGGGTCGTTGTCTACGACCATCACATCGTGGACCTCGCATATGGTCTCCGCAGACACGTAACCGACGTTGCCAGCGCCGATAATTATTACTCTCATGAGCGGGACGGCATATCCGTATGCTTATAATAATTATCTGCGCGCGCATCGCGCTCGGCCGTCTACCTAAGGATTAAGTGCTACCCCATCATTTGGCGGTGCATGAGTCAAGAAAAGCCCAGCGAGCCGTTCGTCCCCAACAAGTGGAAAGAGGTGGACGAGGAGTTCTGGAAGTCGAACCGCGGGTCCAAGGTGGACCAGGTCGCAGACACCGTCAAAGGCATCATAGAGATGGTACGCGAGAAGGGCGACGCGGCCCTCATCGAGCTGACCGAGAAGTTCGACAAGGTCAAGCTGGACAGCGTGGCCGTCACCCGCGAGGACATCGAGGCCGCGTACGAGAAGGTCCCCGCCGAGGTTGTGGAGGAGCTCGAGAACGCCGCATACAACATACAGCGCTTCCATGAGATGCAGAAGCCGGCCGGCCTCTGGCTAAGGGAGGTCGAGCCCGGCATAACCCTCGGAGTCAAGTCCACGCCACTGGAGAGGGTGGGGTGCTACGTCCCCGGCGGCCGCGCGGCCTACCCCAGCACCGTGCTGATGACCGTGATCCCGGCCAAGGTCGCCGGAGTCGACGAGGTCATATTCTGCACCCCGGCGCCCGCGAACCCCATCACCCTCGTCGCCGCCGACATAGCCGGAGCGGACGAGATCTACCTGAGCGGAGGGGCACAGGCCATCGCCGCCATGGCCCTGGGGACCGAGAGCATCGAGCCCGTCCAGAAGATCGTCGGCCCCGGGAACGTGTTCGTCACCAGCGCCAAGATGATGCTCAGGGACAAGGTCGAGATAGACTTCCCCGCCGGCCCCAGCGAGGTCGCGGTGCTCGCCGACGACTCCGCGGACGTCTTCCTCCTGGCCTCGGAGCTGGTCGCCCAGGCCGAGCACGACCCCATGTCCGCATGCCTCCTGGTGACCACCGACCCCGGCATGCCGGAGAAGGTCTGGAAGCACATGGAGAAGATGATCGCGGACGCCCCCAGGAGGGACATCATCAGCAAGGCCATGAACAACTCCGGGTACATCGTCCGCGAGGACCTCGACCTGGCCATAGAGACGATGAACGAGATAGCGCCGGAGCACCTCTCCATACAGGTGAGGGACCCGCTGGACGCCCTCGGCAAGGTCAGGAACGCCGGATCCATCTTCGTCGGCCCGTACACCCCTGTCGCGGCCGGAGACTACGCCTCCGGGACCAACCACGTCCTCCCCACGGCCGGCCACGCCGCCTCCAGCTCCGGCCTCAACGTGGCTCACTTCATGAAGACCTCGACGGTCCAGTACCTGACGCAGGACGGCCTGGAGGCCATAGCGCCCACGATAGAGGTCCTCTCCACGGCGGAAGGGCTGTTCGCCCACTGCGAGTCGGTCAAGATCAGGCGCAGGAAGGAGGAGTGAGGGTGGCCGAAGAGCCGGACCTCTACGACGAGAAGTACTTCATCAACAGGGAGCTGTCCTGGCTCGAGTTCAACAGGCGCTGCCTCCAGCAGGCCCAGGACGCCAGCAACCCCATCCTCGAGCGCGTGAAGTTCATCGCCATATGCTGCGGCAACATGGACGAGTTCTTCATGATACGCGTGCCGGGGCTGATGTCCAAGGTGCCCCTCCTCGGCCCGGACTACCTGGGGATAAACAGGAACGCGCTCCTGGAGTCCATCTCGTCCACCGTCCAGGACCTGGTCACCAGCTACACCAGGTGCTGGTACGACGTCAAGGACGAGCTCGCCAAGGCGGGCATAACCATTGAGAAGGTGGAGAACCTGGTCACGGACCAGAGGGCGTGGGTGGCATGGTTCTACAGGGAGAGGGTCCATCCCCTCCTCACCCCCCTCGCCTTGGACGTTTCCCATCCCTTCCCGTTCATCTCCAACAACTCGCTAAACATAGCCGTGAAGCTGTCCGACCAGAAGGGCACGTACTACGCCAGGGTGAAGGTCCCGGCCGGGGTGCTCCCCAGGTTCATCGAGGTGCCTTCCTCCAAGGGGACGAAGCTGGTGATGCTGGAGGACATCATCGAGAACCACATCTCCGCCCTCTTCCCGGACAAGGAGATCGAGGGCGCGTACACGTTCAGGGTGACCCGCAACGCCGACGTGAAGGTGACCATAGACGAGGCCTGCGACTTCATGACCTCCGTGGAGGACGCGATAGAGGACAGGGGGATCGGGTTCCCCGTCAGGATGGTGGTGGAGTCCACAATGCCGGACGACATGATGCGCCTGTTCGCCAAGAACCTGAAGCTGTCCGAGCTGCAGGTCCATAAGTCCGACTTCGTGATGCTGGTGGACCTCTGGCAGATCGCCGGGATGAACTACCCTAAGCTGAAGTACAAGACATTCGAGCCGTACACGCCTCCGGAGCTCTCCGAGGGGGCGGACATCTTCGCCGAGATAAAGAAGAAGGACTGGATACTCTTCCACCCCTACGAGTCTTTCGGGACCGTGGTGAGGTTCGTGTCCACCTCCGCCGAGGACCCCAACGTCCAGAGCATAAAGATCTGCCTGTACAGGATAGGGAAGGACCCGTCCCTGGTCCGCGCCCTGACCAGGGCGAGGGAGAACGGTAAGACCGTCTCGGTGCTGATGGAGCTCCGCGCGAAGTTCGACGAGTCCAACAACATCCGCTGGGCCAGGGAGCTGGAGAAGATAGGCGTGCACGTGGTGTTCGGCCCGCTGGACCTCAAGGTCCACTCGAAGCTTCTCCAGGTGGTCCGCCTCGAGGGGAGCAAGCTGGTCAGGTACACCCACATGAGCTCGGGGAACTACAACTCCTCTACCGCCAAGCAGTACAGCGACATATCGTTCCTCACCGCCAACCCGGAGATCGGAGAGGACGTGGGCGAGCTGTTCAACGCGCTGACGGGGTTCTTCGGCGCCCGCATGTACAAGCACCTGCTGGTGGCCCCGCTGACCCTGAAGGACTCCCTGATAAGCAAGATCGACAGGGAGATCGCCGTCCACAAGGAGAGGGGAGGCGGCTACATAGCCATGAAGGCCAACGGCCTGATCGACTCGGACATAATAGCTTCCTTGTACCGCGCCTCGATCGCCGGGGTGAAGGTGGACCTCAACATAAGGGGGCTGTGCTGCCTCCGGCCAGGAGTCCCCGGGGTGTCCGAGAACATACGCGTCACCAGCATAGTCGACGTCTTCCTGGAGCACTCCAGGATCTACTACTTCGAGAACGGCGGCAGCCCGGAGATGTACATGGGCTCGTCCGACATGATGCCCCGCAACCTACTGGCCAGGGTAGAGGTCCTGTTCCCCGTCCTGGACAGGGAGATGATGGCGGCCATACGCGAGAAGATACTGAAGATCCATCTGGCCGACAACGTGAAGGCCAAGGTCCTGACCTCCGACGGAAGCTACGTCCCCGTCGAGCGCGCGCCCGACGAGAAGAAGCTCAGGTCCCAGGAATGGTTCATCAAGCACAGGGGCTCGTGGCATGGACCGGTCGACGGAGAGCGAGACGGTCGGGTTCATCGACATCGGGACCAACTCCATACACCTGTCCGTGGTGCGGTGCTACGGCGCCGTGCCGGGCGACACGGTGTTCCAGGACAAGGAGATGCTCCGCCTGGGCCGCGGCCTGTACGCCGATGGCCGCATCGGGAGGGATACCATACGGAAGGCGGCGATCATCGTCTCGAGGTTCGCCAGGACGGCCCGCAGCATGGGCGCTCAGGAGGTCCTGGCGATGGCAACCTGCGCCGCCAGGGAGGCCCCGGACGGGCACGACCTCGTCAGGGCGGTCTCGCAGCACGTAGACGTCCGCGTGATCCCCGGGACGGAGGAGGCCAGGCTCATAGCGCTGGGGGTCTTCGGGCCGGACGGACCCCGGGAGAGGTCCATAGTCATCGACATCGGCGGCGGGAGCACCGAGGTCGTCGTTTCCGAAGGCGGCGAGAACCTGTTCATGGACAGCCTCAGCGTCGGCGCGGTCAGGTTCCTGTACGGCGACGGCATAGACTTCTCCAAGCCCGTCTCTCCCGAGGACTACGGCGTCCTGCTGCGCCGGGTGGATACCAGCTCCTACCACGCCACCGGGATGGTGCGCGAGGCCGGGTTCGCCAGGGCATACGGCTCGTCGGGGACCATGATGGCCCTCGCATCCATGTGCGCCGCCCGCAGGGGGGACGGAGACGCGTCCTACATGACGTCGGAGGAGCTCAGGTCCCTGATGGAGCACCTGTGCAGCCTGGACATGTCGGGAAGGGAAGACGTGCGCGGACTCGCCAAGGCGCGCGCGGACATAATAATAGGGGGCGGCGCGATAGCCGACGAGCTGATGTCCCTGTTCGGGATAGACAGGATCGAGATCTCCCAGAACGGGCTCAGGGAGGGGATGCAGACCGATTTCCTCCTCTCCCGCGGGCATGCCAGGCTGGACGTCCGGCGCGCGTCGGTGATGTCGTTGGCATGCAGGTGCGGGTACGACGCCAGGCACGCGGCGGCCGTGGAGAGGTACTCCATGCTCCTGTTCGACGGGTCCAAGGCGCTCGGCATGCACTCCATGTCCGACGGCATGCGCAGCCTTCTGTCCTGCGCCGCCACGCTCCACGACATCGGGGAGGTGGTGAACTACAGCGACCACAACCTGCTGTCGCAGATGATGATAGAGAACTCGGACATGGTGGGCTTCGACGTCACCGAGCTGAGGTACATGGGGCTCATGGCCAGGTTCCATCACAAGAAGTTCCCAGGGCCCAACGACCGGAGCCTGAAAGGCGTCCCTCCGAAAGAGTCACAGGATGTGAGGATGTGCGCCATGTTCCTCAGGATGGCCGACATACTGGACAGGCACCGCACCTCCTCCATGGAGGGCATCTTCCTCGAGGCGGCCGGCGACGAGGTGGTCCTGAGGTTCTCCAGCTCCGAGGACCCTTCGATGGAGGTCTGGCGCATGGACAGGATCAAGGACGACTTCCGGAAGCTCTTCAAGCGCCGTCTCCGGCTGGCTCCGGAGTTCTCGGCAGCTGGCGGCGAGCCCTCCCTCCAGGCGCCATCCACATGAGCGGGAGGGACGTCACTTGTCCGGAGCAGGTCCTTGCACATGCATCAATCGTCCTATTTTGGAATTTTTATCTGCTATATGTATGGTTGCAGCATGCGGCGGCAGCCTTCCGAACCGCATTTTCCGACGGCAGATGGCCAGAACAGGCCGTTTAATGCCAAATTATATAACTCGGTAAGAGTTTAGAGAGATAAAGCAGGAGACATCCCCTTGCATGGGCGAAAGCCCAAATGTCGCCTGCTCACCCTTCCCTGTTCTTGAAGAGGCATCTGATGTCGACTGACTATGGCGCGATGTTCGAGGAAGCGCGGAGCATGGACGACTCCGTGGTGAAGAACGGCCTGTGCGTCATCTGCAAAGGCTCGCGCAGCCTGTGCGGGAAGAGCCGCTGCCCTCTGATGACCAAGTTCTATTCAGAATGCAGGACGCTCCCTCAGATCGACTCTAAGGACATCGCCGGGTGCAGCCCTCCGTCCGTGTTCGTGGGGAGGTACGGCTATCCGAAGGTGGACATAGGGCCTCTGCTTCCGATGGAGTACGGTGACACGTCCCTCCTGGACCTTCCCGAGAGATGGGTCGGCCGCCGGCAGTCCGCGATCGTGGACATGAGGTTCAGGCTGGTCCGCGGCAAGTACAGGATAGACGCCACGGACTTCAGGAAGTCAGGCAGGATAGTGGACAACGTCCAGGAGCTGGCCCTCACCGAGAAGCCGGTGGAGGTCGAGGCCAACCTGGCGTCGAAGCCCAGGGGGAGGCTGGTCCTGGACGACGCGGTGCAGCCTTTCGGCCCTTCGGGGCGCATGGAGACCCTCAGCGTAGGCAACGGCAGGTTCGAGCGCAGTCTAGAGCGCAGCTTCTACGACGTGGACATGAAGGCCACGGACGCGGTGGTGGCGTCGTACCGCTCCGGGACGCGCGTCAGCGAGATCGAGAAGGCGTTCTCGGTAGGGACGATGGGCGTCGGCAAGCGGAGGCGGTTCGTCCCGACGAGATGGAGCATCACCGCCGTCGACGACATCATATCCAAGGAGCTGGTCGGCAGGGTGAAGCACCTGGAGACCATCGACAAGTACCGCGTCTACTTCTGGGACCAGCTGGACAACAGGTGGGCGATAGTCATGATGCCCTGCTCCTGGCGCTTCGAGATGATGGAGGCGTGGTATCCCCAGTCCAGCTGGAACCTCTCCGACTCCCATATCGACTTCGAGGTGGACAGCGAGGGGTACGACGGCAGGACGACGTACGCGGCCATGGGGGGCAGCTACTACGCGGCCAGGCTGGCCATCGCGGAGAGGCTGGAGAAGGAGCGGAGGTCCGCCGGCGTCATAGTGATGAGGGAGATCCATCCCGGCTACAACATCCCTCTCGGTGTCTGGAACATACGCGAGAACTGCAGGACAGCGCTCCTCTACGACCCGGTGGAGTCCGACACCCTGGAAGGGCTGTGGCCGCACATCGACGCGTACATGGACATAAAGCACGACGAATGGAGGAACAGGTCCGAGCTGATAAGGGAATGGAAGGTCCAGCGCCGCATCGACGAGTTCTACCGACCTCGCAGTCGATGGTTATTTCATAAACAGAGCCATTACATGCGGCATGCACAGCGAATCCGGCAGGGACTCCTTCTCGTCGAAGATAGGGTTCGTCCTCGCCGCCGCCGGGTCCGCGGTCGGGCTGGGGAACCTCTGGCGCTTCCCGTACCTGGCGGAGCAGTACGGAGGCGGGATATTCCTGCTGGTCTACATACTGCTTGCCGTGGTGTTCGGGTTCACCCTTCTGATGACCGAGCTGGCTCTGGGGAGGCGCACCAGGAAGTCGTGCGTCTCGGCTTTCGAGGACCTCTCCCGCAAGCACAGGGCGATAGGCTGGTTCGCCGCGCTGATACCGATAATAATCGTCCCGTACTACTGCGTCATAGGCGGATGGGTCGCCAAGTACCTGTTCGAGTCCGCCGGCGGAGGCTTGGACACGATATCGGAGACGGGCTTCTTCCCCCAGTTCGTCGGGTGCGAGCTCGGCGGCGTGCTCGGGGACCCTCTGACGTGGTTCCTCCTCTTCGCTCTGGCCACCGTGGTTCTGGTCTATGTAGGCGTAGACAAGGGCATCGAGAAGATGAGCAAGGTCCTGATGCCGGTCCTCCTCGGGCTGATCCTCCTGATAACGGTATACGTTCTCACTCTCCCGGGCTCCATGGACGGCGCGGCGAGGTACCTCGTCCCCGACTTCTCGAAGCTCTCTGCGTCGACCTTCCTCGGGGCGATGGGCCAGCTGTTCTATTCGATGTCCCTCGCGATGGGCATCATGATCACGTACGGGTCGTACATGAAGAAGGACGTGGACATCCCCAAGTCCGCACGCAGGATAAGCCTCATCGACACGTCCGTGGCGATGCTGGCCGGCCTGATGATAGTCCCTGCCGTGTACGCCTTCAGCGAAGCGGGGATATCTAGCGGCCCGTCGCTCATGTTCGTGACCCTCCCGAAGGTGTTCGACGTGATGCCGGGCGGTTATTTCGTCGCGATTCTGTTCTTCCTGCTGGTGCTGTTCGCGGCGCTCACGTCCGCTGTGTCCCTGGCGGAGACGGTGGCGTCGGTGTTCATGGACCGCTTCAAGGCGTCCCGCAGGAGGGCAACCCTGATCACGGCCGCGGTCATACTGGGCCTCGGGATCCTGTCCTGCTACGGTTACGGCCCCCTCAGCGGGTTCGAGTTGGCCGGCATGGCGTTCCTGGACCTGTTCGACTTCCTTAGCAACTCCATCATGATGCCGGTAGCCGCGATAATGACCTGCCTGTTCGTGGGATATGTGGTCAAGCCCTCCTTCATCCTCGAGGAGGTCGAGGCCACCGGGGAGTTCAGGCTCAAGCCGTACTACGGGATCCTGGTGAAATGGGTGTGCCCGGTGTTCCTGGCCATGATACTGGCCGTCGGCCTCCTGTCGTTCCTGGGGGTGTACAGCATACGAGGCCGCGCTGTTCGGGATGCCCCTCATGAGCGGCAACAGGACGCTGCTGGAGTTCGTCTCCGGGAAGGGGGAATGGGACGGGGAGTTCCTCATGGCCGAGTGCAGGCGGGCTCTTGCTCCCTGCACGTCGATCCCTTCCGTCCAGTACGCCCTGAACCCTTATGGCGGGTGCGAGCACGGGTGCGTCTGCTGCTGCGCCCCGAAGGCCACCCACGCCGATCCTCTTTCATGGAGGGTGGTCCGCGTCCGCAGCGGGATAGCCCAGAGGCTCTCCAGGGAGCTTCCCGCCGTGGCAGGATCCGCCATCGCTGTCGGGACCGCCACCGACCCGTACCAGTACGCGGAGCGCCGGTTCCTGCTCACGCGCTCGTGCCTGGAGGCCATCATGCCGGGCAGGAACAGGGTGGTCGTCCTGACCAAGTCGGACCTGGTGGTCCGCGACATCGACCTGCTCCTGGGCCTGGGGGCAAAGGTGGCGATGAGGGTGCCGGTCGCGGACGAGAGGACGTCTAAGGTCCTGGAGCCGGGCGCGCCCTCTCCGAAGGCACGTCTGGATGCGGCTTCGAGGCTCTGCTCCGAAGGCGTGGAGACGGTCGTGAGCGTGTCGCCGGTGGCCTCGTTCACGGAAGGCCGCGAGTCGGAGCTTGCAGAGGCCATAGCCGCTGCGGGAGTCAGAACAGTCCTGGCCGAAGGGCTAGACATGAGGCATCTGGACTCTGTCTCTATGGATCGCAGGGGGATCGCCCCGTCGGAATCCGCCATGGGCGTCCTGGAGAAGGAATTCGGCCGCCGCGGGCTCGAACTGAGGCGGTCCTTCAGCGTCTGAGGAGCTGCTCCGACGAGCTTATCCTGGGCAGAGACTCCAGCTTCCATCCGAAGTAGGCCTTCTGGAGATCGGCGTCCTTCCTTATGCCGCCATGTTCGGTGAGGCGGGAGATCGTGGCGGACCCGTCCCTGGCCCTCTTGTCCGAGAGGTATACCTGGTCTCTTCTTACCAGGCTTTTCAGGTCCATGAGGGCGGTGTCGTGCACGGAGGCGAAGAGCTGCGAGGAGTTGGGGTTGCGCTCGGACGAGAACTGCTCCACGATCCATCTGGCGACGCGCGTATGAAGGTGCAGGTCCAGGTCGTCTATGATCACCGCCCTCCCTTCGATAAGCGCGCGGCATACCGCCGTCAGGACCTCGATTGCCCTCAGCGTGCCGTCGGACTCCAGCTCGGCCGGGAGCTCGTAGCGCTCGCCGTCGACCTCGCGGACTATCCTTGCGCCGCCCTGGCTGGATACGACATCCGATATGCGGAAGTCTGACAGGCGAAGCGCCCTAAGGACAACGCTCTTGAGTTCCTCGTTCTCGGAGAGCATCGAAACGGAGCCTTCCAGGCCTATGTCCGCCGTCGCGATGCCCAGGATCTCCTCCAGCGCCTCCGCGCACCCCTCGTCGTTCGCAGCCGCGTAAGGCAGGAAAAGCCCTCCGCTTCCGACGGACGACTCGGCGGTTCTGCGGTTCCTGACGCATCCTTTCCCGTACCTGTAGGTGCCTCCGGAGCGGAGGAACACCATGGACCTGCGCCCGGTGGCGTACTGGTAGAGAGATTCCGATACGACCCCCTCCTTCGAGAACGCCACGGAGTACGTGTACGGGACGAACCGCGCCCCGACGGAGACGGAGATCTCCGAGCATTCGTCCGATGGGCCGAATGCGAACGGGTTCGCGTGATCGGTCACAGGATCGCCCGAGAGCATTGCCCTCAGAGACTCCAGGCTCTTCAGGATGACGGACTTCCCGGCCCCGTTGGGCCCGTAGAGGAGCACCGCTCCGAGGACTCCCTGCTCGCAAGACTTGGATTCGAGGACGTTCTCGGGATGCTCGTCGGGGCTGCCGGCTCTGGCGGAGATGGATGCGGAGTCCTTGAAAGGCCCGAGGTTGCGCACCGAGAAGTCCAGGAGCATGCACGGGAATCGGGCTCCGATGTTTAATCTGTTGCTCGAATGCCTCTGGGCTAGCGGCCTCCATACAGTCGCGAACAAGGCTTAATTGAGGATTATTTACAAATGATTTATATAGAAGGAATATTCTATCCGGACTCCAGTAAGGTGAAAGCCATGTACGGTAACGGAAACCAGCCCGTCATAGTGCTCAAAGAGGGCACCGAGAGGAGCAAGGACAAAGAAGCCCAGTTCAACAACATCTCCGCCGCCAAAGCGGTCGCGGATGCTGTCAGGTCCACCCTCGGACCCAAGGGAATGGACAAGATGCTCGTCAACACCATCGGCGACGTCGTCATAACCAACGACGGCGTCACCATCCTGAAGGAGATCGACGTCCAGCACCCCGCCGCGAAGATGGTCGTCGAGGTCGCCAAGACCCAGGACACCGAGTGCGGGGACGGGACCACGTCCTCCGTCATCCTCGCCGGAGAGCTCCTCAAGCAGTCCGAGGAGCTCATCAACGCCAACGTCCATCCCACCGTCATCACCAACGGATACAAGATGGCAGCCGAGAAGGCCGTCGAGATCCTGAACGGCATCGCCGTCAACGCCGACGACAACAAGATCCTCTGCCAGGTCGCCAAGACCGCGCTCACCGGCAAGTCCGTCGGAGAGGCCCAGAAGGACCTCGCGTGCATCGTCGTCAAGGCCTGCAGGGCCGTCGCCGAGAACGGCAAGGTCGACACCAAGAACATCCGCATCCAGAAGAAGGTCGGAGGCGTCATCCCCGACACCCACCTCGTCGAGGGAGTCATCATCGACAAGGAGAAGGTCCACTCCAGGATGCCTTCCCACGTCGAGAACGCCAAGATCGCTCTGTTCTCCTGCGCCCTCGAGGTCAAGAAGACCGAGTTCGACGCTCAGATCCAGATCACCGACCCCGCTTCCATGAGGTCCTTCATGGACGAGGAGGAGAGCTCCATGAAGCAGATGGTCGCGAAGATCAAGGAGGTCGGAGCGAACGTCGTGTTCTGCCAGAAGGGAGTCGACGAGCTCGTCCAGCACTACCTCGCCAAGAACGGCATCCTCGGATACAGGAGGCTCAAGCAGAGCGACCTCGAGGCCATCGCCAAGGCCACCGGCGCGACTATCGTCGGCAACGTCATGGAGATCACCCCCGCGGATCTCGGAACCGCCGCCGCGGTCGACGAGAAGCTCGTCGGAGAGGACGGCATGGCCTTCATCACCGGATGCAAGAACCCCAAGGCGATCACCATCTTCGCCCGCGGAGGGACCGAGCACGTACTGGAGGAGGTCGAGAGGGCCCTCAACGACGCCATCCGCGTGGTCGGAGTCGCCATCGAGGACGGCAAGGTCGTCGCCGGAGCCGGCGCGCCTGAGATCGAGCTCGAGCTCGGGCTCCTGGACTACGCCTCCTCCGTCGGCGGAAGGGAGCAGCTCGCCATCGAGAAGTTCGCCAAGGCCATGGAGATCATCCCCTGGACCCTCGCAGAGAACGCCGGTATCGACCCCATCGACGCCATCATCAAGCTGAAGAACGCCCACCAGAAGAAGGACAAGACCTCCGCCTACTACGGGATCGACCTCGACGCCGCCGACGCTGTCGACATGCTCGCCAGGAACGTCGTGGAGCCCCTCAGGGTGAAGGTCCAGGCCATCAACTCCGCGGAGGAGGTCGCCAACATGATCCTCAGGATCGACGACGTCATCGCGGCCAGGAGGAGCACAACTCCCCAGGGCGGAGCTCCCGGCGGGCCCGGAGGAATGCCTGGCGGAATGCCTGGCGGAATGCCCGGAATGTGATTAAAAACCGAGGGGCATGTCCCCTCATTTATAATTTGTTTTATTTTTTATAAAGTAATCAGAATCAACATTTATTGTGCTATCTATTTAATTATTCTGGGGAGTTAAGCTGGTCTTATTGAATGAATGACCCTCTGTTCTAAAGGGTTATCCATTCATTCTTCAAAGGCTCAAATCCCATAGATCTTCCTGATGTCCGTCTCCTGTCCGGGATGCCCGAGGAGCACCACGCGGCTGTCCGCCCTCTCCTTGATGACCTCCATGCCTATGTGGGGCCCCAGCTCCGCAGAGAACTGCTTGACCTCCTCGAAGGACGGCATGCACGCCATGGACAGCCTCTTCCTCGATCCTCCCACGAACACGTAGCCTTTCGGCTCTACGAGGTCCGGGTCGGCGATGCGGTCAAGGCGGCCGTAGTCCTCCGTCCATCCCATGTTGACCCCTTTGACCAGGGTGTGCCTTATCACGGTGCGGGTGTCCAGCGACGGCAGGATCTCCAGCGTCCTCATCAGCCTCTCCCACCCGTCGCTTATCTTCGGCCTGCAGACGTCCTTGTAGATCTCTTTGTTAGGGGCGGCCACGGTCACGTAGAGCTGCATCGGGAGGACGTCCAGGGCCTCCAGGCGGTCGGGATACGTCCCGTTGGTGACCATGAACGTGGTCATCCTGCGCCTGTGGCACTCCTCCAGGAACTCCGACAGGTAAGGGTAGGTGATGGGCTCACCGGCCAGCGATATCGCCACCTGGTCGGGGTTGCGGGCCTCCTCGAACATCTTCGGGTCGCACCTCGGGTCCCCTTTGAAGCCCCAGATGAGGCTCCTCTGATGCTCTATGAGGGCGTCCAGCATCTCCTTGGGCTCGGCCCAGTCCTTCACCTCGAAGTCGTGCTCCTGGATCCGCCAGCAGAACGTGCACATGTGGCTGCACTCGTTGATGGCCGGGGTCATCTGGAGGCAGCGGTGGCTGCTGATCCCGTAGAAGTCCTGCTTGTAGCAGTGCCTCTCGTGCACCATGCTCTCCTTCATCCAGTGGCATAGCTTCACGGCGGAATGGTCCTTGTATAAGCGGTACTGCTGCTTCACCAGCAGGTCCTTGTAAGCTTGTTCCATGTTACACCTCGGAAGTCGAACAGGGACTTCTGCCCTGCCGAAGGCTTGTGCTGCTCAGCCTTGGCCTTCTTCGCCTTGGGCTCTTCGACGCGCTCCTCGCTGGACGTGCGGACCTTCTTGGGCTCGGCCTTTTTCGCGGGCGGCTCAGTAGCCTTCTCGATCCTGGCAGGGGCGGGCGTCACGGCCGGTTCGGGTACCGGCTTCGGAGCGGCGGGCCTGGGGGCCGTCATCGCCCTCCTGCGGGCCTCCGCCCTCTCCTCCGCCTCCTTGAAGAGCTTCTTTATCATTGCCGAATCGGCTTTCGCATCCAGTATGAACGCCATCTCGGCCGGCTCCAGGCCCATGGTCTCGACGAGATGGATTCTGATGGAGGGGTCGTTGGCGGCTATTGCCTTGATGTGAGGCAGCATGTCCATTGACGCGCGCTTGGTGGACGTGTGGCACGCCACGGCGATCTTGTAGACCACGGCCTTCTTCAGTGCCCTCATGGCCTTGGAGCGGGACATCCTGGACAGGTACATCGGGAAGCGTATCCTCTCCTTGTTGAAGCGGTCGGTCATGCGGGCGTTGGTGACGCCCATGGACATCATGTCGTTGGCGTACGACCAGAACCCGTAGTACTGGCGCCTGCTGACCCTGGCCAGGTACAGGTCTGCGCGGCAGAGTGCCTCGTACCCGCGCACAAGGTCTCCGCGGTCCGAATACTCGTACGGTAGGTTCTCGTCTATCCATATCTCTACATCGCTGGGCTCGGCGTCCACCTCGCGCAGGATGGCGCGGGCCGCCATGGGGTCCGGCCTCCTGAACATCGCCGTCATCAGGTCGTACATGTCCTTGCGGGAGTCGCGCCTGGAAAGGCCCTGGGCCATCTCCAGCGTCACCGTGTCCGCGCCTTCAGCCAGGGACTGCAGGTTCCTAACTGCTGCTCTCATGTCCCCGGACGCGTTGTCGACTATGATCTCCATCGCAGCAGGCTCCACCTCCACCCCCTCGGCCGCCGCTATCCTGTAGAGGGCCTTCGACATCGTCGAGGCGGTGGTCTTCTTGAATGTGACCTGGAGGGTGAGGTCCTTCACCGCGTCGCTCTTCCTCTTGAGCTCGTAGAAGTCGTTGACTATCAGTATCACAGGCTGCAGGGAGGTCTTGACGAGCGTGTTGACCGCCGGTATCGCCCCCTTGTCCGCCTTCCCGAAGAAGTTGTCCGCCTCGTCGAGGATTATCAGCTTCTTCCTCCCTTCGGAGGCGGACATGTAGCTGCCGTCCACCCCGAAGGTGTTGAACCTGGACCCGCGGACCGCGATCTGCTCTATCTCCCTGCTGGTGCGCTGGTCGGACGCGTTCATCTCGACCACGTCCCATCCCATCTCGTTGGCCAGGGCCAGCGCGGAGGTGGTCTTCCCTATCCCGGGGGATCCCATGAGAACCATCGCGCGGTACTGCGGCTTCCCCGACTCCCACTGCTTGGCCCATGCCCTCATCGAGTTTACGGCGGACGGGTTCCCCAGCACGCCGTCCAGGGTGCGGGGGCGGTACTTCTCCGTCCAGTCAGCCATTTCTCAGGCTCCTGAACATTATTATCCTGGCCAGGTCCAGAGCCTGGTAGATGAACAGTCCTATGCTCAGGACCACGAGGAGCAGGGTGTTGCCGGTCGAGGAGCGCATGTACCAGTATAGCGCGGTCATCGCCAGGAACATCGCGCCCCTGACCCATTCCTTGAGCACCAGATGGCCCAGGCCGTAGATGGAGAAGAATCCGGGTATGAGCGCCAGGAACATGGCCACGGTGCTGTTCGTGCTCGCCTTCAGCGGAGAGGACACGTCCAGAGGCGACCCGCAGCTCCTGCAGAACATCTCCCCTTCGTGGATCTCCGCTCCGCAGCGGGGGCACGCGGTCTGTCTGATGCTGTCGTCTACAAAGGTCTTGGCTTTCGACCTCTTGCATCCGCACCTGTAGCAGAAATCCGCATCATCATCCATCAACATACCGCATTCGGGGCATACGAACGACATCGGGGGCCTCCGTCCATCACCATAGTGTACGAACCCAGATGGCGCTCGACTTTAATATGTTCTCCATAGAGCTCCGATACCTACCCATCGGTGAGCAGATCTCCCTTCTTCCCGTCGCAGAAGACGGCCCCGTCCCGTATCATTATCACGCGGTCCATCGAGGCGGGTATGTCGGAGAGGTCGTGGGTTATCATGACGATGCTGACCCCTTTCTCCATCAGGATGTCGAACATCGCGCGGAACCTGGACTTCATGACTATGTCCAGCCCGGTCATGGGCTCGTCCAGCACCAGGAGGTCCGGCCCGGTGACCATGGCCCTCGCGATAAGGACGCGCCTCATCTCCCCCAGCGACAGGTTCTCTATGGGCCTGGCCAGGACGTCCTCCACGCCCATCATGGTCGCGGAGTCGCGCACGGCGGTTGCCATCCTGTCGGTGACCTGCTGGTCCCTGAACACGTCCAGGCTGTTGAAGAACCCCGAGCATATGACCTCGAAGGCGGAGGTTTCCGGGCGGAACCTGCTCTGGAGGTCCATGGAGACCACGCCCATCCTGCTGCGTATGTCGAAGATGTTCCATCTCTCCAGCTCGAATATGCGTATCGTGGCGGGGTCGTCCTCGTCGTAGTACGGGCGGATGTCCCCCCGCAGAAGCTTGATCAGGGTGGTCTTTCCCGAGCCGTTAGGGCCGATAACGGCGACGTTCTCGCCTTTGCCTATGTTCAAGGAAACGGATCTCAGGATGTACTTCCCGTCCCTCCTCACCGATACGTTCTCGAGCTCCAGCGCCGAAGCCATGGCAATGCGAGCGTCAACGGGTTACTTAGAATGTTCTCTCCGGCGGCTGGGGCCCTCGAGCCTTCAGGGCGCGGTCTATGTCCTCGAGCATCTGGGCGATCTTCCTTCCTTTCTCCGTCAGCTCCAGGAGGGTGGAGCGCGAGTACCCGTCCGTCTTCTGCTCGAGCAGCCCTGCGGATTCCAGGCGATCTATCTTCTCAGGCATGCGCGGGTTGAAGGAGACGTTGTTGTACAGGTCTATCTTCCTTGTCAGCCCTTCGCGCTCCAGATAGAGCAGAATGGAAATGAGGTGCTTCTCCTCGAGCAGGGATGCGCAACTAATGGCTCCGGTGTCTTTGCTCATCATATCACTGGTTCGGCGCATCAGGTCGAACCAACCTGATGAACGTCTTACGTGGTAGATACTATTGTTTTATTAAAAACTGTTTTATCGCAGGAGGGCAGAGCATGATGGTTTAATCAATAAAAAGGCAAGAAGGGAGGGCTCGGGCCCTCCTTGAGGTTTATGCGGGGGCCGGAGCGTTCCTCTTGACTAGGAGCATTATCGCCATGGTCAGGATGGACACCGGCAGCGCTATGACCAGAGGGTCCACGTAGGCGATCATGCTGTCGGGCATAAGCACCGCGTTCCCGGTGATCATCTTGCAGATCGGTAGGAATATGCTCAGGCTGCTGTTCACGAACAGGGCAAGGAATATGTACAGCAGCGTCCCGACGGAGATGCTGGCCAGCGCGGCCTGCCTGTTAGGCCTCTTGGAGTACAGGGCGTGGAAGTACGCAGGCAGCAGCGCGGCGGCGGTCATGCCCATGAACAGGGACGTCGCCTTCGCGATGATGTCCTTGGGCATGACGTAGCAGTAGACGACCACGATCACCATCATGACGACGATGACTATGCGGCTCACGCGGACTGAGGCGTCGTGGGTCTCCTTCTCGCCCCTCCTGGACTTGACGATCTCGTACAGGTCGTACCCTCCGGCGGCCCCGATGGTGTGCATCAGGGCGCTGATGGTGGATATGGAGGCGCATATGAGGGACAGCAGGAACAGCGACACGAACACGTCCCCGAAGGTCACTCCGGAGAACACCTCTAGGATGTACTGGGGGACGATGAAGTCCGTACCGAGGCCGAGGCTGTTGATGTACTGGAAGGAAGTGAGCCCGTACTGGTCGTAGAAGTACCCGTTGCTCAGGGACCCTACCGTGTACGCGGACCCGACGATCACCAGCATGAATATGGAACCGATGATAAGGGACTTGTCCAGGTCCCTGTCGCTCTTGGCGGACATGAACCTGACCACGAGCTGCGGCTGGGTCAGGGCGCCTATCCCCACGCCCATGAGGAAGGATGTGACCACAGTGAGCCATTCCTTCGTTCCGAACTCGGCGGCCGAGGTCCATCCCTGGAACCCGTCGAGGACCCCCAGGCCCGCCTCGCCCACCTTTATGTCCCATAGGCTGGTGAGCTGGGCGCTCCCGGACTCGAACCCGCCGAAGTAGAACATCGTCACGATGAAGATGGCCAGCATCCCCACGAACATGATCGCGGCCTGGAACGCGTCGTTGTACATGACTGCGATGATCCCACCGTAGACGACGTAGACGGCGACTATGAGCGAGAGGAGCAGCAGTATGTAGTTGTAGTAGTCGGTGAGGCCGGTGATGACGGCTAGGGAGTTGACCCCGCCCTTGAGCACCGCGGCCGTGTAGATGGGCATCATCACGAAGATGATTACGGCGGTGAAGGCGCGGATCCCCTTGGAGCCGTAGACCTTCCCGAGGAAGTCGGCGAACGTGGACGCGCCCAGCTTCCTCCCGATGCGCCTCGTCCTCCTTCCGAACACGATGAAAGCGACGATTAGCCCGACGGCCAGGTTCAGGAAGCATAGCCAGAGCATCGTCATCCCATGGACGGCAGCCTGCCCGCCGAATCCGATGACCGCGGAGGCGCTGAGGAACGTGGCCCCGTAGGACAGAGCGATGATGACGGGGCTGGTCTTGCCGCGTCCCAGCAGGAACTCGCTCTTGTCGTTCTTCGTGTTCTTGTATCCGTACCAGCCTAGCAGGATCGTGATGATGACGAATATGGCCGTCATGCCTCCGAAGAGGGCCAGGTTGACGCCTTCGACTGCCATCTTCATCCTCCTCTTCGCTGGATCTGCCCTTTATGAAGCCGTATACGCAGCAGAAGACGACGCATGCGATGCAGCCCACATAGGCCATCCATATCCATGGGTCCGGTATTCCGAGTAGAGTCATCTGAATTCACCGTGTACCGTGCTAACACTTAGCACGCTGGTCGCCCTATGTCCCATGTCTTATTAATAGGTTTGCGGACGGCGACTCCGCGGAAACCTTGTAGATTCGATGTTCTCCATCCATACGGGTAAACGTCGAATTATCCTCTGGCTATGGGCTTTGGGAAGGTTCCCGTGCCCTTGTCTAGAAGGATACATCCGTCCGGCACGACCGCGATCGTGCCGTCCATGTCGTTT
>JAFYAH010000034.1 GCA_017540825.1 Candidatus Methanomethylophilaceae archaeon | reverse complement strand
TGCCCCGCTTTTCGACACGGGTTTTTGTAGGCATAGTACCATATGGTACTATTAATATAAATAATCTTCTTGGCACAGCCAGTTGTCCAAATAGATGTCAGAAGTCAAGGATAGTACCAATCGATTCCGGGAGTTAGGGTGTTGTAATGTATCGATGGCTGATCTAACTGCCAGTGTACTCGAGTATACTGCAGTACAGTGGGAAGTGAACCCGTCGGAGCTCGAATATCGCATTGCAAGCCTTCTGCCAAAAACTAGTATAACGTTTCATAATTACATTAACTAATTAGACAGTAATCTCGTCCTGCGTCACAAAGGAGAACCGCTTAAAACATTGGCCAGACATCGGGAAGTGCGACAGCATATACATTTATTTGGGCATAAGCCCGGTAGCTTGTTCTGCCTGAAATCCCCTAATCACACAGCATTGTCCGCGATCGCTTAGTGCTGACCTGATTCTCTCATCAGATCCTCTCCAGGCTTCCAGAGTCCTTCATGAAATCGATGACGTTCATTATCGTTATCCCTTTGTCGTTCACATGAGGCGGGACATCGTCCCCCACCAGCAATATCTTTCTGAACGCGTCGTTCATCTTCAAGAAAGGCCTGAGCTCCTGTTTCTGTTTATCCGGCTCGTCCATCCTGTATGCGGATTGCAGATAGATTCTGTCGCTGCCCTTATTCGCGACGAAATCGATCTCCAGCTGCTTGTATTCCCTTTTTCCGTCCTTGTAATCCCTGATACCAATGACACCCACGTCGACGGAGTACCCCCTGTACCTCAGCTCGTTGTAGATGGCATTCTCCATAAGATGGTTGTACTCGTTCTGTCTGAAGCCGAGCTTGGCGTTCCTAAGGCCGAGGTCGACAGCATAGTATTTGGACGGCGTGTCGATATACTCGCTGCCTTTGAGATCGAATCTTCTCGACCTCTCGAAGAGGAATGCGTCTTCCAAGTGCAAGATGTAGCTAGATATTGTTTCCCCGTCGACCTTGATCCTACGGCCCTGCATTATGTCAGATATGCGGTTCGGATTGGTCAGCGACCCCACCGCCGACGACAGCACATCGAAGACAGCATCCAGCACATCGGGCATCCTCACCTTCTTCCTCTCGATGATGTCCCTTATGTACACGAGCCTAATCAAATCTGAAAGATAGCTCGCCTTGTCCTCGTCTATCAGGTCGACGGATTCCGGAAGGCCGCCGTATGTCAGATAGCTGTGCCAGGCAGAGCGGTCGTCCAGATCCACCGCCGAGCGGTATTCGGAGAACGACAGCGGACGGACGTTGATGTCGGTCCCCCTTCCTCTGAACTCGGTCACGAGATCCGAGGACAGGAACTTGGAATTGCTGCCGGTTATGTACAGGTCGACGTTCTTTCTCCCGATCAGTCCGTTCACGAAATCCACGAAATCCTCGGCGAATTGTATCTCGTCGATCATGACGTAATAATCGGAGCCGTCTGTGATGCGCGAGATCACTTCCCTGTACAGAGCATCGGCGCTACGAAGATGCTTGTTCTCTATCGAATCCAGCGCTATGGAGATTATATTGCCTTCAGACACCCCCGACTCTAAAAGATGATTACGGAAAAGGGTGAACAGAAGATAGGATTTTCCGCTGCGCCTAAGGCCAGTTATGATTTTCACGCCACCCTTGAATTGCAGCCTCGTCAGGCGTTCCAGATACCTGTCCCTCTTGATCTCCATGATATCGTTCCAAATATATTGGATATATCCAATAAATTCCGAATATAAAATCATTGAGATGTGTCGAATCGACATCAAAAGGATTCGAGCCTGAATGTGTGGCGGACCAGCCGGGAACCGCTTAAGGCAATAGCAGAAATCAAGGTAACATATACCTAGCATACGGGCATAAGCTCTGTAACTTACTTTTTGGTGCCAAACTCTGTCAATTGGCTTCCCTTATTATTTTGAGGAACAAAGACTCCATCTTGGAATCATCGACGAAAAACGAGTGGTGACTGGCTTCCAGCATCTCCACATCTGTAATCAAAGAGAAATCCAGATAGAATCCGTTCATCAAAGCAACCTGATTAACAAAAGCGCGCTGTGTGCGTCCGTTCCCTTCCCTGAACGGATGGATTGCATTGATCTCTCCGAGATAATGTGCAAGGGCACGCGCCAATTGATCTTTGTCCATGGAGCGAAAATCCTCTTCGGACATCTGTTTGAATACCTTGTCGAGATTGGACAGGACATATTCGTGCTTACAGAAAGAAGCCCCCTTGGAGATGTCCACCGTACGTATCTGCCCCGCCCAAGCATACAGATTCCCGAATAGGAATGCATGAATCGAACAGAGATGTTCTGTTGTGAACTGACGCCGGATGCTTTCTTCATCAATTCAGTTGTCTTGATGAAGGAAATGTCCCTCTCAATCTTTGACAGCCTATCCTGATCTCTGATGTCCATCTTGTTCCTAAGGACGTCAGAACTCGGATAACAATAGACGGGATCGTATTCGAATTCATAATCGTACTTAGACATTGGGCATCTCCGAATAACGTTCGACGATCATACGAATTGCATCGTCGAAACTGGTGCTGCCCTCGAGACAATCAAGAGCCAGATTACAAATTTCTTCGGGAACGGTAAGCCCTTCCAGAGCTTCGGAACCGCTGCTGGTTCTGATGATGGCTTCGTTGCTGATCATACCGAAATTCCCTCCTATCTCATATAGCCAAACAGACTGATAACCTTAACGAGACAATACTGCAACTATGAAATTATCGTTTTCTTGGGAATTCGAACCTGAATATGTGGCGGACCCGTCGGGGCCCGCAGTCGTCTGTGACAGCAATCAGGCGATAGCTCTTATTGACGTCCAGATTGCACTGTTCCTTCCTGACTTCGACAAATCCTATAATACGCACATGCATGCGCGATATTGGGTAACGCATGAGCGATGGCGGTGCGATAGGCACAAAAGCGCCGTGCGGCATCGGCCTTTATACTACAAACCAAACTCTCCGAAGCGGCATGCAATGAGACGCCTAACGACAATATATCGATTCCGTACGGCGGTGAATGCGGTCTCCCACTACCTCAAGCTGACGGGCGTGCTCGGCTACATGCGCAGGCTGAAGAGCAAAGGGGTCCGCCTCGACCGCATGGTCGTCGCGATGTGCGTCTTCACCATGTATGCCTCGAACTCGCTGAACGCGTGCGCCGAATGGCTTTCCGATCCCGCTGTCAGGAAGTGCCTCGGATTCAAGATCGGCGAGGGCATCACCCTCGCCCTTTGGGACGGCTTGAACCCACATTGGGCACCCTTGGCCTGATGCCCCTCCATTTTTCGATTCTTCATGATTGATGGTGGAAGGTGCCGGGAGGGGACGCCGACAGTCGCCCCGATATCTGCCACACCCATCCCGGGCACAATCCTCTGAGCTGGGAGTACTTCCAACGCTCCCGGTATTCCACCGCTTTCCGGCGATACTCGCGGAGGGCCGCCACATATCTCCTGAGGTCCTCGTCGTGCCTTCTCTGGCCCTCGGCGTCCGGCTTCTTGAACACCAGGCCCTTGGTCACCGCTATGGTGTTCCTCCTCTCGAACTCGGCGATGGACTGCTCGGTGAGGAGGACGGACCATCCCCTCATGACGGGCCTGATGTCTATGCCCCTGTTGCCAGTAATCTCTGCGTCGTAGACGACCTTGAACGTGCTGTAAACGTCCTCATACTTCCATTCCCCTCCGCGGAAGTCACTCTTCGTCCCGACCTTGATATATCCACCCCTGGTACTGACGCAGAATAATCCAGAATTCAGGAGCTCCAGGTATTCAGGCCTGTGCTCCGATAGGTACGGCATAATCTCCTTGGCGCGGTTGGCCCCTGTGACGTTCCATTTGTAGCCCGCGACCTTGTCGAGCACGAGTAGCGGAGCGATGTTGCATTCGTACGGCGGGGACTCCATCATCTTCTCGCAGTTTTCCACTGCCCAGAGTCCGAAGTTCCTGACGCCGCTTACGGTCTCGTACCTGCCCCCTCCGACATGATTGCGGTATTCAGAGGGCTGGGAGCACCATCCGCCGTCCCAGCTTGCGGCATAGAGCCTGGATTTCGCCCTCAACTCCCCGTCGACGTCGTAGGGGGGCAGGCCGAACGACCTCACCACATCCGCGACCGTCCTCCGGTCTCCGCTGTACCTCGCATACTTGCCGTGGAGGCCGGATATCAGGTCGGCGGCCGACCTAGACTCCTCTATGCCGGACAGGAGGCCACCTCCGGAAGCTCCGCGGCGGTAATGGAGCTCCATGAGGAGCAGATAGTAGTCCGGATCCGTGTCGTCCATGCCGCTGATGTCCTTGAGCACTTCGAGGGCGTTGCCGTAGTCGCCCCTGTCCATATGGGTGCGAGCAAGGCTCTTCAGCCTGGATATCTGGGTGGCCTTGTGGTCGAAGTTATTGTTGACGACATGGTTCTCGATCTTTATACGAGTCCCGCAGTAGCTGCAGTACCCGAACTCCCTGTCATCGTCCAGCTGGGGGATGCCTCCGCAATGGGGGCATCTGATGGCGATCACCGGCATAGGGCCGCCTCGTGCGTTTGAGCGCATGCCTGCCTGGAGATGTAGACCATAGCAGTGAAACAAGAAACTACGATATCAATATATGCTTGATGTCTCCATGGTAGGCCATGGCCGCGCGGATGGCCTTCCATGTATGCAGCAATCGATTGGCCCCATATTGTCAGCGTGCTGATGGCCGACGCCCGGAACTCCCGCCTCCTACGGGCAAATAATGTCCAGAAAGCGGTAAAGAACGAGGGGAGCCGCAACGAGACGCGCAGGCATATCGGGTTCGTTCGAGATTAGCGACTCGCACGGGCGACCGTCCATCAACATGGTGCCGCAAAGAGCCGAGACATGTAAAGTCGGCCCTGTTCCAGGAAACTCTCTACATCGGACCTTGGTCGCCCTTCCGAAACCAAAAGGACTATCCGCTCCCACCACCCGTCCAGGTCGTCCAGGAGGTCCAGAAACCTCGTCCTGACCACTATGTCTCCCCCCTGCAGGACACGGTCTCCCCGCAGACACCCACCTTGGGGTACAGTAGGACCGCCTCCCCGCCGAAGTCCGCAGAGTACTCCCTCATTTGCCTTAGGTCGTCGTCGGATACGTCCCCGTTGTGCCGGATGGTTGTTCCACCTAAATATCAGAACGAAGATTCCAGACCATGCTCGGAGTGATAGCCGCGGCCGTAGCCAACGTGGTCGTGGGTTACGTGGAGGGCGAGGCGATGTCCGCGGCCGTGGACGCCGCCAAAGACGTGATCAAATGAAAGAAGCTGACCAAGCACATATTGGATGAAACCCGGGCCGCCGCGAAGGAGGTCGAGATAAGCGAGGCCACCATGGAGGTCCTCGACGAGGAGAGGGGCGAGTTCAACCGGATGAGGAGGTGCTTCGCCACCTCGATCCTGGAGAGCTGGGACAGCGAGGACGCCTCGTGGTTCGTCACCAAGCCGCCGTGCGCAGAGGGGCTCCTGAAGACCATCAAGGACGACCTGTCGAGGCTCATAAAAGCCGTCAAGGCGAAGCTCTGGGGCGACCCCGAGTTCGGTTCCCTCATGGGGAGCGAGAGGTACCAGCGCATCCTGAAGTCCGAGAGGGTCATTCCCTCGGCCCTCAGGTCGTCCTTGAACCTCAGGTAGGCGGTCTTCACCTGCTCGAAGTGCTCCGCGAAGGACAGGATCGGGTTGTCCTGGATGTACCTCACATAGTTTCCTATCGTATCGTCGGCTCCCTCGTAGGTGCGGAGCATCTCGCCGCACTCCTGGCAGACGCGGATCTTGTACTGGCGGTGGATCCCTACCAGCCTTATCCTGTTGCGGGCGGCGCCTCCCCAGTAGCATATGCGGGTCTCCCTGGAGAGGCGGTCCTCCGCCCATTTCGTCCAGTCCATGCCGGAGAGGTCGCCGCACATCCTGCCCTTGCCTTCTGAATAATCCTCGTAGTCATTTTCCGTGAACTTCGCACCGGGGGATTTGATTCCGGGGACCATGTGGTCGAGGAGGTCGAGGTCCCAGTCGACGTCGGAGGGGTCGTGCTCGACGAGACCGAGGCCATGTGCGTCGAGAGGTAGGAGGCGGTGTGGCGTATGCTCCTGATGCGCTCCCTGGGGTGGACCTTCTTTATGATCCATCCCGGGTTCTCCTTCAGGAACCTCTTCGTCCTCAGGAAACCGTAGCAGAGGACGTGGAAGTGCGGCGAGAGCTCCCAAAGGTCCTCCTTCTGGCGCCAGGGATGGAACACGGTGACGCCGGCCTTCCCACCGAGCTCGAGGATCGTGTCGTCGACGTACCTCTGGAGGATGTCGAAGTCCTCGTAGGTCTGCATCATGCACTTGGCCAATTCCTGGGGAGGGGAGATCACCCAGTGGCCTATGCGGCCGACGTCGACGTCCTGCTTCTCAACCTTCTTCGCCGCTCTTGCCATAGCCGGCCTCCGTACGTCGTCCCTGTATACGGAACGTGGATACAAGACCTCCTGTCATGAAATACGATTGTATTACAATATCATTACAAGAATAGCGATAATATAATACAGAAAAAATCGACGAACGGTCGGTCGCCGGAAGTGAGCGGAGACCCATTCAAAGGCGGTTCGAGGGGGAACGATATACCCATACCTTCATCGATGGCCAATCGAAAGAAACAGGCAGGCTGACGATACCCTGTTTGTTGTTAGGTTGTTAGGACTGCCCGATGACCAAAGTAAGCGGGCGCCACCTAGGCAGCTTAGCACCCGCGCCCATGCAGACCTATCCCCGTGTGTTCCTTGTTTGTTGTTAGTTTGTTAGGTTGTTAGGGGCGGTTCGATACAGTCTCGGGTCAACCCCTCCTCGCCGGTGCAACGTCCCTCTGATCCTTGTTTGTTGTTAGTTTGTTAGGTTGTTAGGGACAGCCAAGTGCCTGAAGTCGGCGGTCCAGCTCATGCGCCCGTGCAAGTCTCCCTCCTGTGATCCTTGTTTGTTGTTAGGTTGTTAGGTTGTTAGGACTGCCCAATTCCCGGAGTCAGCGGGCGCCCCTCGGCGACTCGGATCCTGCGCCGGCTCGGCGGCCCCTTTGTAGCCTTGTTTGTTGTTAGATTGTTAATTTGTTAGGTTGTTAGGTCGTTCGACCACACATAACATAGACGATCTCTGCTGCAGAGAGCACAGTGCCAGCTGTACGAGACGCTACGACGATCGGAAGACTTCGGCCTCATCGCATACCCGAACAACATAACAGCCTGACAGCGAGCATGCCTCGGGTGCAGCCGACAACAGATATGAAGAGGCGGATGAAGCCGTTGCCGGCCTTTGCTAGCTGCTTCTCCGTCTCCGAATGGCATGCCGCCCGTTTCCATAGTCGGTCAGGAAAGCGCAAGAGGCTGCGGCATCGGATCGGAGGCGGCGCTTTCGATGCAATCTGCGGCCGCCTGGCCCCCACGCCCTTGAGCCGATGTCGTCCGGCGTCAGAAGGACGAGCGGAGGCCCTGCCAGAAGCCGCCATAGGCGTGCCCTCCGAGTCCGCAACGGCCATCGGGAGCGGGCCTTGATCCTCGCCACCCAGTTCTTCGATGTCCTGTCGGTCACGCCGAAGGCCTGCCCGATCTGCCTGTGGGTGAACCCCGACCCGTACATCCTCCAGACCACCTCGTCGCGGAGCTCACGCGCTGCGGCCTCCCTCCCCGGTTCAGGGGACGCGCTTCCCTTCCCTCCGTCGGCGCGGGATGAGGCCTGGACCTTTCCTGTCTCCGCAACGTCGGAGGGAAGCGACCCGCTGGGCGGTTCGAGTGGGCGGGGACGGACGGCCCACCCTCCAAGCGGGAGGGACTCTAGTGGCTACGCCCAAGACGCCTCGGGGACGGCGAGCGTGTGCTCTTCCCCGCCGGTCCCCTCGCGGATGCGCGCGACGAGGCCCGTCCCCCTGGCGGCGCGGCGACCGCCCGCGCGGCTCCATTCCCCGACCCCCAGCACCCTGATGGTATGGGTGACCGCCCCCTCGGAAGCCTCGGGCACCGCCAGCCAGAGCACGGCCCCCGCACTGCGGAAGGCCTCGACGAGCCCGCCGCTTATCTCCATGCCCCGGACCCCCTCCGGGGCGTCAAGGAGGACCACCGTGAGCCTGCCTTCCTCTGCTGCGCCCCTGAGGATCTCCACGGCGTCGTGGAAGGCCTCTGCGACGGTCGGCGCGACTATCACGCCCCGTGGAGCCGATACCTGCTCGCAGCCGTCCTCCCCCGCGCGGACGAACATGGCGTTCGTAACGGCGATGGCGCGCCCGGGATTCCCCCTTAGACGCCCCTCCACCAAGGCCTGACAGAAGGAAACGGCGCAGAGGAGGGCGTCGTTGCGGGATCCGACGAACGCCACCACCGCTCCCGGCGCCGTGAAGCCTTGAACATGGCCGGAGAATAGCTCTTTGTCCGAGTTCATGTTATCCTCAAAAGGAAATATGGATACAATTAGATAATGATTGAGCGCGACCACACCGACGGCGACGCCTATGCTGCGCCGGATGCCGAGGGAATGCCAGAAACGTGAAAGAAGCCCCCCGAGGGCCGCGCTTCCCTCGGGGGCAGACGTCTGGCGGCTCACACGACGAGGGAACATGGCCGGGACGAATAGGCGTCGACGGGGCGCGCCGGCGGAGCCCCCCTCTCGCCGGAGCGTGCGACACGGGCTGCGAAGCCGTGTGCGACCCGGAAGTCAGCCAGCAATCCCACACACACCACGCCATGCACCTCGCGTAGCGCGTATATATCTATCTTATCAGACCCTTCTAGAGGGATTCCCGGAAAAACCGTGTGCATCTACGTCCCCTGGATCGGACAACACTGCAATCGCTAGGAGGGTAAGTCGCACCGGCGAGGAGGTACCGGCCCGAGCACCGCACCGGGCCGTCCCAAACAACCTAACAAACTAACAACAAACAAGGGTCAGAGGGACGTCGCACCGGCGAGGAGGTACCGGCCCGAGCACCGCACCGGGCCGTCCCTAATAACCTAACAAACTAACAACAAACAAGTATTACAGGAGGGAGTCCTGCACGGGCGCATGAGCCGGACCGTCGACTTCAGGCGCCGGGCAGATTCGCGGGATCGCGATACGCCGCGGCCCGGCGCCGATGCACTAGCGGCGAGGGCTCAGGATGAGGCGCGCATGCGGCCCGGCGGCCGGTAAGCGCCTGCCTCCGCCCCGAGGAGGCCCTTCATGCCGTTCCGAGCGGATGTTATTGACTGTGCAATAACTTTGTGAGAAACCTGTCGATATTTTCGATTTAATCGATTGTTATATGATAAAATACATTGTTTAATAAAAGAACGTCATGAAAAGACGCCCCAATAATATCCCGGAGCCGTCCACCGCATCATTGGCACATCCATCCAACCATCTCCGGGAAGCCCGCGGGAGGCCCGAAATCGCTCGAAAACGCGTTATTTAAACTGAAATAAATATTCGGATCATACACGGAGAATCCGTATAATCTCCGCATATATGCTATAGTAATTATGCATAATCCCCATAAACATTGAAAAAGGGCCGATATGGGCCGAAAACCATTCCTTGCCGAAAAGAAACATCTGGACAGATAGTCTAGCGGACCCGTCGGGATTCGAACCCGAGTCCGAGGCTCCGGAGGCCCCCATTCTATCCAGACTATACTACGGGTCCTTGAGAAGGAAAGGCGTTTGGCCGGGGAACCCCCGGCAGGATCGGAACCCTCAGTTCTGGTTGAACTCGGTGTATCCGCAGCGTCCGCAGGCCTTCCTGTCCTTGTGAGTGGCCATGAAGACCCCGGGCCCGCACTTGGGGCAAACGGGCTTGGTCCTGACGAGCTTCCCGCCCTCGACCTTGTACGCGTCCCTCTTGCTGGATGCCGCTTTCTTGGGTGCTGCCTTTGCTGCCATCCTAATCACTCCTCCGCGGCGGGAGCCTCGGCCTTGGGGGCCTCGATCCCGTTCCTCTTCAGGAGGTGCTTGCGGTCGTACTCGAGAGCGGCCTCCATGCTGTCGTAGACCTTGGCGTATCCCTTCGACATGCCCTTCCCGTAGACGGACTCGATGCTGTCTACGACGACGCAGTTCCTCTTGGTCTTCAGCTTCTTTGCGACCTCTTCCGCGACCGCGTTCCTTCCGGGAGTGGTCTCGCCGGCGTGGTCGATCGTGAAACAGACCTCGGTCCTCTTGAGGAGAGGGTTCTCCTTCTGCTGGGTTATATCCATTTTCATATGGCTTCCTCCATTCTAGCGGCCAGATTGGCGGCCTTCATTTGGATGGTCTCGTCCGTGGTCACGAGCATCATGCACCGTCCGGGCCATCCGTAGACGATCCTCGTCCCGACGGGAGCGTAGAGGATGCAAGGCAGCAGCGCCAGGTCCTCCTCCCCGTCCACGAGTATCAGCCCGCTTCCGGACCCCTCGATGCTCCTGCGGACCGCATCGGCGAGCTGGGCCGATATCGTCCCCGCAGGGCTGACGACCCTCTCCTTGGGCTCGTCCTCGACAAGCTCCGCGAATCCGGTCATCTCGCGGCGCTCGGTGAACCCGTCGTATATGGACAGGTCCGGCCTTATGCCGCGCTTCCTGAACGTCAGGGATACCACGTCCCCGACGGTCACCAAAAGGTTTCCTCTGCCGAGCGACCCCAGGTCGGAGTCGCGCAGCTCCTCTCCGATAGGTTCCTTGAAAGCCTGCCTCTCGGAAGCAGGCAGCACCAGGTCCCTCTCGAACATGAGCGTCAGCGGACCTTCAGGGCGTACTTCCCGTTGTCGGAGATGCCCATGGTCTTCGCTATCTCGGACTTCTCGAAGTCGATGATCGCGAGATAGCCCTGCCAGTCCTTGGTCAGGGCGCCCCCGCAGAGCCTGCAGGCGGTCTGGCCCGAGGTCTTGAGCTGTGCGCTGTCGTACAGCCTCTTGCAGCTCTTGCACGCGACCAGGTTCTTGACGTCACTCATCCTGCTCGTCCCCCTTGCTCTTCTTCTTGTTGTCCTCGTCCAGCCACTGGAGCTTCCCGAGGCCGGTCTGGCGCATCGTGAGACCGATCTTGCTCTCCTGGGGGTCCTTCTCGTTGAGGTCGAGGCTGACTATCCTCGCCCTGACGACGTCCCCGACGGCCAGGCTCCTTCCGCTCTCCTTGCCCACGAGCCTCTGGTTGGACTCGTCGATGTCGACGCGGTCGTCCATCACCTGGCTCACATGGAGGAGGCCGTCCAGAGGGCCGAACTTGACGAACGCCCCGAACTTGACTATCTCCACGACGTTGCCCTCGATGATCTCGTCGTTCTCGGGCTTGAAGACCATCTGGTCGAACTTCACGGCCTGATGGACCCCGCCGTTCCCATGGACGATGCGTCCTGGACCCACGGGCCTGACGTTCTGGATGAGGACGGTGAACGACTTGTCCTCCCCCAGCCTGCCCCCGTACGTCTCCCAGGTGAGCTTGTCGACGATGCTGTCTATGTCCTCGCCCAGCTCCGCTGGCGGGATGCAGACGAGCCTCTCGACGTCCTTTATCATGGTGTACATTGTAGGTCCTCCTTCTGAGCAATAAGGATGTGGTATTTAACTATACAGCAAAGGAGCAGCCCTTCACATGTCGGGGAACTTCTCGTCGTACATCTTTCTGCAGGCGACGACCATCTCCTTGGCCGCGTCCGCGTCCAGCATCTCCTTGACCTCGGTGACCTTCCCCTCCAGGGCCTTGTAGACGGAGAAGAAGTGCCTGATCTCCTCGGTGAGGTGCTTGGGGAGCTGGGTGATGCTGTCGAAGTCCCTGAAGTGGCGGTCCTTGGTGGGGACGGCTATGACCTTGTCGTCCTGGTCGTCGCCGTCGACCATCTTCAGCAGGCCGATGGGCTTGCACTCGACGAGGATGTTGGGGAACAGGGTCTCGGAGCACAGGAGGACGACGTCGAGGGGGTCTCCGTCCGGCGCGTAGGTCCTGGGGATGAACCCGTAGTTCCAGGGGTACTCGGTGGAAGTGGAGAGGATCCTGTCGAGGGCCAGCATCCCGGTCTCCTCGTCGATCTCGTACTTCACCTTGCTTCCCTTGGGGATCTCGATCACCGCGATGAACTTCTCAGGGGAAACCCTGTCCTTGGAGAGCTCGTGCATTATCATTGCTACCACTGACGCTCGTAAAATATAGGATGTATATCAGATGTCCGACAGCCTCGGGACCCCGCCCTCGTCCAGGTATCCTGCGCCCAGCGTCTCCACGGGGTTCACGACCTCCTTCCCGGTGGCCTTCCTGGCGCACTCCGCGCCGATGCTGCAGCAGAGGGCGAGCACCACGTCCCTTTCCGGGGACCCTTCGGAGAGCCTCATCGCCTTGGGCATGAGGCAGGAAGCCGAGGTGGATGCGACCCCGACCACGTCGAACCCCCTGCTCCTGAGGTCCTCCGCCGTCCTCTCCGCCTTCTCCCTGCCTCCCACCCCGCATAGCCTCGCACAGGTCTCGCAGGTCCATACCAGCACCCTCCTCCCTTCCAGGGCATCCTCGCGCCCCTCCCCGGGCACCATGACCATCATGCCGGATGAATGGACAGCCGATATATATCCGGCCCCCGATGGGAGCGCATGTTCCTGAGCATCGACGGCCTCGACGGGAGCGGCAAGAGCACCGCGTCCGAGGTCCTGGCGGATGCGCTCCGCTCGGAAGGGAGGGAGGTCGTGCTCGTGGAGCATCCAGGGAAGGGGCTGCTCGGAAGGACCTGCAGGCGCCTCCTCCTCAAGGAAGGGCTGCCGGCCGCCCTCTTCGCCGCCGCGTTCATGTCCGCGGAGATGCTCCTGGGGTCGTCCAGGATAAGGAAGGCGGAGTGCGACGTCATAGCCGTCAGGTACACCCTCTCCGCGATGTACCTGCCTGCGCCTATGGACGCCGCGGTGTTCAGGCTGTTCTCCGCGGTGATGCCCCGCCCGGACGCGATGCTGTTCGTGGACGTGGAGCCGGAGGTCGCCATGGGCCGCGTGTCCTCCCGCGGGAAGGAGCTCGAGATGTTCGAGAACCGGGAGTCCATGGAGGAGGTCCGGAGGAAGGCCCTGGCGGTCCCTGGCGTGGTCCCTGTGAACGGCTCCGGCTCCCCGGAGGACGTGGCCCGGAGGATGCTGGCCGCGCTAAGGCCCTTTCAGTAACATATTTTAACGGCGTGCCTCTAGCCCGGCGCAGAGACGATAACATGCCTGAAGAACTCGAGCTTATTCCGGTAGAGGACATAAAGGTCACGAAAGGGATGACAGTGGACCAGATCCTGAAGGCCATGGGCCGCGCGGGAGGGTTCACCGCCCAGAAGCTGGCCGACGCCGCGGACATCGCCGAGAAGATGATCGGCGACAAGGAGTGCCTTAGGATCCTCTCCTTCCCCGCGTGCATCAACGCCACAGGGACCCACGGGGTCATCGTGGACATGGTCAGGAACCACATGGTGGACCTCATCATCACCACCTGCGGGACGCTCGACCACGACATCTCCAGGACCTACGAGGACTACTTCAAGGGAGACTTCATGATGGACGACGCGAAGCTCAGGGACGAGTACTCCATCTCCGGGCTCGGGAACGTCCTGGTCCCGGACTCGTGCTACGGAGAGGTGCTCGAAGGCGAGATCCTCCCCATGTTCGACGAGATCTTCGAGGGAAAGGACTCCATGACCACCCACGAAATCATCTGGGAGGTCGGGAAGAGGATGAACGACGAGGACTCCCTCATGTACCAGTGCTACAAGAACAAGGTCCCCATAGTCGTCCCCGGGATCACCGACGGGTCCTTCGGATGCCAGCTCTGGATGTACTACCAGACCCACAGGAAGTTCAGGATCGACCTCTTCGGGGACGAGCAGATGCTGTCCGAGGTCACCAACCACGCCAAGAGGACCGGCGCGCTCATGATAGGAGGAGGGATCTCCAAGCACCACGTCATCTGGTGGAACCAGTTCCGCGGAGGGCTGGACTACGCGGTCTACCTCACCACCGCCGAGGAGTACGACGGGTCCCTCTCCGGAGCCAGGCTCAGGGAGGCCGTCTCCTGGGGAAAGGTCAAGGCCGACGCCAAGAAGATGACCGTGGAAGGGGACGCCACCATCACCCTCCCCCTGATCTACGCCTCGCTCGTCGACAGGCTCCTCTGAAACCTTTCAGGGCGCATCGCGAAGGTGCGTCCTTCCTTTTCCTCTTCCGGCGATGTGGCGTGCGCGCACCGCATAGCTTTATCAACACGTCGGTGCTAATATCAATCCCGACCCGCAAACCGCGAGGACACGCAGACATGGACAAGATACTACTCCTCCCAGGGGACGGCATAGGCCCGTCCCTCACGACTTCCGCCCGCGAGATCATAGAGGCGGCTGCCGACGGCATCGAGCTCTTGGAGAGCGACATAGGGGCCTCGGCCTACGACAGGACCGCCTCCATGCTCCCCCACGAGACCCTGGACCTGTTCAACGAGTGCAGCACCGCCCTCTGCGGGCCTCTCGACCTGGGCCCTATCGGCTGGAACCCCCGCAAGGACCCCCTGAACATGCTCAGGGTGCAGCTAGACCTGTACGCCGTGTTCAACAGCTTCCGCACGCTTTCGGAGGACCTGGGGCATCCCGGGATAGACGCGTCCCTGTGGTACTGCAGCCCCGTCCCCGGCAAGGACATCGTGGAGACGGAGGACCTGGGCGGGGTGACCCTGACCAAGTACGTGAGGAAGGCGTCCTACAGCAGGATGATGGCCAAGGCCATGTCCGTCGCGGAGCTGCAGCGCAAGAGGAAGGTCGCCTGCATAACCAGCGACACGTTCCCGGAATCCAGCTCCATGTTCGAGGAGTGCTTCGGCGACATCTTCGGGACGGGGGAGTTCGAGCTGTCGTCGGAGCCGGTCCACAGGTGGGCCGCGTTCGTCACCAGGGACCCGTCCGAGTACGAGACGATCGTGTGCGTGGACCTGTTCGGCAAGACCGCCGGAGGCATCCTCGCAGGGCTCACAGGGGGCAACCACATATCGCCCAGCGCCTATGTCGGGGACGAGTTCTTCCTCTCTGTCTCCACCGCGCCCAGGGAGCCCGTCGACCCAGCGTACGTGAACCCCACGTCCATGATCATAGGGGGTAGCATGGCGCTGAGCAGCATGGGGCGCGCCAGGGAGGCCGAGGCCGTCATGGGCGCGCTCTGCGAGGCCTACCGCTCCGGGGACAGGACCCCGGACATGGGCGGCTCCCTGACGACCGACCAGTTCACCGAGAGCGTCATCCGCCGCATCTGAAAAGAATATGAATCCATTAAGGGATTACATCGCATGAAAGATGCAGGGCACAGGGCGTGCGTCGAGGCGGCCCTAAGGTTCGAGGAAGGGGAGAGGGTCCCCGTGAACAACTTCGCGCTGGCCACGGCCGCCCACAGCGCTGGCGAGACCGTACAGGCCGCCAGATGGGACCCGAAGATATCCGCCAGGGTGTCCGTCGACTACTCCATGAGGACGCTCTCGGACTTCGTCAAGCCCATCCTCGACTCCCAGGTGCCGTTCCTGGACCTGGGGATGAAGGTGGACTTCCCCGAGAACGACTACGGCCGCGTCCCGGGGCACATCGTGGACACCCAGGAGGACATAGACCGCCTGGAGCTGTTCGACCCCTACGACGCGAGGACCTGCCCGAACTACACCAAGGTGTTCACCGAGAGCATCCGGGAGACGGCCAGGATCCTGCCGGAGGACCTCCACATATGCGGCCTGTCCTGGGGCCCCATAACCACCGCGGGATATGTGATGGGCGTGGAGAACATGATCATGAACACGTTCATGGACCCGGACCTCGTGAAGGCGCTGATAAAGAAGGTCACCGTCCTGGTGTCGGACATGCAGAGGTGCATGATCGACTCGGGCTCCACCGTCATGTGGATGGCCGACCCCACCTCGTCGCAGGACCTCATCCCCCCAGACATGTTCGCGGAGTACTCCAAGGAGCACATAGCCAAGGTCGTCGCCGACGTGAAGGCCATGGACAATTCCATCCCCGCCTTCGTCCACATTTGCGGCAACACCCTGGAAACGATGAAGCAGCTTCCTGAGACCGGGGCGGACTGCCTGAGCTTCGACCACGCCGTGGACCCCGCGAAGGCGAAGGCCAACGCCGCAGGGAAGTTCGCCATCATGGGGAACATAGACCCCGTGACGCAGATGATGTCGGGGACGCCGGAGTCCATAACGAAGGAGTGCTACAGGATAATGGACGCGGCGGCCGAGGGCGGAGGGTTCATCCTGGCCCCCGGGTGCGAGACCCCCATCACCAGCCCAGACGAGAACGTCCTGGCGCTCGGGAAGGCGGCGTACAGCTGGAAGCGCCGAGAATGGAGCTCGTCCCTCTGAGCAGGGGCTCCCCCTTCCTCCCGGACGTGTCCAGGATCAACGAGGAGTCCTTCCCCGCGAACGAGCGCGTATCAGTGGACGAGATGCTGGAGGTCGGGTCGGAGGACGGCAACGGCTTCTAGGCGATCGTGCGCGACGGGGCGGCGGCAGGGCTCATGCTGTACCTCGTCCGCGGGGACGTGTGCTTCCTCGGCTTCCTGGCCGTGTCCGAGGGGCTCCGCTCGAGAGGCATAGGAGGGGAGGCGCTGGAGCTTCTGAAGAAGAGGATGGAGGGGAGGCGCGTCTTCCTCAACGCGGAGTCCCCCGGGCCGGAGCAGGACGAGCGGAGCAGGAGGGTCAGATTCTACGCCCGCCACGGACTGGTCCCGTGCGGGATCCGTTCCGAGTTCGCAGGAGCCGGATGGACGGTGCTGTGCACGGGCGGCCTCTCCAAAGAGGAGTACTCCTCCCTGATGGGCGCCGCCGGCACTCCCTTCAGATTCGCGGATCGAGGTCTGGACTATAGAAAGGTATAAATGTAAGTCGATTATACGAGGGTCTACCAGTGCAAGGGTAGTCAAGCATGGCCAACGACGCAAGGTTGAGGGCCTTGTCCTTAGTGGTCCGTGGGTTCAAATCCCATCCCTTGCACCACATCTTTTCCATCAACTCATGAGTCTGCTCCGGTTCCGTCCGCAGCCTTGTTTATCAACCCGCACATGCTTCCGTCGCTCATGCAGATAAAAGCCATAAGGTTCAGGACGGACGGGTTCGCGACCCAGGGGTTCGCCTTCGGAGGCGAGGAGGGCATGGAGGCCTTCGATCCGGAGAAGCGCTACCGCTCCGGGCTCACGAACTACCTCATAGACACCGGCGACGAGGTCATCCTGGTGGACACGGGGATCCCCGCAGGCACTCCCGAGGAGGTCCCAGACGAGAAGACCTTGATATACACAGGCAAGGACATCTGCACGTACATGGAGGCCTTCGCCGCCCTGGGCTACAGGCCGGAGCAGGTGACGAAGATCCTGCTGACGCACAAGCACAGCGACCATTCCGGGGAGCTGAAGTCGTTCCCCAACGCCAAGATATACGTGAACAGGGCCGAGCTCGACGCCCAGGAGCTGCAGGGGATCCCCAACATAGTGCCGGTCGACTTCGACGACGGCCCGTACTTCTGCTTCCCCGAGTCCCAGACCGTGGCCGAGAACATCCATTACATAAAGGCGACCGGCCACACCAAGGGGAACAGCCTGGTGATCGTCGAGGACGACGGGCTGTTCTACATGATGCACGGCGACATCACTTACGTGGACGAGGCTCTGTACGAGAACAAGCTCTCCGTCGTATACGAGGACCGCGACGCCACCCGCGAGACCCTGGACCGCGTGAGGGAGTTCGTGTCGCATCACCCGACAGTGTACCTGTCGACCCACACCCCCCAGGGATACGAGAACCTCGAAGGCAGGAGGATCGTCGATCTGTCCGATCCCCCCGAGACCATCCCTCCCGGAGAGGTTACCTTCAAGACGGCCTCCGGGAAGTACGTCTGCTCCGTGTGCGGGTTCGTCTACGACCCTGCTGAAGGGGACCCTGCGCACGGCATCCCGCCTGGAACGGCGTTCGAGGACCTTCCCGACGACTGGCGCTGCCCCCGCTGCAGACAGCCCAAGTCGAAGTTCAACAGAGCCTGAGCAAGGACGGTCCCCCGCGTCAAACCGCTTCCCCTTCTCCCGTTCTTCCAGCGGATTTAGCGTGCGCGCACGGTGCGAGCGTTATATCCTCTGCGACGAGTCGTCATTCCGATGCGTCATGACATCCGAGAAGACCGTTTCAAGAGGGGCCAGCAAAGAAGAGTTCAGAGCCCTCGTGCACAACAAGAGGGTCCTGTCTCTGGTCATCAAGGCGTGCGTCGAGGACGCCAAGGACATGGACCTGCGGTCGATAGCCGACTGAATGGAGCTGGAGGAGGACGGGGAGTCCGCCATAAGCCTGAAGCCGAGCGGCTCCGACAAGAGATGCGAAGGGCTCCTGGACAACGTGTTCAGGCTGAGGATCCCCGGCAAGGGGGAGATCATACTGGTGCTGAACAAGGGACGACCGCGGAGGCCGGAAGGCAGGGTCGCCCCCGCCTCGGCCCCTCAGATGGTCAGAGAAGGGACGGCGATCATTATCGCCACGTAGGCTGCATAGACCGCCATGAAGCAGGCGGCCACCGGCCGGGATATGCTGTTCTTCAGGCGGACGGAGGCTATCATTCCGACAGTCAGCAGGATCATCACCGGCATGTGGAAGTACAGCGCGGACTCGGGTATCGGGACATCGACCAGGCAGGCTCCGATCCCGAGGACGAACAGCACGTTGAATATGTTGCTGCCGACGATGTTCGCGACCGCCATGTCGTTCTCCCCGCGGCGCGCGGCTATGACGCTGATGCATATCTCGGGCAGGGATGTGCCTATGGCGACCACTATGAGGCCTATGAGGAGCTCGGAGATACCAAGCATGTGGGCGAGCTCGACAGCGCCGTCCACGAAGAACCTGGCCCCGAAGTACAGCATCACTAGGCCTACGACGACCAGAGCGACGAGGATCGGATAGCCGAGCGGCTTCTCGTCCTCCTCGACCTCGGAGGTGTAGACCTCCTGCCCCTCCTCATCGTTCTTCTTCATCCGGTAGACGAGATAGACGAACACCAGGAGGGAGGCCACGAAGACCAGTCCGACCACGAGGCCCGCGTAACCCACGAAGGCCAGGAGGAAGAGGGCTATGGCAGTCAACAGCATCGTGGCGAGCTCGAACCTCATCGTGGAGTATTTAGCTGCCATCGGGGCGATGATCCCAGCGGCGCCTATCGCGAGGCCTATGTTGGCGATATTGCTCCCTATGACGTTCCCGATGATTATCCCGGGATTGCTTGTGCTGACGATGGACGTGATGCACTCGGGAGCGGAAGAGCCGAACGCGAGAATCGTGAGCCCGATAACGAAAGGGGGGATCCCCAGACGCAGGGCCAGGCCCTTGCCCCCTTTGACCAGCCAGTCCGACCCGAAGTAGAGGAGGACTATGCCGACAGGAATCCCCAGAAGAATCCAATCCATGCCGGGGCATCATGGTACGGGCTTTAAAAGTTCCCCGCGGTTGGCGACGGAATCATGCGAAGCCCGGGTACGTCAGCCTGCACCCTCCTCCGGACACGTCGAGCCTCGCTCTGGCGCCGTTGACGAATGTCATCCTGGGGGCCTTGTGGCCGACGTCGGCGCCGAACACCATCGGAACGCCCAGCCCGGAGAGGACGTCGCGAACCGTGGCGGCGTAGTCCTCGCCCTTGAAGAAGAGCGGCCTGCCGAACACGAACCCTCTGGCCCCTTCGAACCATCCGTCCTCGGCCATGCCCTCCAGCGTCCTGGCCACCCGGCCTTCGTCCATGTCGTATGTCTCCATGTACCAGACTATCCCCTCGCCGCCGTATCTGGAGACGAACCCCGAGGGGTCTGCCGTGCCCTTGCGGTAGAACCATTCCAGCACGTCCATGCATCCGCCGATGAGCCTCCCTTCGAAGGACACGTCGCCGCAGGAGGAGGCCCATTCCGTCCTGGCTTCCTCCCTCAGCCCTTCCAGGCCTGTGACCCTGTCGGCGAACCCCTCCTCGTGGAACGGGAAGGAATCCTGCTGGGACCTCCTCCCCTCCACGATCTCCAGGTTCTCGGAGACGCTCCTGTGCCACGGCTCCATGCCGTAGTCGCCGAAGTTGCCGCCGTATATCGTGGCGACGTCGTGCTCCGCAGTGGCCTTGAACAGGAGGACCGTGTTGTCAGAGTACCCCTGCATCCATTTGGGGTGGCTCCTCAGGTGGTCCCAGTCCATCAGGGGGAGCATCTCTATCTGGTAGTCGCCGCCCTTGGCTGCCACGACATACCCTACGTCCTCGTCCTCCAGCAGGGAGCGGAGCTCGGCCACGCGCTGCTCCGCCGGGGCGCTCCTTCCGGCCTCGTCGGCGGTGAACACGTCGGGCGTGAAGACCGTCTCGTGCCCCATCGCGGAGAGCCTCCTCCTTGCGTTATTGAAGCGGGCTACGTCCGTCGGGTCCACGACCCCGAAGGAGGGGGCGGTGACGCCTATCTTTCCTGACTCTGCTAAGAACGGAGGGAAGATCATGGCACGGAATATGCCAGCCCCTACTAAACGTTATTATCGCGCTCTGCATCGCCTCCGCATGGCTGTTCTTTCGGACAAGGACATATTGGAGAGCATGAGAACGGGCCGCCTCGGCATCAGCGACTACAGCGACAGGAGCCTGACCCCGAACGGATACGACCTTCGCATCGCCGAGATCTCCGTCAGAGGGGACCCCGAGGTCAAGAGGGAGGGCACGGTGGCCGTCCCTCCGAGGACGATGTTCTATGTGTCGACCGTCGAGCGCGTCAGGATGCCTTCCGACGTCTGCGCCCAGCTCTGGATGAGGACCACCTGGATAAGGAGGGGGGCGATAGGGGCCTTCGGGAAGATCGACGCGGGGTTCGAAGGGACCCTCACCCTGGGCGCATACAACGCGACGGACGAGCCTCTGGAGCTGCCGATAGGCGAGAGGTTCTGCCAGATGGTGTTCGAGACCCTCAGCTCCGAGACCCTGAAGGACTACTCCCAGAGGTCCGGCAACTACCAGGGGCAGACCGGGGTCACGCTGGAGCCGGTGAAGAAGCGATCGGATGCATCTGCGCAAGAATGATAGGAGAGGGTCGGGTGCCCCCGGCCCAAGGGAGGAAAACAAAGACGTTTCATGAGTTGCTCATCAATTATAATGAGTTATCAATAAACGAATAAGTCCGTCCTATATTTATATTTATCTGTAACCGACAGAGTGCTGCATCCATTGCCGGGATCGCTCGATTGGAACGAAAGCAGTAGAGCGCCCTCTGCGCTGGACGGAGGTACGAAAATCGAACGATGCGGAAGCCTTGCCAGTAGCAAGCAGCGTAGAAAGAAAGTGAAAGAAAAAATTGGAGGCGGGGGATAATCCCCCGTTTATTGTTATTTGGATCTCACTCGGAAACGCCGTTCTGTCCGAGGTAGTAGTGCTTGGTGGTCTCTCCCTTGGCGTTGTCCGCCCTGAAGGCTGCATAGGTGACTGCGACGACGGCTGCGAGGGTGATTCCGGCGACGATAGCTGCAGTGATGATGGTGACCATTTTTATCGACCTCTTCATGTTTATGTTGATGCTCGTCTTATTTTCTGTGACGGCTCAACGTTTATAGTATCCCCCATGTTGGTATTTAAAATTAACTGTCTTTTGTTGCCGTCTCGCAGTATTGGTTGTATATAAATGTTCAGCACTGGCTCACAGCATCGGCCGTCATGACTCCCGGAAGATGTCAAGCGAGTACACGCTCATCGTGGGCGAGTAGGTCTTGAGCTCGGAGCTCTCTATGCGTATGCCGAACCCGATCTCGGACATTCCCGACACCAGGCCGTCGCAGAATCCCGGGAACGCCTCGCGCTCTATTATCTTGTACATGTGGGCCACGCCCCCGACCTTCAGCCTGTCCATAGCGAAGCGGAGGAACCTGTCCGCGATCTGAGGGAGGTTCATGATGATGCGGTCGGCCATGGGGAGGCTGTAGACGAGCTCGGACGAGTCTCCCGTCATCGGCCGGAGCCTGTCGGCATGGTTCTTCTCGGCGTTGATGCGGGCGAAGCGCTCCGCCTCCGGATTGAGGTCGATGGAGTACACCGCCTCCGGCCTGGCGAGCCTGCATATGACGGTCCCGAAAGGGGCCACTCCCGCGAACATGTCTATGACCACCTCCCCGTCCTTCACCTGGGAGGCTATCCTGGCGCGCTCGGACGACAGCCTGGGGTTGAAGTAGACTTTGGCGGGATCGGTCCACAGGCGGACGCCGAACTCCTTGTGCACCGTCTCCGAGGGCCCAGAGCCTGCTATCCTCTCGAGGTCGCGGACCCGGTACTCCCCTTTGACCCCGGAATCCAGGAATACCGTGCGGATGCTCCTGTTCACCGACATCAGCGCGCTACCTATCCCCTCCTTGTACGGAAGGAGCTCCTCCGGGAGCTTGATCATGGCCACGTCCCCGACGACGTCGAAGGACGACGGCAGAAAGCCTTTCAGCTCCTCCGGGACCTCGGCGACCTCCCGGTAGTCGGTGGAGCGCCGCTCCTGCGAGCCGACGTCGGCCTCCACGGACTCGTAGCCCTCTATAGGGCCTCCCACCACAGGTATGAGCAGGAAGTCCCCGTCGGAACGTATCCTCGAGCCCAGGTCAAGCCTCCCTTCGGACATCAGCCTGGACCTGACTGCCTCGCCCTGGGTTTTGGGAACGCGGATGCACACGGCCATATGCACCCGCATAGGATGCGTTTAGATAAAGTCGAAGGGTCGGGTCAGAGCTCGTAGTCCCCCACGAACCTCTTAGGGAGGACGTAGATCTCCCCGTCCTTGTCCAACCCCACGTTGGCCACCACGTCGTACACGTCCCGGACTAGATCCTCGGTGATGACCTCCCTGGGGTTCCCGATGGCGACCAGCTCCCCTTTCTTCATAATCACGCACAGGTCGCAGTACCTGGCCATCAGGGAGATGTCGTGCTCCGCAACCAGGGCGGTCATGTTCTGGCGGACCATCGCGCGGAGGTACTCCATGACGTTCAACTTGTACTTCATGTCCAGATGGGAGGTGGGCTCGTCGACGAGCATCAGCCTGGGGTTCTGGACGTAAGCCTTGGCTATCAGGACCCTCTGCATCTCTCCCGAGGAGAGCATGTTGATCTGCCTGTCCTGTAGGTGCTGTACGCCGAACTTCCTCATGGCCTCCACGACCTCGGTCTCGTCCTCCTCGGTCTCCCACCACAGGTTCCTTAGGTGGGGGTAGCGCCCCAGCATGACCGTCTCGTACACCGTCAGGCCGAAGCTGTTCTTCAGCTCCGCGGGGACGTTGGCGACCTGCCTGGCTATCTCCGCGACGCTCTGGTCCAATACCGACCTACCGTCTATCAGGACGTCCCCGGACGTGATAGGATGCATCTTGTTGATGCACCTCATCATGGTGGACTTCCCGCACCCGTTCGGTCCGATCAGCCCCACCAGCTTCCCCGCCGGCAGGCTGAAGGACACGTCGCGGACGGCGTGGAACCCGTCGTCGTAGACCTTGTTCAGATTCCTGAGCTCCAAGAGCGGCGCTTCATCCATTGTACATCTTCCCCCTCTTTACAAGAAGATAGGCGAAAAGCGGGACCCCCACCACGGTGGTTATGGCGCCTACCGGGAGCTCCAAGGGTATCATTATCATCCTGGCCAGCAGGTCGGCGAGGAGCATCAGCGCTGCCCCGAGGACCATGGAGGCGGGGAGGACCAGCCTGTGGTCGCCGCCGAGTATCATGCGGCACACGTGAGGCACTACCAGGCCCACGAACCCGATTATTCCGACGAATGCGACGCAGACGGAAGTCAGGACAGAGGCCATTATCAGCATGAAGGCGTCGAACCTCTTCACGTTCAGGCCCATCTGCTGGGCGTTGTCGTCCCCGAGCAGGACCAGGTTCAGCTCCTTCGCCCATATGAACAGGGCCAGCGATATGAATATCGACGGGACCATGATCAGCCATACCGTCCCCCAGTCCACGCTGGTGAAGCTCCCGTACAGCCACGAGACCGCGTTGTGGAGCTTGTCGGAGTCCGACGTGGTGAGGATCACGGTCTGTACCGACGTGAATGCCAGCCCGATGACCACCCCCGCGAGGACGAAGCCGGTGGGGGTGCTTCCGGCCTTGGAGGCCAGGAGCATGGTCAGACCGAAGGCGAGGAGCCCGCCCACGACCGCGAGCACCGGGATCATGTAGTCCGAGTTGGCCAGGAGCCCGAAGAACGTGAAGCCGCTGGCGATCCCGGCCACGGCGAAGGTCCCCGCCCCGGAGGACACCCCCATGATGTACGGGTCGACCATCGGGTTGCGGATTACCGCCTGGTAGACGCAGCCTGCTATCGCGAGGCCCACGCCCACCCCTATGGCCGCGAGGGCGCGGGGAAGGCGGGACTCGTAGACCACCAGCTCCGGCAAGGTTAGGCCGTTCCCGCCCTTGCCCACGGCGGAGGCCAGGTCCGATATGGCCTCCCAGGGGGACATGCTCATCGAAGGGCCGTAGGCCAGGCAGCAGACGAACATCACCAGCATCAGGACAATGCCCGTCGCGAGGACGAACATAAGACGGCGCTTGTTGGCCTTCGTCTTGGACATGGCGTCGTTGCGGAAGCCGCTCAGGGACGCCAGGTACTTCCCCAGGGACATGCCGCGCCTCCTAGCCAGCACGTACGCTGCGATCAGAAGGGCCGCGATGGCCGCGACGAATGCGCCGACGCCGATCCAGACTGGATTCATCCCTCCGCCCTCCTCGTTCTCCGACACGGACGGCATCTCCCCCTTGACGATGAAGAACCCGTTGTCGGTCCCTGCGCATATGCGGTCCCCCACGGCCACCATGGGGCTCATGCACCACTGGTCGACCTCGGACGGCCTCTGGAACTCGGCGAGGACCTTCCCGTCCAGGGACACCCTGTACATGGCCCCTCCGACGCCGTTCTTGGCGTAGGTGTAGTCCTGCATCAGGAGGTCGGTCCCGTTCGCCAGCACGGGGGAGGCGCGGATGCCCGTCAGGCTCTCGTTGAGGATCTCAAGCTTCATGCCCGTGGACAGCCTCATCAGGCCGTAGTCCGTGGCGAAGTAGACGCCCTCGAAGCCTTCCGAGGAAACGGGGGTCATGAACGTGGACGCCTGGCCGTAGGAGGACTCGGAGAAGAGCTCCTCGAACCTGTCGTCCTTGAATGAGTATGCGGCGAACCCGCCCTGGGTGCTGCTCATCCCCAGCCCGTCCGATGTGGAGAAGAACAGGACGTCGCCCACCTTCACGGGGGTGCTGACCCTTCCTCCGTCCCCGTGGACGGCTGACTTGTAGTCGGCGGCCTTGACATAGGACACTATTTCGCCGGTGGACGAGTCCAGGGCGTATAGCTTCCCGCTGTACGTTCCGGAGAAGACCCTCCCGTCGTCCACCATGACGGCGTCGAAGTAGCTCTGCCCTGCCACGTCGGCCTTCCAGAGCACGTTCAGGTCCATGTCCATGGCGTAGACGTACCCTGCGCTGGTGCCGAAGAAGATCGCTCCGTCGCAGAACGTCAGGGAGGCGGGGCCGGTGTTGTATATAGTGCGGCCCTCCATGTCCGGGGACCTGGCCTTGGAGACGTACGCCTTGACTACGTCCGAGTAGGAATGGGTGACGCGCGAAGAGAAGTCGGCTATCAGGGCCTTGTCCTCCGCCGTGGAACCGGATATCTTGACGCCGAGGGCGTCCGCGGTGTTCACGGCCATGCTGCCCCTGTACGTCCTCTCCCCGTCGGAGATGACGATGTCGTAGACGCTTCCGACCTTGACCGGAACGTCAAAGGCCTTCGTGTCCAGGGCCTCGACGGGCGCTTCCATGTATTCGTCCGACCCAGCCTCCCTGTACCCCACATATGTGACCGCAGGGGCCTTGTCGGGGCCGGTCAGGAGCCTCGAGGACAGCTGCACGTAGAGGGAGTCCTCCCCGGGGCCCTCGAGCGGGACCCTGTAGATATAGCCGTAGCTGGTGGGGAGGTAGTAGTACCCGCCGGCGATGCAGCCTGTCATTGTCTCGTACCCGACCCCTGCGGGGACCTCCATCACCCACTCGGTCTCGCCGGTGAGCCAGTCCACGCAGTAGAGCGCGGGGGTGCTCTGGGTGTTCATGTACCCTCCGTTGAAGAACGGGTAGGCGTTCCCGCGCGCCACCAGGACCGTCCCCGTGACGTAGTCGTTGGACCCTCTGGACCAGGCGACCTCGACGGACATCGCCTCGCCGGAGTCCAGGTCAGCGGGCATCGTCCCGTCCATGGAGGAGTTCCCGCGGACCTGCGTCCAGGACCCCTTGTGCGCCGGCGTCTCGGTGGGGACGAACCCGGCGGGGTACAGGCCGAGGGCTATCGAGGAGACGAGGGGAGAGCCGACGTCCTTCTCGGAGGTCACGTCCCTCCATACGCCGTCCCACTCGTACAGCCTCCATCCCACGGTCTGGGATCCGACCGTCGCATCGGTGACCCCGTCGACCGAGACCGCTCCTCCCTGGAACGATATGTCCAGACCGCTGGACGCGGCCGCCGAGGACAGCGCCTCCCCTATCGTCCCCCCTGAAGCGGGAGACCAGAAGACGTCGCCGTTCCCTTTGTCAATAAGCACGTGTGCCCTGTCGTCCTGGGCGCCCGAAGGAAGCGCCGCCGAAAGAAGGACGGCCACGGCGACCGCCATCAAGACGGCCCAAATCCAAGCTTTTCTCATGCCGGTCATGTCTCGAACCCCAGCTCCTTCGTGATGGTGAGATAGTCCCTGTAGTCGTCGCCGATATGGAGCGGCAGGTCGACGTCGTCGAAGACGCCCGGCTGGACCATCCTGCACATCAGTTCGGTGAACTGCGCTATGCGGGTGGAGGGGCGCGACGCCAGGTCGGTGGCCCCTTCCGTGAGAAGGTAGATGCTGCCGTTCTCGAAAGCCGCCGTGCTCCTCCACTCCGCGGAGAGCGAGGAGACCATGTCCTCGTACTCCCGGTCGGTGTTCCCGTAGTCGGAGGAGACGACGATTATGTAGTCGGGGTCGCGGGCAGGCACGGTCTCGCTGTTGACCATCGCCCAGCCGGACTCCTGGGAATAAATGTTGACGCACAAGGCCCTGGTGATGACGTCGGAAGCGTACGTCGTCCCGCCGGCCACCCATGGCGACTTGGAGGCGGACAGCGAGATCATCACCTTGGAGGCTTCCGAAGGCCCCTCCGACAGCTGCGAGGAGAGGGCGTCCAGGGCATCCTCTATCTGCGAGATGGTCTGGACGGCCTTCAGCTGGTAGTTCATGGCGGCCCCGACCATGTACGTGTTGTCGAGGATCGTCTTCACGCTGTCCCCGGGGAACGTCGCGAGGCAGTGGACGCCGTGGGCCCTGAGCTTGTCCATCACGGAGCGGTGCACCGACTGGTCGCCCACGCCTATCACGATGTCGGGGTTGAGCCTGGCCACGGTCTCGTAGCTGGGGTTGGTGTATCCGCCGACCGACACTATCTGGCCGGTCGCCAGCCTGTCCCTGATGTATCCTGGGTAGTTGCTGAACTCGTCTGCCCCGACTATGACGTCTCCGGCCCCGGTGGCGCATATCGTCTCGGTGCAGGACGGAGCCAGCGACACTATGCGGTAGCTCTGCCCGTAGCCGTAGAAGCAGGTCCCCGTGGCGTCCACGCCCGGAGTCGGGACCTCGCCTTCGCCGCAGAGCCCCCAGCACACCGCGGCGTATCCGTCCAGGCGCACGCTCTTCGGATCGCCCGCGAACGCCTTCCATCCGACGGTCCCCTTGTCGTTGACGTACAGCCTCCATTCGGAACCGTCTCCGGGCGAGGGGTACTCCTCGGAGTCCTTCACGACCCTGCTCAGGGAGCCCCCGTCCCAGACGGCGGTCATGGAGTAGTAGTCGCAGAGGTCCGCGAGGGACTCGACCGGGTCGGAGCCTCCATCCTCCATCCCCTGATAAAAAATGTCGTACCCTCCGAAATCTAGGATGATGCCCTGCGCCCTGGGAGGCTCGTGGGAAGGGGTGGCGGCCACGGCGATGACCGCTCCCGCCAGTATGAGGCCTATCGTGAGGGCTGCCCTGAGGACGGACCTGTCCGAGCGGCGGGAGGGAAGGGGTTTGGAAAAGAGTTTGGACATGCGTTCAGCCCACGTATACCGGGGCGGTCAGCCCTGAGGCGGATCCCATCCCTCCGTCGCCGTAGACTATGGCCATCTGGGCGAAGTCGGCGGCGTTGGTGTTGGGGAGGGTGGTGTCCATGTAGCTCCATGCGCCGTCCTTGAGGCCGAACTGGGCCCAGTAGTTGTAGACGGTGTATCCGGTCTCGGGATCGGTCATGGGGTTGCCCTCGGAGTCGGTCTTGACGGCGCTGGCGATGCCGAACAGGCTGCTTATGCCGTAGCTGCTCTCGTCGAAGGGGACGCCGTAGGCGGTGGTGGCTGCCCTGAACCTGTCGGACATCAGGGGCCCGGTGTTGTCGTTGATGTAGAAGTACAGCCCGGACATGCTCTGGATGCAGAATATGGTCCCGTCGGTCTTGCCGTCCCAGACCTTCGCGCTGGAGATGGAGGGGACGTCGACCTTGTCGGGCCCGCCGGCCACGATCCCGTAGGGCTCGACGCTCTCGGCGGTGACGTAGAAGAATCCCACGACAGGGTTCTCCCTGGTCTTCATGGAGGAGACCCCCAGGTCGGACATGATCCAGTCCCCGCCCTTGTACGAATATATGCACCAGTAGCTGTTCCCGTCGGCAGCCAGCCCGTTGATGGCGCTGACGTACTTGCCGAAGCTGCTGTCGGTCATGGTGAAGGTCACCCCGGGGGAGGCGCCGGCGAGGCAGTCGGCGATGGTCTCTCCGGACCCCTCGGCCCAGAAGCGGACTCCGTTCTGGTCCTCGACGAGGATGGTCGCGACTGCCCTGCCCTCGACAGGATAGACGGGAGCGGTGAGGCCGAAAGCGGACCCCATGCCTCCGTCGCCGTAGACGATGGCCATCTGGGAGTAGTCGTCGGCCTTGGTGCTGGCCAGCCCGGTGCTCATGTAGTCCCATACGCCGCGGACAAGTCCGAACTGGGCCCAGTAGTTGTAGACGGTGCTGCCGGTCTCGGGATCGGTCATGGGGTTGCCCTCGGAGTCGGTCTTGGGGACGCTGCCCTTCCCGAACAAGCTGCTGATGCCGCCGCGCTTGCTCTCCTCGAAGGGGACGCCGTATGCGGTGGTCGCGGCCTTGAACCTCTCGGTCATGGTCGTGCCGGTGGCGTCGCTGATGTAGAAGTACATGCCGGACATGCCCTGGATGCAGAATATGGTCCCGTCGGTCCTGCCGTCCCAGACCTTCGCGCTGGAGACGGCGGGCACGGTGACCTTTCCAGGCCCTCCGGCTACGACGCCGTAGGGCTCGGCTGACTCGGTGGTCACGTAGAAGAATCCCACGACGGGGTTCTCCTTGGTCTTCATGGACGATGCGCCGAGGTCGGACATCTTCCATGCCCCGTCCTTGTAGGAGTATATGGCCCAGTAGCTGTTCCCGTCGGCCGCCAGCCCGTTGATGGCGCCGACGTACTTGCCGAAGCTGCTGTCGGTCATGGTGACGGTGACGCCGGGGGAGGCGCTGCCGAGGCAGTCGGCGATGGTGCTCCCGGAGCCCTGGGTCCAGAAGTAGACCCCGTCCTGGTCCTCTATGAGGATCTTCGCGACAGGGGTCACCTCTTTGTCGTCGCCGCCGTTCCCGCCGTTCCCTCCGTTGCTCATGAAGAAGGCCGCGGCAGCGATGATCACGATCGCGGCTGCGACCGCAATCAGGATTCCTATGTTCTTGCTGCTCATGTTATCTCTCGTCCGTCGAGCCCTTGGTCAAGGACACGAGTGATGTCGGCAATCCGTTCATTTGTATTTATAGAGTGGGATAAACTCTCCAACACATCCAACTAAAGCACGCCTGCGAAACATCGTACGACGACAATCTGGCATTGTTCCTGTCCTCACGCGGGCCCGAAATCGAGACCGCATCGAGTTGGATAGGTCCCTGGTTCGTCGGGACCTGCCGTCAGGAATGCGAGGGCTGCCGCTGGAACGTCAGAATAAGCAAAAGCGCGCAGGATCCCCCTTCCGGGATTGCGCATAGGAGAATCGGCTCGGAACGCCTCGCTCGTCCTCGATTATCTCCTCGGGGGCGTTGGCGAACCTGACGAGGGCGAAGGCTTCCATGAAGTGCAGGTTCCCGGGGAGGACCAGGGTCTGCAGGGGCTCTCCGAGGTCCATGGCCAGGAGGTCCTGCGGGTATCCTGCGAAGATCTTCTCTTCGGGAGAGCCGACCTTGGACGCCACGCAGAGCAGGGTCTTGTCGGTGACCAGCCCCTCCCCCCACTTCTTCTCGCCCTCCAGGAGCCATTCGATCGCCTGGTGGGCGGTCATGTACCTGAGCTCGTCGGCGCGGATGTCCAGGAGTATCATGGTGTGGAGCCCGCGGGCCTTGTTCTCCATTATGTGGTCGTACGGGGACTTGGGGTGGTAGTTCTGCTCCAGGAAGGGCAGCGTGACCGTCCTCCCGAACTTGTAGGGCTGGAGGCCCAGGGACGTCGGGCATCCGGAGAATATGGAGACCCCGTGGAATATCCTCACGGGGATGCCGGCCTCCGCCGCCTGGATCCTAAGGTCGACGTGGGTCGTGGCGAGCATCGTGTCCCCTGCGGTGACGAAGGCGACCCTGTGCTCCATGGCATCCTTGATGATATCGTCGCACTCCTCGACCTGCGCCCTGTACAGCACCTTGATCTTCTTCCCGATAGCCTTCTCCAGGTCTTCGGGGGAGGTCCCGATGAGGGTCGAGGTGTAGAATTCCGCATAGATTATTTCGCATTCCTTGAGGGCGTTGAGCGCCTTGACGGTCATTCCGTCGGTCCCGCTGAGGCCCAGCCCGACGAACACGAGTTCGGATGTCATGAGACCCGATTGGAGCACCTCTTTTAAGGCTATTTCGGACCGTAGATCCGGCCTCCGACGCCCCAATCGTTTATCCGCCCGGAAAGCGATTCGGAACATCATGAAGAACGATGGTTCCTGCGGAGGATCGGCGATAGCCTCGTGGTGCGAGGAGAACAGAGCGATCTCGGGGATCGCCTGGCTGTTCTTCGACATGCTGGACAGGGGCATGCCGCGCTTCTCGGACGACCGGGAGGCCTTCGAATGGATCTCGTCCGAGGCCGCCAGCGGAGACCTGGACGCTAAGGCGATCCTCGGCCTGATGCATCTCAAAGGGATCGGAGCCCCCCGGTCCGACGAGAGGGCCCTCAAGCTGTTCCGCGGAGCCGCAGAGCGCGGGCACGCCCCGTCGCAGTTCGCGCTTGGCCTGATGTACAGGAGCGGGAGAGGGGTCGAACGGTCGGACTCCGAGGCGCTGGAATGGTACGAGAAGGCCGCGATACAGGGGCATGCGGCGGCGCAGTACAACATTGGGGCCATGAGCGAGAGCGGGACGGCGGTACCCAGGTCCGAGTCCGAAGCCGTCAAGTGGTACAGGATGGCCGCCGAGAACGGCTATGCGGTGGCGCAGTATAACCTGGGCAACATGTACTGCGACGGCGCCGGTGTCCAGCAGTCCTACTCGGAAGCCGTCAAGTGGTATAGGAAAGCTGCCGAGCAGGGAATTCCCGAGGCCCAGTTCAACCTGGCGACCATGTACAGCGACGGCGCCGGGGTCCAGCAGTCCGACATCGAAGCCGTCAAGTGGTACAGGATGGCTGCCGAGCAGGGGGATGCCGGCGCGCAGAGCTCCCTGGGATATGCCTACCACAGCGGCAGAGGGGTGGAGAGGTCGTACGATCTCGCCTTCGAATGGTTCTCCAGAGCGGCCGAGCAAAACGATGCGTACTCCCAGTACTGCCTCGGCTACATGTACGCGGCGGGGCAGGGCGCCAGCAGGTCGGAGTCTAAGGCCAGGGAATGGCTCGAGAAGGCGGCCGCCCAAGGGCACGCCGACGCCGCCAGGATGCTCGAGAGCCTCCGACCGCGAGGATGCGCGGCGCGGCGACGTAGACGTTCCTGATATAGTATTAAAACAAACTAAGGCGATTCGTTGCTCAGGTGCGACAACCATGACAGAGAAGCACAAGATAATCATAGACAGCGACACCGCAGGCGACGACGCGGCTGCCATCATCCTCGCAGCCAAGAGCGACACTGTCGAGATCCTCGGAGTGACCGTGGCCGCAGGGAACGTCAGCCTGGACCAGGCAGCGAAGAACTGCATGGCCGCGCTCGAGCTCGCAGGCTCCGACGCCCCGGTCTACCTCGGCGCCACGACCCCTCTGTCCGGCGAGGAGAAGGAATGCTTCAGCGTCTACGGGAAGGACGGGATGGGCGAGGCCGACATCATACACCCGAAGGGGAAGCCCCAGGAGAAGAGCGCCATCGACTTCATCTTGGACACGATCAGGGCTAACCCCGGGGAGATCGAGATCATGGCCCTGGGGCCGGTCACGAACATCGCCCTCGCCATCCAGAAGGACAGGGAGACCATGAAGAAGGTCAAGCGCATCTGGTCCATGGGCACCGCAGGGTTCGGCCCTGGGAACGCCACCCCCGTCGCCGAGTTCAACGTCTACAAGGACGCCCCCGCGTACAAGGTCATGCTGGAGCTCGGGGTCCCTGTGACGGTCATCGGCCTCGACATGGACGACGAGCCCACCTGGACCGACGAGGCCAAGCTGGCGGAGATGAGCAAGGGGAGCGAGATCCAGCGCTTCATAGCCACCGCCACCCGCAAGCTGCTGGAGTTCAAGAAGGGCAACGGGATCCCCGCGGTGGACCTGCCCGACGCCGTGGCCATGGGATGCCTCGTGTGGCCGGACTTCGTGGAGGAGACCACCCAGTGCTACGGGAGCTGCATAACCGCGCCCGGGGAGACCTACGGGATGGTCATATTCTACAAGGAAGGGTTCACCTACGACTCGATGCCCAAGATCGGCGAGTGCAACGTCTCCGTCGTCTCCAAGGCGAAGAAGAGCGAGTTCGTCGACAGGCTGAACAGGGTCTACAGGTCGTGAGGGGTCCGGATGGAGAAGATCCCGCTCATCATCGACACCGACCCCGGAGTTGACGACGCCCTCGCGCTGAAGATCGCATTCGAGAGCCCGCTCCTGGACATACGCATGGTCTGCTCCGTCGCAGGCAACGTCAGCATAGACCGCACCACCGCCAACGCCCTATTCCTCACCAAGAAGTACGGAGGGGACATCCCCGTCGCCAGAGGTAGCGGGAGCCCCCTGTCCAGGGCAGCCACCGACGCGTCCAGCGTCCACGGGGCCAGCGGCATCGGGAACTACGTGATCCCGGAGCACGGGTACAAGCTGGACTCTGAGGACGGGGTCGAGTCGATCTACTCCGCGCTGAGGACCGTGGGGAAGCCGGCCACCCTCCTGACCCTGGGGCCGATGACCAACATCGCGACCCTACTGTCCAGGCATCCGGACGCCAAGGGCCTCATAGAGCGCATATACGCCATGATCGCGTCCGTGGACGGCACCGGGAACATAACCGAGTACGCCGAGTTCAACGCGTACTGCGACCCCGAGGCCCTGGACGCGGTCGTCCGCTCCGGCATAGACGTCGTCTTCGCCCCAATGCATCTGGGAAGGGACGCGAAGCTCTCCCAGAAGGACATAATCGAGCACGGGCGCGGCAGCGAGTTCGGAGGCATGCTGGCTAAGATCTTCGAAGGCTACAGGGACGACGCCGCAGGCGAGGGCTACGTGGCCATGTACGACGCCAACGCCGTCGAGGCCATCATCCGCCCGGAGCTCTACGAGTTCGTCCGCTGCACGGCGGAAGTCGACACAGGGGAGTTCCCCGGGCGCACGTTCCTCCGCCCGAACGAGAACGGCCGCTACCATTACATCGACATAAAGGACGTGGACAGGCTGGCCGAGGCCATGCTGGAGGACATGTTCCCCAGATGAGCTCAAAGGGGGCCCTCGGGGGCTCCCTCCTTTTCTTCGATACCCCGTCAGCCGGCCGTAGTCGTCCCATTGCCCGAACATGCGGCCCTTCCTCGTCTCATCGACGAGATGGCCTAGGGACCTCCGGTAGGCTTCCGGGTCCCGCTCCTTGTAGAAGGCGACGTTGTAGGCGCGGACCCTCTGGTAGAGCGGCGGGAACGACCTGAACCTCGACCATACGCGGGCGTCCTTCAGCGCCCTTTCTATGTCGGGGTCTATCCTGAAGCTGCGGGGCCCCATCGGCGGAAGCACGGCCCTCCCGGCGTCGGTCATCATCCCGAGGCTCTCCAGCCTGCGGACCCGCTCCTTGTTGAGCTCCGACCAGGGGCTGTTCCTCCTCCTCGGGCTGAACCTCTGGAACCTGACCCCGTCCACCGCCTTGGAAGCGCTGTCGATCCATCCGAAGCACAGCGCCTCCTCCACCGCGTCCAGATAATAGAACGCGCCAGGGTCAGCCGGCCTTCCGCGCCTCAGCTCCAGCCAGCATTCCCTCTCGACTGAATGGTTGGATTCCAGCCAACTCCTGAATCCGGCCCTGTCCTTCACGTCCAAGATGTTCTCGCACATCTCTCTCCACCGTTAGACTATAGTGATTCATACCCTGCCGTTGTGGACGTCCTCGTAGAGCCTCACCAGCGACTCCATCTCGTCGTCGGAGAGGCGGCCCTGCACGAACATGGTGTCGAACTCCTCGCCGTCAGAAACTATAGTCTTATCAGCGTCCACGCAGCCGTTCCTGCGATAGAATCCCTGGCGCCTTACACGCAGACTATAGTCTACTGCATCGCTGTCGCATGGCTCCGTCACAAGGAATACTCTCTTTCCGCGATTGGCCCTGCGGAACATGTCCAGGATCTCGGAGCCGTATCCTTCGCCGCGGACCCTGGGGACGGTGGCGAAATAGACGAAGAACGACATGTCCTGGTGCGAGAAGCTGAAAGTGAATCCGATGAACCTGCCCTCGTCGAGATACTTCAAGAGAGAAGCCCCTCTGCGGAGAGCGCGATCCAGGTTCTCCCTAGGAATCCGCTCGGCGTCGCTGAACGAGTCCAAATATAGATCCCAGACCTCGTCGTCGACGAAATCCAGCTCTGCGACATCCAGCATAAGACAGGAAGTCCACGAGGTCGTATTTGTAACCTGTCAGGCCCTCAGAGACGTTATAGGCACCACGTACACCCCGTCCTCGCGCCTGTAGCACGCCGATTCCAGTCCCGAGATCACGCACAGGAACATCGGAGGCTTCCCTTCCGGGCCGTTGCCTAGAGGGAATCGTCGGAAAGGATGGAATGGGGCCGAAGCCCCGGTTTCATTCAGGATGACGCTACCAAGACCCCGCCGGATCCCTCGAAGGAGTGCCCGCGAAGGGCCTTGGCCGTCTGGGGCAGCACGTTCCCGCCGGAACCCTGGAACGTCAGCCCGCTGAACGCCTTGGACCCGACCGACTTGAGGGTTCCTGGAAGGTCTATGGACTCGATTCCGGGACAGGATGCGAAGGCGCAGGAGCCGATTTTCTTCAGCGACTCGCCCGTGTGCACTTCGGACAGGGCCGGGCACTTGTAGAAGGCGTAGGATCCGACCGTCTTCAGGACGTCGGAGGCGTAGAACGACTGGAGCGACTTGCACTTGCAGAAGGCGTAGGCGCTGATGGTCCTCAGATCGTCCCCGAACTCCGCAGAGGACAGAGCTGAGCAGTAGGCGAAGGCCTTGACCCCGATGCTCCTGACCTTCTCGCCGGTGACGCCAGCGAGCTTGGTGCAGCCGTAGAATGCCTGCTTCCCGATCTTCTCGACGCTCCCGAGGTCGGCGGACCTCAGCGCGGAGCAGCCCTTGAACGCGTTCTCGCCGATGGCGGTCACAGCGTAGGTCGCTCCGCTGTCGGCGACCTCGGATGGAATCCTCAGGTTCTTCACCGAAGCGCTGTATCCGGAGACCTCGACCTCGGCGGGAAGGGACGCGGTGGTGGTGAACCTCAGGCCTCCGGACTCGAACTCGATGCCCACTTCTATTCCGGGCTGGCGGACCATGGCGCCGCCCGAGAGCCTGTAAACGTATCCCTTGAGGGACTCGACGGTGGCCTCCAGGTCGTTCCCGTCCTCGTCCTCGAACGGGAAGCTGAACGCGTACGAGCCGATGGTCGTCATGAACGAGGGGACCGCCACGGAAGCGAGCTTCGAGCACTTGTAGAAGGAGTACGACCCGAAAGCCCTCAGCGTCTTCGCGGAATCCTCGAGATCGATGCTCGCCAGGCTGGTGCAGCGGTAGAAGCCGTAGGCGCTGATCGTCTTGAGGCTGTCTCCGACGGCGACTGTCTTCAGCTTGGTGCAGTTAGCGAACGCCTTCACGCCTATCTCCGATACGTTCCCGAGGTCTATGGAAACCAGGGAGGAGCAGCCGTAGAATGCCTGCTTGCCTATAGATGTGACAGCGTATTCTTCTTCTGCAATGGCAATGACTGATGGTATTATTACATTCTTCAAGGACCCATCGTACCCTGTTACTTGGAAGGTAATGGGCTCTTGGGATGTGACTGTGTATATCAGGCCATCTGTGGATATCGTGTCCCCGGTTTGCATAGACATCTTGGCATAGAGGATACCGTTCGAACCCTCAAATGTCTTCCCGCTAAGGTCCTTGACAGTATAATCGAGAAGGGTCGCCCTCTCATAGAACTCTATGGGGTAGAAAGCTAAGTCGCCAAGATAATCCAGCGAACCTGGAATAGTAACGTAGGCAATCTCCGTGCACTTAAAGAAGGCACCCTCCCCAATGTACGTGACAGTTTCCGGAATGATAATAGCTGACAGGCGCGAGCAAGCGCGGAAAGCGTTGTCACCAATGCTCTGACATTCCCCTAGCGAAACACTGGCCAGAGAATCACAACTGTCGAATGCCTCGTCGCCGATGAAGGATGATCCTGCGCCTATTGTAACCGAGGACAGCGTGTCACAGTCGAAGAAAGCCCTATTTCCTATAGAAGACCCTCCACTCCCAAACACAACGGTATTCAGGGAATCACAGTCATCGAAAGCACTCGTTCCCATGGAGGGACACCCGCTTTTGATGGTAACCTTTACGAGAGAACTGCATTTGGCGAACGACCGACTCCCTATCGAAGATGCCCCACTTATAGTCACGGATTCTATCGAGCGGTTGTCGTAGAAGGCATTATCGCCAATGTACGTTACACCGCTGCCAACGATGACATCCTTGATGTCGTAGAACGGATACCAAGGTGCCCCATACCTGCTGTAGTCGTCCATTGCGCCCTTCCCTGTTATCAGCAATGTGCCCCCGTCATCGATAGAATAACTGAGTCCTTCACCGCAGGCCCCGTTGCTGTTATCTATCAGAACGAAGCTCTTGTTTCCTGCGTTCTTATAACAGTTCCCGCCGCATATCCCGTTCTGAAAAATGAATCCGGTTACGGCGAAAGCACTACTGGAGACCGAGGATACGCTTTCAGGTACAGACAAGTATTGGAAGCCGTCACACTTATAACAGTCATTCCGCACCCTTGACTTTTGGATGGGTGATTTAATCGGGCTGGCTGACCTCGCACTCCGCCTGAGAACAGGGTGGATTTGGGTATGCCCATGAGCGCGAGGAATCCCGAGGCCCTCTGGTCGTCCGAGCTGCT
>JAFYAH010000033.1 GCA_017540825.1 Candidatus Methanomethylophilaceae archaeon | reverse complement strand
GTCTGACCATGTTATTACCTAACATATTCTATATGTAAGTAATAGTATAAAACACCTCGCTCCAGCCCTAGCCAGCATATTGATAATGGTCAGAGAACAGGATCGCGATTACTTAGCATGCGCAGAAATTGGGTTTGTAGGTCATGGAAAGTCCGGTCATTGGGAGATTCTTCCACAATGAATGTTTCCGAATGTGGTTTTGTGGTTCTACGAGGTAAATGAGATAAGGGACTTAAAAATAATATTAATATTTGACCTGCTGACAGATGGTATAGTTCCAATTTCTGCGCCAGTCATCCTGGATTAGATTGATCGAAGAATACTCCTCGTCTATGGTCTCGGTGTCCCTCTGGTACTCCCATTCGTCGAGGATGCAGTTTACTCTCAGCCATCGGTCGTTGATAGTGGACCTATAAGGTTCACAGTCGCCTCGTAGCCCTCCAAAGCTGACCTTTCCAGTTCCTGCTGATGAAGGAGAACAGGTAATGCTCCATGCGGTTTTATTTGGAGGTGCTCGGAGGGAAACGGCTGACATGGAATGTCAGTCCCGTGAAGTCAGAGAACTCCTGCAGCCTGAGCTTCCAGAGGAGCACCTTGCTCCCGTGCTCCCTCCCTCGTCGAAGAAATCACGACTCTCTTCGCCTCTGTATAGCGCTCCATGCCCATCAGGTGCCACTATTTGCTTGTGCTCTCGATGGCGAATTCCACGGTATCGGGGCTTACGTGCTCCTAATATAATCCGGATGCTCGATATCGGAACATCGATTGAAAGAGGACGCATCGATTATTGATCATATCAAACTTAGTTTAGACGCTGGTGACGGATCGATTCAAGACATCACTAACAATAAGTTCGACAATCGACGAATATCAAATATATATTGTATTCACACGATGCAACGATGGATTCATCATCCAGGTGAAAACATGAATGGCAAGACGACTGCAATAGTCGTCGTTATCGCAATCGCCATCATTGCAGCCATAGCCGCTGCGGTTCTTCTCACCAACAACGGGGGGAACAACGACAACGGCGGTGGGGAGAAAGCCGTCATAGAGACGGGCAGAGTTGTGATATACGGCAATGCGAACAACGACGACTACCTAGATTCTCGCGACACTAAGTTCATTCAAGATATAATAGATGGAAAGGCGACATGGAACAAGACTAAGAATCCGTTCGCCGACACCAACACGGACGGGAAGATCACCGCCGACGACGTCGCGCTCCTGCAGAAGTTCATAAACAAGGAGAAGGCGACGATGTACTACTACACCTGCCTAGGGACCGTCGACTCGATAAAGTACCCGATCACCGGCAACATAGCCGTCAACTTCAGCTACGGGCTGGACGCGGCCATCGTCCTCGGCTGCTACGACCGCGTCGTGGCGGCCGACCACCAGACCGTGAGCGTCGCCTCCAGCACCGAGACCAAGTACCCCGGGCTGGGGAAGCTCGCCGACGTGGGCGACCCCAGGGACGACGCCGAGGCGCTCGTCCTCCAGGTCAAGAACAACGACGTGCAGGCGATCTTCGGCTACTCGGGCAGCAGGATAACCACCATCGAGGACAACGTCGCCAAGAGCGGCTCCGAGATCTGCGGCATAAACCTCACCCTGAACCACACCGAGGCCTACGGCTCCGACAAGTACGGCTCCATCCTTACCATGGGCATAATGCTCGGGTGCGAGGACCGCGCCTACGAGTTCATCGGCTACGTCGACAAGGTCGCGGACTACATCGCCAGCAAGGACGCCAAGGAGCTGACCTACGTCATGCCCGAGTACGAGGAGGAGGCCCCCGGGTCCACTTCCACGACCTGGATCATGACCACCAGCAAGGGCAACTGGGCTTCCGGGTGCAACCACACCGTCGAGTACCTCCCCCTGAACGACCTCTACTACAAGCAGTTCGACGGGGGCTTCATCGAGGTCGAGATCGAGGACATCGTCAAGAAGAACCCCGACGTCATCATCCTCAGCTCCTGGGGGGTCGTAAACGAGAACATGACCATGCAGCAGGTGCTGGACACGCTGAAGCCCTTCTACGACGTCTACAAGAACACCCAGGCCTACAAGAACAACCAGGTCTACTGCATCGCCTACGAGTCCTACGGGCCCGTCCCCGGCATAGCGGGAGACGTGCTGCTCGCATCCTACCTGTGGCCAGACGTTTATGAGGAGACTTATGGGTGGGAGCTGCTTCAGGAGTACTACGACAAGTACACCAAGATGAAGGTCGACGTCAAGAAGATTCCGACCCTCAGCCCGTTCAAGCTGAAGGACGTCTACTGAAACAGTTTAAAAGCCTGGCTTCGTGCCAGGCATATCATCATGACGACAAGGACGACATCATGCGCGGCTTATGGGGCCGCATTGGGATTCATGTCTGTGCAGGACGCCGCAGTGGTGGTCCACGGCTCACGCAGCTGTCAGAACATGATGTTCACCTCCAAGAGCATTCGCGAGACGGAGAAGAGGAAGTACAGGGGCGATCTGAAGCTGATGGAGTCTAGGCGCATGGTATGCACCGAGATGGACGAGATGTGCGCTATCTTCGGCGGAGCCGAAACTCTGAGGCGCTGCATGCAGTCCTTGGTGGATCAGGGGTGGAAGAACGTCTTCTTCACGACCACCTGCGCTCCAGGGCTCATAGGGGACGACTGCAAGAGCATCGCCAGGACGATGGAGGCGGAAAATCCTGGGTGCTGCCTGAACGGCGTTGAGGCCAGCGGCAACATGACCGGGGACTGGGAGGAAGGCTTCAACGGATCGTCCAGAGTTCTTGCTGGATACATGGACGAGGATCCCGAGCAAGACGATTCTGTGAACATAATCGCGGAGCGCTACTTCTATTACTTCAACCAGAACATAGATGACCGCATCTTGAAGATCCTCGAGGATTTCGACGTCCGCGTGAACTGCCGCTATCTGTACAGATCCACCATGGACGAGGTCAGGCAATTCAAGAAAGCCAGATGCAACATGCCTGTCATAGACGACTACATCTCCGACACGGTCCTGGGCCAGACGTCCTTCGGAAACCGCCAGGCCACCTTGCTGGCGCCTAACGGCTTCGACGCCTATGCAGACTGGGCGGACAGGATGTCGAAGACGTATCAGCCGAAGGAATCCCTGCAGGACACGCTGGAGAAGGTGTCCTCTTCCAAGGAGCGCATCATCGAGATCACAGACAGGAACTGCAGCGGCAAGACCGCGCTGATCTACCACGAGGAGACGGACCGCATAGACTGGGAGGTCGATGCGCTGAAGGACATAGGCATGAGCTGCATCGTCGTGGCCAAGAACAGCGACCGCGGCTCTGTGCTCAGAAGGAACAAGGACGTCATCGTGGAGGACGCGGCCAAGGTCCCCGAGTTCCGGAGCCTTATGAGGGAGCATTGCCCGGACATCCTGATCTCCGACACGGACCTGGGGATGTCCAAGGTGAAGCAGCATTACGACGTAAAGGACAGGATCGTCTCGGAATCCGACAGCCTGGACATATGCGCCCCGATGATGAAGCAGTTCTATCCCGGGGCAGGGATCGAAGGCACGATCCGCTTCCTCGAACGGGTGAACGACGTGCTGGGCGGGAAGGGCGCAGGTTCCTGGAGGAACGACGCATGACCCGGGCGTACGAGCCGGACGGGCTCCTCGCATCGGTTCTGGCCACACTTTCGTTCGACGACACCGTGGTCATATTCAACGGCCCCTGCGGATGCTACAACCTGATCTCCGGCACCGCCAACAGGCTCATTCCCAAAGAGAGGAACTGCAAGGTCGACAACCGCATGGAGTGCGACTTCATAGAGAACGAGGACTTCATAATGGGCACCGTCGCCAAGGTGGACCGCGCCTTGGACTCGATGAAGGACTCGGACTATGGCCTCATAGCGGTCATAGACTCGCCCGGAGTGTCGATAACCGGAGACGTCAGCTGGAGATACGGCAGCAGGAACGATTCGGAGCTGCTTCATATGGAGTCCCTCCTGAGCATTCGCGACTTCTCCGAGGGGTACGACACGGCTGTGAGCCAGATCGTGGGGTCGTACAGGAAGGGAAGCAGGGACGTCGCCCGTTCGCCTTCCGTCAATATTCTGGGCTGCTGTCCCTCGTTCCTCGGATGGAAGGATTCCGTCCAGGAGCTGGCGTCCCTCCTCGGGGATGCCGGGATATCCGTGGCCTCCACCCCTGGCTGCGGAGGGTCGTTCGAGGACCTCGGCCTGGCTTTCGGGGCCGATCTCAACGTCCCAGTGGTCCCCGAATACTGCAGGCGCACCTGCGAGGCGATTTCGGGCAGCGGAGGTCCGGAGACACTGTCGACCTCGTTCGTCCCCATAGGCTTCTCGGGCACCGCCAGATGGGTGGAGGAGATATGCGAAGAGCTGGGCGCAGACCCCGAAGCTCCCTTGGCGCGCATAGCGGAGAGGCGCAGGGACGCGTCTCGCACGATACGCTCCGCATACCACAGGGACGGATTCGAGTCCAAGCCGTTCTCCGTAGAGTCCGTGCCTTCCATCGACGCCAGCCTCACGTCTTGGATGGAGGACTACCTGGGCATGGTCAGGGACGACTCGGATCCGGAGGTGGTCTACGGCACAGGGTATTCGGCCAGGAACAGCGACGACCCTGTTCGGAGGCGGAACACGGTGGTGATGGAGTTCCCCCTCCCTCCGACGACCTATTTCATCCCTCGGCAGACGTTCGGCTGCGCCGGAGCCTCGTACCTTCTCGAGGAGACGTTCGCCAGATACCGATCGCAGCCTTCCGTTCTCGTCCGGAAGGGCGGCGTCGGCCATCATGTGGGGGCGCTCGGCGAACTCCACCACCTCGCCGCTGATCCCGTAGACCTCCTTGAGCATCTCGGGCGTGATGACCTCCTCCGGCGTCCCTACGGTGTAGATCTTCCCCGGAGGCCTCAGCACGATCATCCGATCGGCGTACTTCGACGCGATGTTGAGGTCGTGGCTGATCATTATGACCGTCTTCCCGGAGCGGTCCGCGATGCACTTCAGCATCTCCGTGACGTAGAGCTGGTGGCGGATGTCCAGGTTGGACGTCGGCTCGTCCAGTATCAGGGCTTCGGTGTCCTGGGCTATCCCTCTGGCGATGGCGACCTTCTGGTGCTGCCCTGCCGAGAGCTCTTTGAACTCGCGCATGGCCAGGGGCTCTATCCCCATGAGCTTCATGACGCCGTACGCCTTCCTTACGTCATCTGCGCTCGCCTTCCAGTGATGGCCGTTGTGCATCCCCATCAGGACGGTGTCGAGGACGGTCATCGAGAACACGTCCGTGGTCCCGGCGGGAACGAAGCTCATCATCCTCGACAGCTCTTTGGAGGAGATGCTCTCGACGTCGCGCCCGTCCACCAGCACCCTGCCGGACGTAGGCTTGAGGAGCTTCAGCATGCACTTTATCAGCGTGGACTTTCCGACGCCGTTCGGGCCGATGATGCAGTACAGCCCAGGCTCGTCGAAGGTCAGGTCAATCCCATCGAGGACGGGGACGTCCCCGTATCCGAAGCATAGGCTTTCGACCTCGATCCTCGTCGGAGCACCCCCTTCTTTCTGACCACGAGCCACAGGAGTAGCGGGCCTCCCAGGAACGCGGTGACCACGCCGACCTGCAGTATGGCAGGTGCTATTATCGTGCGCCCGACGACGTCCGCGGTAACCAGCAGGGCCGCGCCGAATATCGCCGACCCGAGGAACAGGAACCTGTTGTCGGAACCGATGAACAGCCTGACGATATGGGGGGCCACCAGCCCTACGAATCCGATCAGGCCGGTGAAGCTCACGATGACCGCAGTGACGATTGCCACGAGGATCATCAATATTATGCGAAGACGGTCGGCGTTGACGCCCATGGTCTTGGCGGTCTCGTCTCCGGCGGACAGGAGGTTGACCTTCCCGGACAGAAGCTGCAGAGAGGCTACGCCTGCAAGGGTGACGGCCAGCATGAGGGGGATGGTCTCCCACGTGGTGTTCGCCAGGGACCCCACGGTCCACCGGTATATCGCCTGCAGGGCGCTGGGGTCCGCCCACAGCTGGAGCAGCGTGGAGGCGGCGTTGAACAGGTACATGATCGCGATCCCTGCCATGATCATCACCGTGGGGGAGGCCGAGCGGACCTTTCCGACGAATATGATCACCGCTGTAGGTATGAGCGAGAACACGAATGCGTTGATGATCAGGCCGTACTGGCCTGCGACCAGCTCGATCCCGGACACAATGGCTATGGTGGCCCCGAACCCGGCCCCCGAGGAGACGCCCGTGGTGTAAGGGTCGGCGAGCGGGTTCATCAGCGCCCCTTGCATGGCGGCTCCGCATATCGCAAGCCCCGACCCGGCGATTATGCCTGTGACTATGCGAGGCAGGCGCATGTTGATGACCACCCCGTCCATGGTCTCGTCCTGTATGGTGCCGAAGATGTGGTTGAATATGGTCTCGTAAGCCTCGAAGAATCCGATCTCGTACGCACCCACCGTTATGGACAATCCGACGACGATCATCGTGAGCGCTATGCAGGCTATGATAAAGAGGATCTTTCTGGATATGTATCTGGTGTAGTCCGACACAGCTTCGTCTGCAGACTCCTGCGAAGCGCCTTCCGCCCATTCGTCCACGGCCTTGGATACGAATTCTGTGATTCTCACGTTTCCCGAATCGCCCATCGATTGGATTATACATACAACACAGTATAAAATGAGGACGTTGGCTCTAGCATCGCATGTTGTGCATGCGCATGAAAAACGGATCTAAGCTCGTATAAGGGATGCAGCTTGGATGGTTTCCAGTCGGATGCGAGGGATGTCCCATCATGGATTAGGGGGCAGTCGCGGATCGTTCGTAAGCCATGTTTTTATCGTGGAAAGGGAATCAATCATCGCGAGAGATCGGAGGAACACACATGATGACCAGATACCAGCATACATGCAATTGGGGAACATGCGGCTATTGTTGGACAGACGCACAGAACTACGCTGAAAGATGCCCGAGATGCAACAACCCGTTCGTGACGACCACAGAGCTCGGGATGTGGTGATCTCCCGGTTAGCATGTCGGACAAACGGCGTGCAGGACAGTCGGATTGTTAGCAGACGACAGAGCAATCTCCATCCAAATGCTATAGAAATGCATGCTCAAGAATTGGAAGGGATGGCGCCGCCGCACGGATTTGAACCGAGGACCTTGTGATTAACAGTCACACGCTCTACCTACTGAGCTACAGCGGCTTATTTCAAGACCGCCAAGGAGGAGCTATTATTAAAACATTTTCCTTAACGGCTTCATGGCGGGTTTGACCGCTGATCGCTCAAAGGTCAAGCTCTGCATGCTCGATACCGGGCTGCTTTTCATGTTGGCTTTCGGAAGGAGTAGCGGAGCTATAAAGACGAAGCTCAAGGAGATCATGGATGGGAAGCTGTCTGTGAACAGAGGCGCATTTTTCGAGAACGTCGTCGCTCAGCAGCTGTCGTCGTGTGGGAGGGACTTGTTCTTCCACGAGTTTTCGGAGGGCAAAAGGAGGTATGAGATAGATTTCCTGCTGGCATCAGGCGAGGGGCTGTTTCCATTGGAAGCGAAGTCGTCGTCATCGACAAGGCACAGGTCTTTGGACGTCTTTTGTTCGGCATATAGCAAGCGAATAGACAAGTGCTACGTCGTATGGGGCAAGGATTTGCGTCACTAGGACGGACTGATGAACATGCCGGTGTACTTGTCCCTGTTCCTTCGATGGAAGCATTCTGGCGAACTCCCAGCCGGGAAGCATTCATGTTCCGCACAAATGCTGACCTAATATCAAATAGTAATATGAGAAGGCTGCCCGGATATTTCTGGACAGCCTGTGGATTGGTTTCGCAAGAGGCCGATCAGCGGCCGTACCACTTGTGCTTGCCCCACTTGCTGTAGTTGACCCAAACTCCCTGGACGACCGAGTTGCAGCAGTTGAGGGCCTTCTGCTCCGCGTCCGGTCCTTTGTAGGTCCTGTAGCAGTCGAGGCACTTCCACGTCAGCTCAGGCTTCTTCTCTTTCATCGAGTCCGCATCGATGGGTGCATAGATAAATGTTGGCATACCCGTTAAGACTCATCCAATCCGCTTCTCCCCTGCGGCGTCTGGCCATGCTGGATGGATGTATAATATTTCCTTATAATGGAATAAAGAACATTTATAAGTCGACGATCGCCGAACACTATAAAAGCAAAAGTGACGTATTTCCGCTATTCTATTTATAGTTTCTACGCTATAATGTACGAACATGAACAGAATAAAGGTGATCAACGAACCGTCGGAGCTCGTTCCGATGCTGAGGTCTGTTGATACACCCGCGAAAAGAGACGTCCTCAAAGAGGTCACCCTGGAGTGGAGGACCGCCGACGAGATCGAGGAGAAGTTCGGTCCCGAAGGCAGGGAGGCCATAGTCTTCTTCGAGAAGATGAAGCTGGTGGAGACCCGTTGGACGGCTAAGAACGGCGGCTATCCGGAGAAGTCGTACCACACGTATTACACTTCGTTCAGCATAAACGCTCAGTGGCCGGTCTACGAGATCAGCGACGTGCTCACCGCTGCCATGATGGGCGACGAGGAGTACAAGGAGATCGAGGACAAGATCCTGGCGCAGGTGGGCAAGGACGGGCGCTTCTCTGGCGACGTGGCAGAGGCGCTGGGGCTGTCATCCACGATGCTCAAGAGCCTCGTTCGCAGGTCAGTGAAGATGGATTACCGCGGGCACAGGATAGAGCTCATACGCGAAGAGAAACGATGTCCGACATCTGGATAATGAGGATTGGCCATCGTCCGGAGAGGGACAAGCGCGTCACCACCCATGTGGCGCTTTCTTCCAGGGCACTGGGAGCCAGGGGCATATACGTCGACACGTACGACGAGAAGCTGGAGGAGAACATCCGCAGCGTCGCGGGAAGGTTCGGCGGCGACTACCAGATAAAGACCGGCGTCAGATGGCAGGACGCGGTCCGCGGGTTCGAGGGGAAGGTCGTCCACCTGACGATGTACGGCGAGAGGGTCGACGAGGCCTTGCCGAAGATCCCCCGCGACGAGGACATAATGATAATAGTCGGCGCCGAGAAGGTGCCTCGCGAGGTGTACGAGCGTGCGGACTTCAACGTCTCTGTCGGGAACCAGCCGCATTCGGAGATAGCTGCTCTGGCAATATTCCTCGACCGCTTCACCGAGGGCAAGGCGCTCTACTCGGAACGCCACGGCAAGCTCACGGTCGTGCCCAACGAGAGGGGGAAGACTGTTGTCGAGAATCCCGAGCGACCGCGAATGCGTCCAGCTCCTGCTGGAGAAGGGGTGCAAGATGCGCGTCGTCGTGCACTGTTGCACGGTGAGGGCGGTGGCCGAGGAGATGGCCTCGCGCATAAAGTTCGCGGATATGGACCTCGTCGTCGCCGGTGCTCTGCTGCACGACATAGGCCGCGCCGTGGACCATTCCATAATGCACGCTTACATAGGGTCGGGCATGGTCGCCGGCCTGGGGCTCCCATCGGAGCTGGTGGACATAGTCCGCAAGCACACCGGGGCCGGCCTGGACGAGGTGGACGCCATAGAGCTCGGCCTCCCTCCCGCGGACTATATGCCGAGGACTCTGGAGGAGAAGATCGTCGCCCACGCGGACAATCTGGTCAGCGACAACCGCGTCGTCACCCACGAGCACTCGGTGAACAAGCTCGTGGCCAAGGGGGCGTTCCGCGGCGCCGAGAGGATAGAGGTGCTGCACATGGAGCTGTCCGACCTCTACGGCGAGGACCTGGACGTCATAGTGGACAGGATAGGCGAGTATCCCAAGCTGAAGTGCGTCCCGGAGGAGATAAAGGGCCGATCTCGGCTCCCTTCCTCCGACTCCTTCAGCATCTTCTCGTACTCCGACCTGTAAAGGGGCTTCCTCTTGGCGGCCTCGCACATGAGCTCCCTCGCCTTGGAGGGGTCCCTCTCCACGCCTCTGCCCTTGGCGTACATGCGCGCTAGGCGGGCTTTCGCCTCCGGCCTGTTGTACTCCAGCATGGGCTCGATGGTGGCCAGGAGCTCGTCGTCCCTCCTCAGCCTCCACTGGAGGTCGAACAGCTGGTAGACCGACTGGAACCCGGCCTCTGTCTCGGCCTTGTACTCCGACAGGCAGTACTCGAGGCATTCGGTGGCCTTGGCGTGGCTCTTCTTGACCCCTCTTCCCGCCTCGTAGGCCCTGGCCATCCTGAAGTTGGGCTTCTTGGCGCGGTTCAGGTATGGCCTGATCCTTGCCACCGCCTTCTTGTCAGCCTCCGCGGTGTCCTCCTCCCACAGCCTGTCGAACTCCTCCACAGCCTCGGCGATGTCGGACACCTCCTGCATCTGGGGGTCCCCCTTCTCCATCAGCATGTCGTAGACCTCCGCCGACGAGCCGTCGTCCCTGCCCTCGTACACCTTCCACATGTAGTACCACCTGTGCTTCCTGTAGTATCCCAGGTCGTACGGCTCCGAGAAGCCGTCCAGCTTCCCCAGGGCGTCCAGCGCGGTGAGGTTCCTTATGCACTTCTTGCACACGCAGCAGTTGTCCAGGTCCCAGGTGCACGAGTAGAGGTGCCTCCTGGCGATGTCGTAGTCGGCGATCTCCGCGATCTTCTCCGTCTCGGACTCCGTCTCCCCCACGGGCATGAGCTCGAAGCTCGGGGTGCTCAGGGCCCTGAGGAGGAACGGCTCGTAAGTGGACGGCTTGCTGCCGCACCAGCCCTTCAGAGAGAACTCCGACAGGGAGTCCCTCCCGTCCGAGGCGTAGTAGTAGCGCCTCCACAGCTTCTTCATGCAGAGGGCGGCGAAGGCCGACGAGAACGAGTTGGTCAGGAAATGGTTGAGGCGCAGCGCCTTGGCGACGTTGGAGGAGGTCTCGATCAGCGGGAGGCCTATGTCCTCGGCGGCGGCCCTGGCGCGCCTGTACGTGTTGTCGCGGACGTTGGCCCCGCCCGCCTTCCAGTACAGCGAGTCGTTGAACGCCCCCACGTCGTTGATGCACAGATGGGTGAGCCTGAACTCCTCTATGGGATAGGCCGAGTACTTGTGGACGGCATGCAGCGAGTCCACCCCGCAGGACAGCCCGGTCCCGATGCCGTTCCCGCGCTCCAGAGGGGGCGCCGTCTCAGCTTCGACGCGGATGTCGAAGGGCCCGTTCTTCGTCAGGGAAGGGAGGACGTACTCGGCGATGTTGTGGTACAGGTCCGAGGACATCGGCACGTCCGAGCGGATGTCGTACCCGGCGGCAAGGGCCGTGTGGAGGAGGAGCACGACGAAGGCGTCGCACCTCTCCCAGACAAGGTACTTCCCATATTCCCCGGGGACCTCGAAGAACAGCGTCTTCGTCTCTTCAGAATGCCCGCTCCCGCCGTTGGACGAGATCGCTAGGTCGCAGGCGACCCTGGCCCTGCCGCCGACCTCGGCGTACCATATGCGGGCTATGCGAAAAGCCCCTGTAGCCTTTCTTCCGTCCTCGTCCATCCTCATGCGCCTCTCGCGTCGTGCACTGTTTCCGAACCGTCTTCAGGAGCATGCGCTTATGCGTTTAAAGGAGTGCGCATCGTCACAGGCATTGGCTTTTTATCGCCGAAAAGCAAGTACAGGTCACGAGTGATAGAATGGTGACTGAACTCAATGAATCCAACTTCGACCAGTTCGTAGACTCCAACAGCCTGGCCATCATAGACTGCTGGGCGCCCTGGTGCGGCCCCTGCAGGAGGATGGGCCCCATCGTGGAGGAGCTGGCTTCGGACCTCCAGGGCAAGGCCGGAGTCGCCAAGCTGAACACCGACGAGAACCAGGCGATCGCCGTCAGGTTCAACATCAACGCCATACCCACGCTCCTCGTGTTCAAGGACGGCGTCCTCGTGGACACACTCGTCGGCCTCAGGCCCAAAGAGGACATAATCGCCCAGCTCGGCCTCTGAACATGGACGCCGACGTCTTCGTCATAGGCTCCGGGCCCTCGGGGGTCCAGGCGGCCATCCATGCGGCTAGAAAGAGAGCCTCCGTCGTCGTGGCCGGCAAGCCCTCGTCCAGCTCGATGTCGGGTACCGAGATAGAGAACTACTTCGGGTCTCCCCCGAGGCCGGGGGACGAGATCCTGGCCGAGGGGATAGCCCTCGCCAAGTCCTTCGGGGCGGCCTTCCTGGGGCAGAACGTCGTGTCGGCCTCCGCGGAGGACGGGAGGTTCAGGTTCTCCATGGAGGACGGGACCGAGGTCGTCGCGAAGGCCGCGGTGATAGCCACCGGGATATCCCGCAAGTCCCTCGGGATCCCGGGGGAGAAGGACCTCTTCGGCAAAGGGGTCAGCTACTGCGCCGTATGCGACTGCAATTTCTACAGAGGCCGCAAGGCCGTCGTCGTCGGCAACGATTCGGAGGCGGCCGTCTCCGCGGAGCTGATGACACGCTACGCTTCCGAGACGCACTGGGTCGCCTGGGACGCCGAGGCCGAGGAGACGCTGGCGAGGAAGGCCGCCGAGGCCGGAGCCGTGATGCACGCGTCCAAGCCCAAGGCCATAGAGGGCGACGGCAAGGTGGAGCGTATCGTCCTGGAGGACGGGACGATCATCCCGACCGACGGCGTCTTCATAGAGCTGGGCGCCAGGTCTTCAGCCGACATAGCCATGGACCTGGGCGTCATGCCGGAGATGGACGACTCCGTTAAGGTCGGGTCCGACTGCTCCACCGAGGTCCCGGGGGTCTTCGCCTGCGGGGACGTGACCGGAAGGCCGTGGCAGGTGGCCAAAGCCGTAGGCCAGGGGTGCGTCGCCGGCATGTCAGCGGCGGACTACGCGAGGAAGGCCGAATGACCGTCGAAGACCTCATATCGGGGATGCTGAGGGAGGAGGGCGGATTCCAGAAGTCGTTCCGCGACATTCTGGACAACGAGCTGAAGATGTCCCTGAACGAGTTCTGCCAGGTGGCGGGGATCTCGCAGAGCACCATGTACAAGCTGCTGGAGGACCGCCGCGAGCCAAACCTCAGGACCGCGAGGCAGGTCATCAAGGCTCTCAAGATCATCATGAGGTCCGAGGAGAGCCGTTTCATCGCGGTCATAGCCTCCACGAACGTCGTGGACAGCCTCCCCAAGTCCGTCGACTACAACGGCACCGAGGTCATAGTCAAGGAGTACCCGGTCGGTACGGTGGAGGACGCGATCATAGCCGCCGTCCGCGCGGAGAGGGACGGGGCGCTCGGCGTGGTGTGCGCGCCTATAGTGGCTCCCACGGTGGAGAAGATACTGTCGATACCGGTGTCCCGCGTCATCCCCACGGGCAGCGTGACCCTCGCGGTGGACCGCCTCCTCGCATCATTGTGACCTCGCGGGAGCGGCCTCTCTGGGGGAAGGCGCCTAAGTTTCGTGTTCACCTAAAAAAATAAAACATCGGACGTTATCACCTCCCTCAGGTGAGATCACTGTTCGAGATGCAGGTCGTGAGCAACACCCCCTTGGTGGGGGTTTCGGATCCGAACGTCGTGGCGGAGACGTTCCTGACGCAGATAGGGTACCTCCCTAAGGGCTACGACCCGAAGACGGACGTCTCCGGCGTCAGGGACAGCGTGCCGTACCGCATTTTCATGGAATACCTGATGACATACCCGGACAGGGCGTGGTCGGCGGAGGAGTTGGCGGCACTTCTGGGGACCACCAAGCCCACGGTCTACCGCCATCTGAACAAGCTCAGGGCGATGGACCTGCTGGAGTCCATGGACACCGACTTCGACGGGCAGGTGCGCAAAGGGTACCGCATAAGGTTCGGGGACCTCTCCAAGGCCTGGGCGTTCGTAGAGTCCAACGTTTCCATGGCCATGGACAACTATCGCAGCACGGTGGCCCATTTCCAGGGCCTCATGTCCAGGAGGCGATAGGATGGACGACAGGTTCGACATGGTACCGGGCAGCCGTTTCGCGGTGCATCACGGCGAGGGGAACGTGACCGAAGGGGTCTTCAGGGGGATATCCGCTCTGGGAGGGGGCGTGGCGCTGGTGTTCGAGCTCGACGACGGCACTCTGCGCTACGTCAACCACTCCAGCATAGAGTTCATGGACCGCATGGGCGCCCCTCCGGCCGCAGAGGAGCCGCCCAGCACGATAGGGAACGTCTATTATGGCTGACGACCCCCGCGTCTCGGCGCTGGCCGCGGAGATCATCGCCGCCGTCAAGGACGGATCGGTGGCGGACCGCGCCTCCCTCCAGAACCTCAAGCTGAAGCTCTGCAAGAAGCACGGGCTTCCGGGGGTCCCTCCGAACTCGGAGATCCTGGCGGAGGTGGAGCCGGAGGACAGGAAGCTCCTCACGCCCTTCCTTCTGAAGAAGCCCACCAGGACCATCAGCGGCGTCGCCGTGGTGGCGGTGATGACGTCCCCGCACGACTGCCCCCACGGGAAGTGCGCATACTGCCCCGGAGGGGTGTCAACCGGGTCCCCCCAGTCGTACACGGGGAAGGAGCCGGCCGCGAGGCGCGCGGAGAGGAACCGTTTCGACCCCTACCTGCAGGTGAGGGACAGGCTGAAGCAGCTCTCGGACATAGGGCACAAGACGGACAAGATAGACCTGATAATCATGGGCGGGACCTTCACGAGCAGGGAGCCCGAGTACCAGGAGCTCTTCGTCCGCAGATGTTTCGACGCCATGAACGGCAGGGACTCCGAGACGCTGGAAGGGGCCCAGAGGCTCAACGAGGCGTCCGCATGCAGGTGCGTCGGGCTGACGGTGGAGACCAGGCCGGACGTGTTCGACAGGGAGCAGATCGAGAGGGCCATGGCTCTCGGCGCCACGAGGGTGGAGCTGGGAGTTCAGATACTGGACGACGGCGTCCTGGCCGGCGTGGACAGGGGCCACGGGGTGGAGGCCGTCCGCAGGTGCACCAGGGAGTGCAGGGAGCATGGGCTCAAGGTGTGCTACCATCTGATGCCGGGGCTGCCGGGCTCCTCCCCGGAGAAGGACCTGGAGCGCTTCCGCGAGGTGTTCGAGGACCCCGGATTCCGGCCGGACATGCTGAAGTTCTACACCACTCTGGTGATGGAGGGCACGAAGCTCCACGACATGTGGAAGGCCGGCGAGTACGAGCCTTACGACGTGGACACCGCGGCGGCCCTGCTCTCCGAGATGAAGTCCATGGTCCCGGAGTACGTGCGCATACAGAGGATACAGCGCGACATCCCGGTCCCCCAGATAGCCGCGGGCATAACCAAGAGCAACCTGCGCCAGATCGTGGAGGGGAGGATGGAGGCCGAGGGCAGGAGGTGCAGATGCATCCGCTGCAGGGAGGTAGGCCACGCCGGGATATCCCTCGACGACCCCGGGAAGGTCTCGCTGAACGACCTGGAGTACGAGGCCAGCGGAGGGGAGGAGCACTTCATTTCGTTCGACTACGGGGAGTGGCTGGTCGGCTACGTCAGGCTGAGGCTGGACTCCCGCGCGACAATAAGGGAGCTGAAGGTCTTCGGAAAGACTGCGGCCATCGGCGACGAGGGCGAGGACTGGCAGCACCGCGGGTTCGGAAGGGAGCTGGTCGCCGAGGCCGAGAGGAAGGCGAGGGAGAAGGGATACGGCAGGATCAGGGTCACAAGCGGGGTGGGCGTCAGGGGGTACTACCGGTCGCTGGGGTACGAGGAGGATCTGCCTTACATGGCGAAGACGCTCTGATAAGCTTCAAGAGCCATTCAGGACGCGCAGGGCCATCGACAGGCGGCCAGCTCGGCCCTGCCCCATCACGTCCATCATTCCGAGCCGGCTCTTCGCAGCCACATCCTCCGGACTCTGTTCTTGGCTAAGCGCTGCGAAATCAGGAGAAATGCCGTCGTGGCGCCGTGCGAGTTCGTCCTACACACGAAATGAAGGACGTCTTTCTGGGAAGCCGTCATGGTGCCGAGGTTTCATTCGCTCCATTCCTCGTCCGACGTCCTCTTAACCGCTATCCTGCAGGCCTTCCTGTCCCATGCGAAGGCTACCAGGATGGCGTTCTCGAATCCAGAGCCGTATCTGCGGTCCTCGAACTTGCGCTCGCACAGCTCCAAGGTCCTTCCTAGGTCCATCGTCCCTGCCTCGTCGGTTGTCGTGATCTCTATGCACAGTGGTGGAGCGCCTCTTTCGGGGTCCCTCTCAACGAGGACATCGACGAAGCCGTTGCCGGTCTCGGCTTCGGCTCTCGCGGCGAAGAACCTGTCCAAGAAGTACCCGAGAAGATGTTCTTTGCACCTCTGGTGGCTCCAAGGGTCCCTTATCGAGTGACTCTCCAGGCGGGAGCTGAACTCCCTCGTCGCTCTGGCGCCGTCGCACGAGTAGAGAGCGTCGACGAACCCGTTCCCGTTGGACCTTCTGGCGCGGGCCGTGGCGACGAGATGCGAGTAGGCGTGGGCCATCTCCCTGCTGGGTACGGACACGCTGCACCGGACCAAGGACGTCCCTATGCGTTCCAGGGGGACCGCCTTCAGGTATCCGGACACGACCAGGCAGGATACCAGCGCCGTCTCCGAGGAGGGGTCGCGATAGACGTCCTGGTAGACGGTGGCGGGAGCGACGTCGGCCACCGCTTCGGAACCCTCTCTGACGGCCAGTCCGGCTATCATGTCCTGCACGGACTGCGGGGAGGATTCGACCAGGGAGTCGAGGAAGTAGTTCCTGCGGGATTGCTCCCAGTATTCCTTCGGATTTGAATAGAAGTCGCCATCGGCAAGGTACATGTTTATGCTGCGGGGGTTATACACCTCCGTTTTCCCGAACACGTACCCGTCGTACATGTGCCGGGCATCTGCCATCGCCTTTTCCCTGAGGGGTTCCGGGACGTGCTCATTTACGAGTTTTCTGACCTCCTCCTCCGTGTATCCGAAGAACCTGCCTGTGCCCTCGTCGAACATGTCGTGCATCACAGGGCTGTTCAGCCCGCTCAGGATCCCCGTCTGGGACAGTCTCAGCACCCCTGTGACGACCCCCAGCGAGAAGTCCTCGTTGGTCTTCAGGATGGACGTCATGAACTTGGAGAGGATCCTGGTCACTTCATCGACCCTATCCTGGGGCGCTTTGTCTAAATCATGAAGGAACGCATCGTATTCGTCGATCAGTATGACAGGCGCATTCCCCACCAGGCTTCCATCGGGCCATCTCAGTCCGTTGCGAAGGTACCGGGATATCATCCTTATGGCCGATATGCAGACCGGATAGTCCTCCTTGCCGTTGGCTAGGGAATCCATCAATCCTTTCACGTTGTCTGACATCCATCCGTATCCATACCTGCTTATGATGTCCTGGCTCACGTTCATGATGGTGGAACGTATGGAGCTTTTTGTCTGGTCCGGAGAACTGGGGTCGATGTCCCTGAAGTTTATCCGTATCACCGGATATCTGTTCTTCAACTGGTCGAGGCCTTGATGTCTCGAAATATCCAGGTTCTCGAAGACGTCGGGCGCTCCGTCATAAGCGACATCGAAGAACCTCTCGATCATGGAGAGGTTGAGAGTCTTCCCGAACCTCGTGGGGCGGGTGAACACGTGTACATTCATCTTCCCGTCGATGACGTCTTGGCACAGCGGAACCAGCAGCTCGGTCTTATCGACATAGAGCAGCCCGTGCGTCCTGATCTTGTCGAACGATTCTGCTCCGACCGGTATCTTCTGCGCCATGTGCAATCATTCGGCATGCCGATATATAAGGGTGATTCGCACATGTTCGAGAATTCGCGCAAGCAGCATTATCGCTTCCCGATGGTTTTATCTGCACATTCCGCCAATTCCGAATCAATGATGGATGCCCCTTCTAGCTCTGCAGCCGACGACCCGGCAGTCCAAGCCAGATACAGGAGGGCTTGCGAGCTTTTCGGCTCCGAGCCGCTGTCCTCGGAAGCGATCTCCCTGCTTCGTTCAAACATCGAAAAGGGCTGTACTTCCTCCATGGTCCGCCTCGGAGTGGCGTTCGCAGACGGCGACGAAGCCTAGAGGAAGGAGTCCTTGGAGCTGTTCGAGAGGGCCGCCGGCATGGGGGATTCCTCTGGCATGCGCAATCTCGCGTACTGCTATGCCATCGGCCTTAACTGCGACAAGGACAAAGCCAGAGGGGCGCAGCTGTACGAGAAGGCGGCCGAGATGGGGAACCCCCGGGCCATGTGCAACATCGGCGTCATGTGCGACTACGGCAACGGCGTCGAGAAGGACCCGGAGAAGGCCTTCATGTGGTACGAGCGCTCCGCGAAGGGCGGATATGCCAGGGGGATGACGAATCTGGGGGAGCTGTACATGTGGGGCAGAGGGACCGCGAAGGACCTCGACAAGGCAGTGGAATGGCTCGAGAGGTCTGGAAGCCCTCGTGCGGAGTATCGTCTCGCCGAGATATTCCTGGACGAGCTGGGAGACCGCGACAAAGGCATGGAGCATCTGCGCAGGTCGGCCGAAGGCGGCTATTCCAGGGCGCTGTACCGCTGCGGCTCGCTCATAGAGGAGGAGGACCTCGGCAGAGCCTTGGAGATGTACCGCCAGGCTGCTCTCAAGAGCAACAAGGACGCCATCTGCCGCCTCCAGGAGCTGGGGGAGGAAGTGCCGGAGCCGTCCTTCAGGAGGAAGAGGGGGAAGTCCTGACATGGACCGGAAAGACGTCATAGCAACGGTTCTGGCGGCGGCAGCGGTGGCGGTGCTCTCCGCGATCCTGGTATTGACGATCTTGGAGCGCAGCTCCGGAGCGCTCGAGGCCGGAGCCTTCGTCAATCGCTGCGTATCTCTGACCGGGGTCCTGTCTTTCGTGGTGCTGATATACGGGGCGTTCATGCTGAGGGATTCTGGATCCCCCTCGAAAAGATACGAGGAGTATGCCCGTTCGCGCGAGGACGAAGGCGACGAGGGACGGCAGAGGCCATGAGTCCCGCCCTTCAACGATGCATTCCCCCAATAGCTTTATCATGATGTCGTCCATCTCATCGGCAGATGCCTACTGTTAGCAAAAACATGATGATCATGGGCGGCGTCGCGGCTGTGATCGTCGTCATTCTGGCAGCGATGTTCCTGCTCAGCGACTGAGAAGCGCGATCCGTGCGGCGTTCCTGCTCGTTCCGGACTCGTATCAGCTGTGGCTATGCGATTCCATGCTGTTCAGGAATAGAAGCCCGCACCCTCCCATCCGTCCCTGCGTTCCTTCAGCTTCGTCTCCAGGCTCTTGTAGCTGTCCAGCACCTCCGGCTTCACCGACGGCTTCACCTGCTGAAGCGCCGCTTCGAAGTCCTCGGGGCCGACTGACGAGGCTGAATGGTCATTCCTGTAGGCGCAAAGCGCGGCCTCCCTGCAAAGCGCGGCGAGGTCCGCTCCCACGTATCCGTCCGTGCGGCGGGCGATGCCCTCCAAGTCCACCCCTTCCAGAGGCATCTTCGACGTGTGCACCTTCAGTATCCCGAGCCTGGACGCGGCGTCGGGCTTGCCTATGAGGATCATGCTGTCGAACCTTCCCGGCCTCAGGAGGGCGGGGTCGATCATGTCCGGGCGGTTGGTGGCCCCCATCACGAACACGTCCCCCACGTTCTCCACACCGTCCATGGAGGTCAGGAGCTGGGCGACCACCCTTTCGGAGAACCTGCTGTCGGCCCCGTTCCCGCGGATCGGCGCTATGGAGTCTATCTCGTCGAAGAATATTATGCATGGAGCCATCTGCTTGGCGCGCCTGAAGGTCTGCCTGATGGCCTTCTCGCTGTCCCCCACCCATTTCACGATGAGCTCCGGCCCGCTGATCGATATGAAGTTGGTTCCGGACTCGTTGGCCACGGCCTTGGCAACCAGGGTCTTCCCAGTCCCGGGAGGCCCGTACAGCAGCACGCCTCTGGAAGGCGGAATTCCCAGCCTCTCGAACGCCTCCCTGTTGGAGTCGGTCAGGAACACCTCCTTCAGCCTGCCCCTCACCTCGTCCAGGCCGCCTATGTCGTCCCATGTGACCTTCGGTATCTCCGCCAGCACGCCCCTCATCCCGCTGGGCTCCACGTCGGCGGCGGCCGAGGCGAAGTCCGCCATGGAGACCTTCATGCCTTCCAGGACGGAGTTGGGTATGGGCAGGCTCGGGTCCATGTCGCTCTTGCACCGTCCGAGGCATTTCATGGCGGCCTCCCTGCATAGGGCGGCGAGGTCTGCCCCGGCGAAGCCCTGGGTCATGGCGGCGATCCTGTCCACGTCCACGTCCTCCGAGAGGGGCATGTTCTTCATGTGGACGGTCAGCACGTCCTTCCTTGCGCTGCGCCCGGGGATGCCTATCTCTATCTCCCTGTCGAACCTCCCTGGCCTCCTGAGGGCGGGGTCTATGGCGTCCTCCCTGTTGGTGGCCGCTATAACTATGACGTTCTCCTTGCTCCCGAGCCCGTCCATGAGGGTCAGGAGCTGGGCGACCACCCTCCTCTCGGCCTCCCCTCCGGCTCCGTCGCGGCTGGGCGCGATCGAGTCTATCTCGTCCAGGAATATGATGCTGGGCGCCTTGGCGGCGGCCGCCTTGAACATGTCCCTGAGCTTCTCCTCGCTCTCGCCGTGGTACTGGCTGATTATCTCCGGCCCGCGGACCGAGAACAGCGTGGCGCCGGACTCGTTGGCCACCGCCTCGGCTATCAGGGTCTTCCCCGTTCCGGGCGGCCCGTACAGCAGGACCCCTCTGGGGGCGGTTATCCCCAGCCTGTCGAACAGCTCCGGATGCTTGAGGGGAAGCTCCACGGCCTCCCTTATCTTCTTGATCTCCTCGTCCAGCCCTCCCACGTCGTCGTAGGTCGCCTTCTGCCTTCCGGCCTGCTGGCCCTCCACCTTCTTGGCTGTGCCCATTATGCACAGCTCGGTGTCCTCCGTGACAACCACCGGCCCCTCGGGGACGGTCGACGAGACGCAGAACGTGGAGCGGTTCCCCATGAGCGCCACGTTCGGGATGATTATGTTGGTGTTCTCTATCAGCGGCCTTCCCACAAGCCCGCGCCTGAACACGTTCTCTATCCCCTTCTCGAAGCGGATGACCTTTCCCTGGGGTATGTTGGGGGACAGGGTCACGCTCGCGGCCGGGCGAGGCTCGCAGCGCCTGACGACGACCTTCTCGTCCACGCTCACCATGGCGTCCGTCCTGGTCAGCCCGTCTATGCATATCAGGCCCAGGCCCTCCTCCTCGGGCGAGCATTTGAAGACTTTCGCCACAACCGGGCGCTTGCCGAGTATCTCGATGGCGTCCCCTACCTCCGCTCCCAGCGCCGAGCGGGTGGCCGTGTCTATGCGCGCGCGGCCATATCCCGCTTCCGATTGGCTCTGCGCCATGGCGACCTTCAGGGTCATCTGTGCCGGCATGCGCGGAGTATCGTGTTCGGTACGTCATAAAAGTTCCTCGGAAGGAAGCTCGGAGCCCCATGGCATCCCTCAGGTCTTCGAAGTAGTCCTCGAGGATCCTCTTGTCCTCGATCAGGACATCCCCGAGGCAGCGCATAGCGAGGTCGTTTATCCTAAGATGAACCAAGATATAGCATTAGACTGACCGAGTACTAATCTGATTCTCTATTTGACATCAGGTTGCCCATTATAGCGCGACGGGCTTCAATAAACCCCCTCTTATCGTGCTGTTTATTTCATTTTGACTGTTT
>JAFYAH010000032.1 GCA_017540825.1 Candidatus Methanomethylophilaceae archaeon | reverse complement strand
GACCATGCGTTCAGCGGGTGCGAGAACATAACGTGCGTCGCTCTGCCCGGAAGCCTGGGATACATCGGGGCCGGTGCGTTCGGCGAGTGCGAGTTCTACGACCTCGAGGGCAACAGGCTCCCCGTCACCGCGGAGGCCCTGGGAGGCCGTTACTTCGAGGGCGAGTCCGGGGTCCTGCGCCAGGCCATCAATGTTAGCGTGGGGACCGAGGCCATCGTCGACGGGCTGAGGTACAAGGTCGTGTCCGACAGCCCCAACTCCGCATCCCTCGTAGGGTACGAGGGGGACATCGAGCATTTGGCGGTCCCTGCTGAGGTGGTTCTCCGCGGCAAGGCCATGCCGGTGGTATCCGTAGGCAGCAAGGCGTTCTACAACTGCTCGACGCTCAACACCGTCGATCTCGGATCGGTCGTGGAGGTGGGCCAGAAGGCGTTTGCCAACTGCGCCTCCATGACCTCCCTATACGTCCCCGACACCGTCGAGCGGATCGGCGCCTACGCCTTCTACGGATGCAAGAAGCTCGATTCCCTGGATATACCCGGGGACGGCGTGGTCCTGGAGCAGAGCGCGTTCAGCGCATGCGTCAAGATGAGGTCGGTGTCCTTCACCGGGTCCGGAGCGGTCATCGAGAGGAACGCGTTCTACAAGAACAACGGCGTGGAGGCCCTGGACCTCGCCAACGTCGCTTCCGTCGGCTACAAGGCGTTTCCGTACTGCAAGGGCCTCAAGACCCTGACCATACCCGGGACGCTGGAGCTGTTGGACAGCTACGCCTTCTACTCCTGCGCCAACCTCAGGACCCTCGTGGTCGAGGAGGGTGTCACGGCAATAGGGGCGAGCGCGTTCAGCGAGTGCAGGTCCCTCCGGAGCGTATCCCTGCCGGACTCCCTGGAGTCCATCGGCAAGAACGCCTTCTACGGCGTGAGGCTCTACGACCTGGGAGGGGCGCTGATCAGCCAGAAGGAAGCGTTCTCCGCGAGCGGGACGTTCGCGGGCGCCGACGGCGAGCTCTGGCAGACCGCCTCGTTCTCCGACGGGGTACTGAAGTATACCGCCTCGAACGGGATGGCCACCGTCACGGGATACGAGGGGAGCATCGGCCACCTGGTCGTCCCGGGGACGGTCGAGCACGAAGGATACGAGCTCGATGTCGTAGCCATTGGGGACAGGGCGTTCCGCAGCTGCTCCACCCTCAGCATTGCGGACCTCGGAGGAGCCGTCACGGTCGGCAACAGAGCGTTCTCCGAATGCTCCGGCCTCTCTATTGTCAACATGCCTAGCGCCGAGCGCCTCGAAGACTACGCCTTCTTCAACTGCAAGGACATTAATGCAATAGCGTTCTCCGAGTCCCTCTCCTACATAGGCGCCAGTGCGCTGTACGGGGTGAAGCTGTACGCGGCGGACGGGGCCACGAGGCTGACGGCCGCCGAGGACCTAGCGGGGATGTTCTTCATGAAGACGGACGGTAAGCTCCTCCCCGTCCCTCCCGAGGTCGGAGACGAGCTGGTTTCCGGCGGCGTGAGGTACGTGCTGACGTCCTCGGACCCGCTGGCAGCCTCCGCGGTCGGGTACGTCGGAAGCGTCTCGTCCCTCCCGTCGACCGTCGTGTTCAACGGCTACGAGGTGCCCGTGACCTCCGTCGCGGACGGCGCGTTCAGGCTCTGCACAACCATCTCGGCTCTGGACCTCTCCAACGTCGTGTCGATAGGCGAGAAGGCGTTCTCCGGCTGCTCCGGCCTGGAGAGCGCGACGTTCTCGGAGAACCTTTCCAGCGTCGGGAGCAGCGCGTTCTACGGGACGCTGTTCTACGACGGCGGGACGACGGTCCCCAGGACCGCCCCCGGCCTCGCAGGCAAGTCTTTCGAGGGCGGCGGCGGGAGCCTGTACCTGATTCCCTGAATCCAAACCGGGGCTCCGGCCCCTTCTTCACATCATCCAGGTCCAATCCGTACGGCAGCGTGAGCGACTCCCATGCCATATCCTCTTTCGCTCATCGAATTCGGATATGTTTCCGCCCATGCGAGATATTTACATAGTGTTTTGCGATAAAGGTTCAGGTAGTGTAACGGATGGAGACTCAGGATATCGTAGCGCTGGTCCTCGTTTACGCGATCATCGTCGCATCACTGGGGGCTTCGCTTTATCTGGAGAGAAGGGGCTCGAAGATCGACACCCGCAAGGTCGTCCATATAGGCGTCGGCAACTTCGTGTTCGTCTGGTGGATGTTCACCGAAGGCTGGGTGATGCTGGTCTTCTTCACGATCCCCTTCGCCGTCCTGCTGTTCTTCGCAATGCTCAAAGGCAACGCCCTCTCCCGCTCCAAGCTAGGGGAGATATCCAATCAGGGGCACAAAACGGGCCTGTTCTTCTACGCCGTCACGATCACCATACTTGTGTTGCTCTGCCCGGACCACTGGACCGCGGCCTCGATAGGCGTGGTGGCGATGACCTACGGCGACGGGTTCGGCAGCGTCATAGGCAGGAGGTTCGGGAAGCACAGGATAAGGGAGGGAAAGTCGCTGGAAGGGTCTCTGGGCGTTCTCGCGACGACCTTCCTGGCTGCCATGGCCGTCGTCCTGCTCTTCGGCTATCTGGCGTCCATAGGATGGTATCCGGCGGGCGCATACAACGGCTCTGTTCCTGCACCTGTCGCTTGCCTGGTCGCAGGAGGGGTGGCAGCTGCGGTGGAGGCTGCATGCTCCGGATCTTACGACAATCTGGCGGTCCCGCTCTCGGTGACCTTGGCGATGGTTCTTCTGGGGCTCTGACATGACCTGGTACGTTGTGGACGGCATGGACGGGTGCGGGAAATCCACCTGCGCGGAGCTCCTGAAGGAGAAGCTGGAGTCCGAGGGCCGCAGGGTCCGCCTGTTCTCCCATCCGGACTCTGGATGCCTGTTCGGCAGGCTGGAGTACGGCTACCTTCTGAAGGAAGGGAGGCTGGCCAAGATGCTGGCGACCGTATTCTTCATACTGGACGCGGTGGACTCTCTTTTCAAGATGAGGCTGTCCTCGAGGAAGTACGACGACTTCATCTTCGTGAGGTACCTCATGTCGGTCGCTTACCTCCCGGACGGCATATACCGGAAGGCATACAGAATCATCAAGAAGCTCTTCCCGATGCCGGACGAGTTCATCCTGGTGGACGTGGACGCGGAGACGTCCCTCCGTCGCATAGAGGCCCGCGGGGAGGAGCGTGAGTCCTTCGAGAACATGGACGACCTCGTCCGCACGAGGGAGAAGATGCTGTCCCTGTCGGACGGATGGTTCGTCGTGGACAACACCCTCCCCTTGGAAGAGGTGAAGAGGCTGATAGAGGACCACGCATCCGCGGTCCTTTCCGGCATGCGAGGACGGGTCAGTCCTTCGGTATGCGCACGAGGAACTCGGCGATCCCGTATCCCCTGCGGCCGTCCATGGCGGTCTCCGAGATAGTCTCGATCAGGAGCATGTCGTTGCTGCCCTGCATCGGAAGCACCGCATGTGCGAGGATCTTCCCTTCGATGTCGTATTTCTTTCCGCTCTTCCCGCGCATGCACAGGCTGTACCACGACGGGATGCCGTCCTCGTACCTCACGTCCGCCTCTATCTTCACCACGGGGTCGTTGGACTCCGCCGTCCCTACGTACCCAGCGTCCACGTCCCCCGCGTCGGTGCAGAGCTTGGTAGCGTTGAATCCCGTGTCCTTTCCGTAAACCGAGTTGAGCCACATCCACATCTTCGGCGCCCCCCAGTCGCGGACGCCCTCGCTCTTGTCTCTTTCCCCGGTGGCGTCGATCTCGTAGGAGGCTTCCCCCACGGAGATCCTCCCGCTGACGGTCCCGAACTGCTCGAAGTGCTCCGACGCCGTCCGCGCGGACATGGCCTCGCCTTCGTTGTCCACGCAGTCGTGGTAGTCCATCAGGGGGTTCACGGGCCTCCATTCGAGGTCCATGGACGACGCGATCGGGGCCGGTCTCTCGGCTTTGACGTCGAACAGGGGGCCGTCGTAGGATATGTGCCAGACGCTGTCCGCCTCCTCGAACCTCAGCCCGGAGCAGGACAGCCGGTCGTCGTCGCAGGGGACCGCGTTCCTCATGCCGCAGACCCTTCCCTTCTCGATCACGAAGAGGAACACGGACTTCTCGTCCCTGTTGGGCTTGCTCCCGATCCTCATGAAGGCCGTGACCCCGGAGGAGCGGTCGTGCAGGTTGAAGTAGTAGCTCTCGTTCCAGTCAAGTTCTTCGCTCATTTCTTCGCCTCCAATATGGCCACCTCGCCCTTGCTCCCGTCCAGGGACACGAGGTCGCCCGTGCGGAGTATGGTGGTGGCGGATTTCACCGCTGTGACTGCAGGGATCTGGTACTCGCGGGATATAACCGCGCCGTGGCAGAGGATCCCTCCGGTCTCGGTTATCAGCCCTCCGAGCTTGGAGAACACCACCGTCCATCCGGGGTCGGTGTTGCTAGTGACCAGGATCTCCCCCTTCTCGACCTGCCCTATGTCCCTGACGTCCATAATGACCCTCACGCGGGCCTCGCATCTCCCCGGGCTGGAGGCGGCTCCCACCAGCACCGTCCCGTGGGACGCCGGCTCGTCGTCGAAGTCCACCCCGTCGAGCAGGAACTTCGGAGGCAGCCTGTCGCGGTACTTCATGAATATCGCCTTGCGGGGCGATACGAGGGCCTTCAGGTCGGGGATGTCCTTCCCCTCCAGGATCGCTATGGCCTCCGTGTCCTCCAGGAAGAAGACGTCGTCTGCATCGTCTATCAGCCCCTTCTCCTTCAGCCTCCTGCCCTCCTCGAGGAACAGCAGCCTGTTCCTGTACATGATGTGGTCCAGATAGAACCTCTGGTTCTCCCTGAAGGTGAGGTATGTGCGGGCCAGCTTCAGGACCTTGAACAGGATCCCGCGCTTGAAGAACCCGAGGCTGGAGCGGACCTGCTCCTCGGTGGCCTTCCTGCGCTCCTTGCTGCGCTCGAACTCCTCCCTGAGGTCCACGTCCCCCCTGCACATCTGCAGGGCGGTGCCTATGACGTACTCGTCGTCCTCCGCCCATCTGGGGGCGTTCAGCTCCCTGGTCCCGGACCGATGCCCGAACTCCGCTATGAAGTCGTCGTACGCCTTCCTGAACGGCGAGCTGGAAGCGTGGAGCCACTCCACGAACTCCTCTGCCGGCATGCTCTCCGCCTTGGCCCTGGCCTCCTCGTCGGCCCTGAGGGCCTTCCCCATGTCGGAGAATCCTTTGTTCGTCTCGACGGTCTTGTTGTCCTCCGGGGCGCACATGAGCCCGGCGTAGATCGTCCCGTCGTCCTTCAGCCATTTGGCGGTCCAGTTCTTGACCAGAAGGTTGGTCATGATCGAGTGGGACACCATACCGTAGCGGATGAGCTGGTAGTGCTTGGTCGAGCCCTTCCTTATGCGCCCGTACCATTCGGCCAGCTCCCTGTCGCTCAGGGCCTCGAGGTCCTGGGAGTCGAACTCCTTGCAGAGCTTCAGGAAACCTTCCGCCCATCTCCTGTAGACCTTGTCGGTCCTCCATATCATCCCGTCCCTGTCGCGGAAGAACAGGCATATCTGTGACTTTATCGTGCCGTAGTAGTCGTTGGGGTAGGCGGATATCCTCGCCTGCTCCTTGGCAGGGAAGTACTCCAGCAGCTCCTTGGAGCGTATGAACTTGGGATAGTGGGCGAATATCCTCTCCAGCACCGTCGCGGAGAAGTACACCCTCGACTTGTGGAGCTTGGTCAGCGGCCCGGACTCCAGGTCCTTGTACCCCATCATGTGCGCCCCTTCGTGGTTGACGTAGTCGGTCAGCATCTTCCCCATGACGGTGTAGAACATCGGGGTGGTCGCGTCCGCCCAGTACTCGTCGCCGTATCCCCTGGACCACAGGATGCCGTCCTTCTCGGCCACGTCCGGGAGAGTCGTTATGTTGCGGGACTGGAGGATGTACACCTTCCCGTCCTCTACCGCCCATTCTATGTCCTGGGGGCATCCGAAGTGCTTCTCCAGGGCGAGCCCCTGCTCCGCGACGAGCCTCAGCACGGAGTCGTCCGCGCAGCGGGCCTCCGCCTTCTCCTTCGGCAGGTCCACGAGCTCGTCCCTGCCGTCTACCAGGTAGTAGCCCTTCTCCTTCACGTTGACGGTGAAGTCCTCGACCTCGAGCGAGCCCTTGGACAGCAGGTAGCTGTCGGGGTTCACGGCGCCGGAGACTATGGACTCCCCCAGCCCCCAGGAGGCCTCTATGACTATCCTGTCGTCTCCGGTGACCGGGTCCGCGGTGAACATCACCCCGCTTATGTCGGACCTGACCATCTTCTGTATCACCACGGCCATGCCCTGGGACAGGTGGTCCTTGTCCGAGTCGTGCCTGTACTTCATGGCGCGGGCGTTCCAGTACGACGCCCAGCAGGCGAGGACCATCCCGATGATCCCCCTGACCTCGACGTTGAGGTAGGTGTCCTGCTGCCCGGCGAAGCTCGCGTCGGCCAGGTCTTCCGCCACCGCCGAGGAGCGGACAGCGAAGTACTGTCCCCCCAGCTTCTTGAAGAGCGGCTTGAAGTCCCTCAGCTCGTCGTCCGAGATGTCGGATCCGAGAATCATGCCGCGGATCCTCTCGGAAGAGCCGTTCAGGGACGCCTCGTCGTCGAAGTCGGTCTCCTCCAGGATCCCGGCGATCGACTCCCTCAGCCCGTTGCGGTCCATGAACATCTCGTAGGCGTCGACCGTCAGCGCGATGGCGGGAGGCACGCTGAACCCGTCGGAGGCCATCCTGGCGATGTTGACGCCCTTCCCGCCCACGAGCTCTATCCCGAGGTCGGGGGAATCCAACGTTACGACGGGACGGATGTTCTTAGAACGGGCTCCCGCGGTTCCGTCCGGACCAGGGAACGGGGCCTTGCGCGATTCGGATGGGTCTTCCTCGGGCTTCATTTCCTACCACGATGCGAGGCTGGGATTAGGATGGTTGTTAATATAAGAATCCCTGGGCTCAGGCGCATCCCGTGGCGAAGCACGCCCCGGCGCCGAAAGCGGCCCCTATGACCGCAGTGGAGAAGTTGTTGCCGTACTTCGTCATGAGCCCGCGGTCCTCCAGGAGGGCTCCGAACACGCTGTCCAGGAGGTTCCCGACGACGCCGCTCAGGAACGGCGCCAGGACGATCCAGCCGAGATTCTGGCCCATGACCACCCACCCTATGACGGCTATGGCGAGGGAGGCTACCGTCGACACGGTCGTGCCCAGCACGGAGACCCCGCCGTTGGTTCCCGGCGGCACCCTCTTCAGGCTCGTGATGAGGTACGCCCTGTCGTCGCGGACGCCTATCTCGGACGCTATGGTGTCCGCGCCCGCCACCGCTATGGTGGAGATGAACGTGACCGCGAACAGGGTCGGATCCATCGGGAAGGCCGCGTTCAGCGCCACGACCAGGCAGGGCGGCAGCCCCACCCCCGCGACGTTCTTCCATGTGCGCTCGCCCGCGGCGCCTTCGACCACCCCGCACTTCTCCTTCCTCGCCATCCCGCTCTTGGTGGCGACGAACCCGGCCACGGTGAACAGGGTCAGCAGAGCGAACGCGCCCAGGGAGCCGAGCACGCCCGTGAAGGAGCCTGTGAGGAACGACGCGACGGCGCCGTCCTTCGTGAGGCACCTGGTCTTCAGGGCCATGAAGGACAGGGCCGCCGACAGGAATACGGCGACCGCCGGCAGAATCAGGGCGTCCATGCGACCTTATCCGCTAGCAGATAGAAAAAGGATGCTGGGTCGCAGGGACTCCAGGAGCTCGGTGGCGTACTTTATGCAGAGCGCTCTGTCCTCCAGCGGGAAGTACATGACCTTCCCCTGCCGGTACAGCGTGACGTCCATGCCGTTCCAGCGGAAGGCCACCATCATGTCGTCGCAGTGCGAGACCTCCCAGCCCCTGGAGGAGATGGACTCCGCTGCCCTCTCCATGTCTATGTCCATGGGGTCGGCGGAGATCGCCATTATGGACTGCCCCCCGCAGAGGCGGGCGGTGGTGAACCTCATCTGAGGCGCTCCAGGAGCCCGCGCGTCTGCTCCCTGAACGTCTCCAGGTCGGAGTCGTTCACTATCATGTGCTCCGACAGGGCTATGACCTCGGCGATGCCCCAGCCGATCTCCCTGCTGTCGCGCTCGTCGAACTCCGCCTCGCTGTGGGGGGCGTCCTCGCGGTCTCTGCGGACCAGCCTCCTGAAGCGCTCGCTGCGGGCGGTGTGGACGGCTATGATCTCCACGTCGTCCGAGAGGCCGCGGAAGGACCTGACCTCGTCCATGCTCCTGCACCCGTCCACCAGGAACAGGCTGCCGGACATGCGCTGGATGCACCTCTTGGCCCATATGTCCGCACCGTAGCGCTCCCTCTCCCTGGAGGAGAACTCCCCTATGGAGAGGCCTTCGGACTCCGCCCTGGACGAGGCGTAGCGCTCCCTCACCACGTCGCCCATCCTGATGAAGCTGATCCCCATCGACATGGCGACGTTCAGGAGCTCCTCCTTCCCCGCTCCGGGCATACCTGCGACGACCAGGATCCTCATCCTATCACAGCAGGTTGTCGGAGATGTTCATGAGCACCCTGTCGCAGTAGCAGCACCTGAGCTGTATCGGGTGCCTGCTCACGACGTCGAACTCCGGGCTGACGGGCTCCCCCTTGTTGGTGATGCAGTTGGGGTTGCTGCACCTGGCGAGGCCGATGACGTGGTCCTCGAGCTTCACGGTGAACTTCTCTGCGACGTAGAAGTCCCTGATGATGGAGATCGTGGCCTCGGGGGCTATGAGGGCGATCTTGTCGACGGTGTCGCTGTCGAGCTCCCTGTCCTCTATCTTTATGATGTCCTTCCATCCGGCCGTCTTTCCGGAGGACACGTGGATCCCGACGCTGATGCAGGAGTCGATGTTGCTCTCGTTCACGCCCAGGATCTTCATCACGTTCAGCGCCTGGCCGCATGCGATGTGGTCTATGACCGTCCCGTTCCTGATGGGCGCGAGCTTGACCTCTTTTATCACGTGGTTTTCTGCCATCGCAGCTCACCTCCTAGTATGGCGCTGAGGAGGGCCATCCTGACCGGCACCCCGTTGAACGCCTGCTTGAAGTACCTGGCGTGCTGGGTCCCGTCGACCTCCGGCGCGATCTCCCCCACCCTGGGCAGCGGGTGCATGACTATCATGTCGTTCTTGGCCTCTCTCAGTATCGCGTTGTCTATCCTGTACGTCCCTGCGACCTTGTTGTACTCCGCAGGGTCGGGGAACCTCTCCCTCTGTATCCTGGTCACGTACAGCACGTCCGCCTGGTCTATGACGTCCTCCAGTATCGCCGTCTTGTAGGGGTGGCAGCCCTTCTCCTCCAGGTTGCTGACGATGTCGTCGGGCATCTGGAGGCTCTCAGGCGCGACCAGGGATATCTTGGCCCCGAACATGGTGAGCGCGTTGGCCAGGGAATGGACCGTCCTGCCGTACTTCAGGTCTCCCACCAGGACTATGTTGAGCCCGTCGAGGGTCCCTTTGGCCTCCCTCATGGTGAAGAGGTCGAGCAGGGTCTGCGTGGGGTGCGAGCCGGCTCCGTCCCCCGCGTTTATGACGGGGTTGATGGAGAACTTTGCAGCCAGCCTGGCCGCCCCTTCGTAGGGGTGCCTGAGGACGATGAGGTCGCAGTAGGCGTCCACCATCTTTATCGTGTCCGCGAGGGTCTCTCCCTTGGATATAGAGGTCATAGACATCTCCGATACGTCTATGACGTCGCAGCCGAGCCTGTACGCGGCGCTCTCGAAGGACAGCTTGGTGCGGGTGGAAGGCTCGAAGAACAGGTTCCCGAGGATCTTCCCGTCCAGGATGCGCTCGACCTTGTCCCCCAGGGCGTAGGGGACCATCCTCTCCGATAGGTCCAGGATCCCTTCGATCTGGTCCTTGGTGAAGTCTTTTATCGACACAACGTCTTTGTCGTAGAGGTCCATGCTGACGTGATTGGGGTCGACGTTATTAACGGTTGGCAAAAGGGCCGGTCCCGCCGTCTTTCGTCCGGATCCCGATCCTGCAGCACAGCCTGTCCCACGCGAAGGCCACCAGGAGGCATCCGGGATCCTCCATGCCGTACCTTCTGTCCTCGAACTTCCTCCAGCACATCGTCTCTACGGCTTCGAGGTCCCTCGTCCCGGCCTCCTCCGCTGTGGTTATCTCGATGCATGCCGCCGGTATCCCGTGGTCGGCGTCGCCTTCCACCACGACGTCGGCGAACCCGTTGCCGGAATCCCTCTCGGCCTTGGCGCGGAACGCGTGCTCGCGGAAGTACATGCACAGGTGCTCCTTGTATTCGCGATGGCCCCAGGGGTCTCTTACGGACATGGAGCGCAGGTGGGCGTTGAACTCGTCCGTGGCCCGCTCCGAGTCTTTGGAATAGAGGGCGTCCAGGAAGCCGGTCCCGCGAATCTTCCTCGCCCTGACCTTGACTATCAGGTCTCTGTACGCGTCCTCGACCTCTCTGCTTGGGAGGGACACCTCGCACAGGACCGGGTCGAGCTTGTTCACCGGCTCCAGAGGCGCGGCTCTGAGATATCCTGTCATGGCGAGGCAGGAGCACAGCGCGGACTCCGTGGGGTCCTTGTAGACGTCCTGGTATACGACGGCCTGGTCGATCAGCACCTTCTTGGTCCTGCCGTCCTCCATCGTCAGCCTCGCTATCTCGTCCTGGAGGGGCTCCGGAGCCGATGCGAGCAGGCTGTTGAGGAAGGAGTTGTCGCGAATGCCGTTCCAGAACCTCCCCGGCGGCTCGTCGAACTTCCTTCTGGAGAGGTATTTGTTGACGCTGCGGGGGTTGCACACCTCCCTCTTTCCGAAGACGTAGCCGTCGTACATCCCTTTGATGTCGCCCATGATGCGTTCTTTGTCGGAGCCCTCAGGCACGCAGGCGTCCACGAGGCTTCTCACCTCCCGATCGTCGTATCCGAAGAACCCGGACGATCCTTCATCCAGGAATGTGTGGATGGTGATGTTGTTCAGGCCGCTGAGTATTCCTGTCCTGGACAGCGTCATTATGCCCGTCATGATCCCGAGCGAATAGCAGGTGTTGGATTTGAAGGCGGACACCATGAACTCAGCCAGAGGCTTGGCGACGTCCTCGAACTCCGGGCTCGGAATCTTTCCGACCTTCTGCATGAACGCGTCGTACTCGTCCACGAGTATCACGGGCTTGGACACGGTCCTGTCGCCGCTCCTGTCCCTGAGGCTTCCGAGGAGGTGGCCGCATAGGGCTTCCATGGACAGGACGACGTCCGTGTCGGATACGGTTCCGTCCGAGAATGCGTCGAACCTTCTGATGATCGGCGGGCTCATCCACTCGTCTCCGTATGCGGAGCGCACGTCGAGGAAAGTCTTGGAGACGATGCTCCTCAGAGATTCCCTCATCGAGTCCTGGCTCTTCGGATTCATCGGGCTGAGGTCGAGCCTTATCACAGGGTATCTGTTCCTGAAGCGGTCGAACTCGCGATGTTCGGAAATCTCCAAGCCGTCGAACACGTCCGGCTCTCCGGCGTAGGCGACGTTGAAGAACCTGTCGATCATGGACTGGTTCAAGGTCTTCCCGAACCTGGTGGACCTGGCGTACATGTGGAGCGGGACCGTCCCTTTCGACATCTCCTCGCAGAGGGGAACCAGCATGCTCGTCTTGTCGGCATATAGTATGCCGTTCCTCCTGATGGCGTCGAACGTCTCGTTGTTGACGGCTATTCCGGGGTCGAGTCCATGGGCTGTCGATTCGTTCGGCCGTATTAAAAGGAGGGCTTCAGGTTCTCGACGTCTTAGATCCATCGGGGCACACGGCACGCTCGCAGAGAGGTCGACCGCCGAGGCCCATCCTCCTATACAGGGAGAGACCTGTTCTGTCCGGGATCCGGGTCGCATCTGCGACGCTTCATGCGGACGCCCGCTGTCTCCCGGTGTCGCAACCCTTATTACCGCATCCACCGTCGTCCGCCCCATGTTGGACATCGTCTCCCGGTCCCAGAGGGGCAGGGTCTGCGAATACTCGAGGGGCGAGGCAAGGCTGTCCACCCCGTGCGCCGTCGGGACCGAGCCCGGGTCCCCGGCCTGGATCAGCACAAGCGAAGAAGGAAGGACCATCCACGTCCTGGGCTCCGAGGCTCCTCTGGAGAGGGGGCTGCTAACGACCGCATCGTCCGGGATGGATTCCGAGCCCAGGTCCTTCGGCCCCATACAGGTCGCGAGGCTCCCTATTCCAGAAGATTTCACCGTGTCTCCGGAGGCCGAGGTCCTGGTCGTCCCCAACGCGTACGAGCTCCGCCGCGACCCTCGCCGCCTGGTCGACGCCGTCATAAGGCTGAGGGAGGCGTGCGGGTTCGGAAGGCTCCTGTGCATGCTCGGCATAGGGGAGCCTTCGACGGCGGCGCTGCTGGTCTACATGGGGGTCGACATTCTGGACGTCTCCCTGTCCAGGGCGGCCGGGCTCGGCGGCGTGAGGCTCCTGCCGGAGGGCGACGTCTCCACCGGGAAGGACGAGTCCGAGTCCAACGAGAGGCTGATGCTGGAGGAGATGGACAAGGTCAGGCTGTTCGTGGCCTGCGACCGCCTCAGGGAGCTCGTCGACCAGAGGTCCTTCTCCTCCCCCTCGTCCGTCGCCGCGCTCAGGATATTCGACGACGTCGGGTACGCGTACGCGGAGGAGGCCTGCTCCACCGTCGGGTGCAAGTTCTGCTGCAACTCGGTCCAGGCCCTCAGGAGGCCGGACCTAAGGAGGTACAGGGACAGGATGAAGGCGTACAGGAAGCCGGCCAACAAGAGGGTGCTCCTCCTGCTGCCGTGCTCCGCCAAGAAGCCGTACCACATCTCCAAGTCCCACAAGGCGTTCTCCTCGGCCATCCACACAGCCACGCACGACACTCTGGTGCACGAGGTCATCGTCACCTCCCCTCTGGGCGTCGTCCCCAGGGAGCTAGACTTCATGTACCCGGCCAACGCGTACGACATCCCTGTCACCGGAGAATGGAAGCCGGAGGAGGTGTCGATGATCAGGGAGATGGTGGGCGACATCATATCCCAGGGCTACGATAAGGTCGTCTGCCATCTGGGCGACGACTACGAGCTGGTGGAGGGCCTCGCGGAGATGGAGCGCACCGTGGTGGGAGACCCGGTCTCTCCGGCCTCCCTTACGAATCTGGACAAGGCCCTGAGGGCGGCCACCGCCGATATGGAGCCCGTGGACTACTTCGTGGACCGCAACAACCAGTTCAGGGCCGTCCTCGAGTTCCAGTTCGGGAAGGAGGCGGCCGACGCCCTGATGGACGAGAACACCTACGCCATAGGCAAGTTCCCCTACTGGAAGATGGTCCGCGAGGAGGGGGGCAAGAAGATCCAGATGGGGATGATGACCCCCGAGAGGGGCATGGTGTCGCTCACGCTGGACGGGGCGAAGGTCCTGGCGGAGCTGGGGCTGAACACCGTCGAGGTCATGGACTTCGAGATGAAGGGCAGCCTGTTCGCAGTCGGAGTGGTCTCCGCAGACCCCCGCATCCGCATCGGCGACGAGGCCATCGCGGTGTGCAACGGGGAGGTCCGCGGCGTGGGGGTCGCGATGATGTGCGGCAGGGAGATGGCAGACCTCAAGAGAGGCGTGGCGGTAAAGATCCGCCATAAGCTGAAACGAGGCGTCCCGGCTCGATCTTCTTCAAATCCTCAGGCCAGGCGTCCGGGAGGCGGGAGCCACTTTCGGCCACCCCTCCCCTGGTCTTCTTTAAGTACGGAACCGGGAATGGTAACTCCAAGGACAAGCGAGTGCATCCCAAACGAACCTGTCCTTGACGGCAGCGAAATCCCTTAGATCCCTTTCCCCCGCTGCCGTCAGTTTTCATCCTTCTCCCTGATCTTCCTGGCGAGCAGCCTCAGGGCGTATCCGAAGGCGAGGCCGAGAACGATCCCGGCGGCTGCGGGAAGGAGGCTTCCGGCCCCGGACATGGAAAGGCAGGCCTCGGCGAAGACCGTCACCATCGATCCGACTGTGAGTCCCATTATCAGTCCGAAGGCGCCGGTGCGATGGTTCTCCAGGCAGGAGCTCATGACCCTCGCGAACAGCAGGACGGCCGCCACCGCGCCTAAGAGGATGGGAGCCAGGTGCCCGAAGTTCAGGTCGGCCACAGCGTCCAGGAACATGTCGTACAGGCCCAGGGCGACGAGGATCGTGGATCCGCTGACCCCGGGCAGTATCTTGGCCAATGCGAAGATCGCTCCAACGAGGACCAGCGCCGGGATCGACGGGTCCACGGCGCTCTCGCCCCTTGCCACGAAGATGGCGACCATAGCGACGAATCCAGCCACGAATGCCCCCCACCAAGCGGCTCCGGCAGGCTCCGAGCGTCCCTCTATGGCTTTGACGTCCGGTATCTGGCACAGGACGAGCATGGAGAAGAAGAACAGCGCCGGCATCCTCCACCGCTCTATGACGAAGTCGAGGCAGAAGGAGCATGCTACCATCCCGACGACGACGGCTATCCCGAGGATGGCGACGAAGCGAACGTCCTTCGCCAGGCGCCTAACTCCCGAAAGGGCTTTCATGAGCCTCTCGTACTGACCGAACACGACCAGCATCGTGGCTCCGCTGGCTCCTGGCAGCGCAGAAATCGCTCCGGCGACGGCTCCGGCGAGCGCCGTGGATGCGGGGTCGTCCTTCATGCGGCCACGTATCCGCTGGATTATAAAAATCATGCGTTCCCGAGCCTGCAGCGTGCGTGCACGGCCATGGTTCAAGGCAGGGTCGCCTGGTCTAGCTGCCATGCTCAACGACGAACCGTCGACCCATTCCGAAGACCGCTGCGAAGACGGCCCTTCCGAGCAGATTCCGAGCGAAGGCAGGGCGCTGGCTGGAACAGCATCCGGTCGGGAGGGATTTAGCAGCAAGGTCAATACGGCAGGCAATCAAAGGCGCGCATCCTCGGTTGACGACTGCGGGAGAATGCCGGGCCATGTCCAGGGGAGCGGGCCCAGCCGGGGTTCTCTCCGGCCTGAAGAGAGGTCTGTCGGCGGGGCGAAGGCCCTCGATCCTGCTGCTCGCAGCCGTTAGTCTTCGTCGAAGTCTGGCGCTGCAAATCTCCGCTCGCCCGGGATATGCCTTTTCGTGTCGGTCGACGAGACCGGGAACCCAGGGAAGAGGACCAGGGGGAACACCCACTACGTCCTTGCAGGATGCGCTGTGACCGACAGGCGCATGTTCGAGAGGGCGATTTCGAAGTATGGTTCGTCGAAGGAGATAAAGTTTTACGAGAATCCGAATCTAAGGACGAAGGTGATTTTGGACGCTCTTCCTGCTGTCGATGGAGTGTTCTACTGCGCTTTCAACAAGCGTAAGGGAGGATGGGACGGCAGTGGCGACAAGGAACAACTGCATCTTGATCTCCTAGGTGCTCTGGCCGAAGGCATAGCAAAGGAATACCCAGGATACAGTGTCGAAGCTGTGGTGGACCATAATCCGATTTCCAAGGATCGGACTATCGAAAGGACTGTCGCATACGCGTTCGACAAGTATGACGTGTCAGCAAGCGTGACAGTTAACGATTCGAGCGCCGACTATGGGCTCCAGACCAACGACTTCTTCGTCGGGTCCATAGGCGAATGGCTGAACAGGCCGAGAACGTCCAGGTTCAATCCGCTCAGAAATGTGGATTTGTTTGCGGATAGACTGGTGGAGTGCTACCGGGGGGTGCAACGAGCATGAAAAACGCAGGCAACCGCACACTTCACTGATAGCAGCGATGTATGCGGCCACACATGCCAACGGCAAGACCTGCGGCTTCCCGGACGCCGGCAGGGCGGACCTGCGATGCGCCGTACTTGCAAGATGCTTCATGAATCGCAGGAATATAAGCGTTGCCTGCCGGTGTCGGAGGTCCGCCACAAGTCCGCATGCTAAATCACGGTTCGGATGCGCTAGGCAAGCACACACGGCAACGCTTCGGGGCCGGACCCTCAGGCATCCATCCCATGCCCGGCTGCGTTCAGCCTTTCTTTCTCAGCCCTGCCAGGAAAATCCAGGCGGTGGCAGGGCTCCGGCTAGGCTCGCTTCGTGCAGGATGCCGTTCGACGGAGGCCGCGTCTTCGCGAACCCAGGGGTTCGGACGAGTCCAGGCATCTGTGCAACTTGGGCTTTCTTTGCAAACGATATTATCTGAGCCTGTTCATGGCGTCCTGAAATGGCAGACATAATGATTCGCAAGCGGAAGAGGATGAGGTCTAAGGAGGTCAAGGCGCTCTCCAAGGAACTCGAAGAGGTCGCAGGAGCTCCTGTGTTCTCCGAGGACGACCCTGTAGACATGGCCGAGAGCTCCGACTTCAGCCTGGTGTTCGTAGGAGGGGACATCCTCGCGCTGGTCAAGGACGGGAAGCCATTCCTGACGATCAGGGGGATAATGAAGTATAAGCCCTCCCGCAGATACGTGACCGTGGACATGGGCGCAGTGCCCTTCGTGGCCAACGGCGCGGACGTCATGGGCCCCGGAATACTCGAGGCAGACCCAGAGATAGCAGAGGGGGACCTCGTCTGGATAAGGGACGTTAGGAACCAGGCCCCGCTGGCTGTGGGCGTCGCCATGCGCTCCGCAGCCGAGATGGAGGCCAAGGCCCCCGGGAAGGCCATCAAGACCATCCACTTCGTCGGGGACAAGCTGTGGAAGGCCGGAGAGCGAGGCAGAGGTCTCTCTCCCGGTCAGCCCTTTATGACCCCTATCGGGACCAGCTTGGCCACCTTTTCCGTGAGCCCCGACTCGCAGACCACCCTGATGACCTCGTCGACGTCCTTGTAAGCCTCGGGAGCCTCTTCGAGGATGCCCTCGTCGGACCCGTTCCTCATGTAGATGCCTCTGTCGGCCATCTCCTTCCTCACGCCGTCGATCGTCAGCCTGCCGACGGCGGCCTTTCTGGAAAGCTTCCTTCCGGCGCCGTGGCAGGACGACCCGAAGGTCTGCTCCATAGCACCCTTCCTCCCGGCCAGGACGTAGGTCCCGACGCTCATGTTGCCGGGGATGATGACGGGCTGGCCGAAGTCCCTGTAGCGCATCGTGATCTCGCTCCTTCCGGGCGCGAACGCGCGGGTCGCCCCCTTCCTGTGGACGAGGACGTCCTCGTGGTGGCGGTCGATGTCGTGGCGCTCCTTCTTGGCGATGTTGTGGGCCACGTCGTACACCACGTCCATGCCCATGGACTCGGCGGAGTCGCCCAGGACCTTCTCGAACGACTCCCTGGCCCAGTGCGTTATCATCTGCCTGTTGGCCCACGCGTAGTTGGCGCCGCAGCACATGGCCTTGTAATAGTCGTCCCCGAGCTTCGAGTCAAGCGGGGCGCAGGCCAGCTGCCTGTCCGGGAGGCTGACGGAGTTCTTCTTGACGTAGCGCTCCATCTCCTGGAGGTAGTCGGTGGCTATCTGGTGGCCGCATCCCCTGGATCCGCAGTGGACCGTGATCGCTATGGTCCCTTTTTTGAGCCCGTACGCTTTGGCGGTCCTCTCGTCGAACACGTTCTCGACGACGTCCAGTTCCAGGAAGTGGTTGCCGGAGCCTATGGAGCCCAGCTGGGGCAGGCCCCTCTTGTAGGCCTTCTCGCTCACCAGCGAGGGGTCGGCGTCAAGCATGCGCCCGCCCTCCTCCGTGACCTCCAGGTCCCTCTCCCAGCCGTATCCGTTCTCCACCGCCCAGGACGATCCTTCGAGCAGTATCTGCTCCAGGTCCTTCACCCCGACATGGGTGAGTCCCTTGGATCCGAGGCCGGACGGGACGTTCTTGTAGAGCTCGTCTATGAGCGCGCCCTTCCTGTCCCCTATGTCCTCCAGGGTAAGGTCGGTCTTGATAAGGCGGACCCCGCAGTTTATGTCGAACCCTATCCCCCCGGGGGAGATGGAGCCGCTGCCGCTGTCCACCGCGGCCACCCCGCCTATCGGGAACCCGTACCCCCAGTGGATGTCCGGCATGGCCATGCTGCTGCCCACTATCCCTGGGATGCAGGCGACGTTGGCGGCCTGCTGCGGAGCGTTGTCGGAGCACACCTGGCCGATCATGTCCTCGCTGGCGTAGATGACCGCGTTGGTCCTCATCCCGGCGGACTCGTCCATGGGTATCTCCCATCTGTTGCTGTCTATCCTGTTGAGCTTGCCTTCCCACGCCATAGGATTCCTCCTCATAATGCGGTCGATTTGCTCGGGTACTCAGAAGGGCCGGGACCGAGATTTGAACCCGAGTCAGGGGATCCACAGTCCCCTAGTCTAACCAAGCTAGCCTATCCCGGCCATGCTGGAGTGGGCTATCGGCTCCCCTTACATAAACATTTTGCCGTACGGACCCCCGATCGCTCGCAAGACGCTCGAGGACGAGGCAGGTTAGAGTTAATAGGCAGCAAGCCATTCGGAGCACGATGACCTCCGACATAGTGGCCAAGCTCTCCAAGATGAAGAAAAGCTGCATAGGATGCTTCGCATGCGAATACGTCTGCAGCAACGAGTCTAACTTCGGCGCGATATCCCTCAAGCCGGACGAATGGGGAATCCTGAGGGCGGTCGTCGACGAGAAGAAGTGTATGGGATGCGGACGCTGCGTGAGCGTGTGCCCGCAGTTCAGCCCGTTCACGGACTCCCTGGCGATGGCGCCGTGCTATGCGGTCAAGGCCGACCAGAAGACGGTCAGGGAGAGCTCTTCGGGAGGCGCGTTCACCCTTCTGGCTGAATGGATGCTGGCCCGCGGAGGCTATGTGTGCGGCGTCGTCCTGGACGAGTCCCTGGACGCGGTCTATGTCATGACCAAGGACCGCGAGGTCATAAAGAGGATGCGCGGGTCGAAGTACGTATTCAGCGAGATGCGCGGTATATACGGGGAGGTCAAGAAGGCGGTCGCCCAAGGAGCGGACGTCCTCTTCGTGGGGCTCCCATGCCAGGTCAAGGCCATGAGGAACAGCGTAGGCTCCAACCCCCACCTGTTCACTGTCGACCTGCTGTGCGGCGGCCAGCCGTCCAAAGGCGTCTACCGCAGGTATTTGGACGAGCTCTCCAAGGAGAAGAAGGTCAAAGGGCTCTCGTTCAGGGCCGCGGACCTGCCGTACGGCACCCTGGTCGTCGAGTACGAGGACGGGTCCAGGAAAGTGATCCTACGCGACCCGTACGTCAGGGCGTTCAGCAGGAGCCTGATAAACAACGAGGCATGCTCCGACTGCCAGTTCGCCAACACGCCCAAGCCCGGCGACGTCACAATAGGGGACCTGTGGGGGGCAGACAGGATAATAACGGACACCGACATCGACGACGGCATCAGCGTGGTCCTAGCCAACACCGAGCGCGGAGCCGGCATGGTCTCGGAGGCGACGGCCTCGGCCTCGTACTTCAAGCGCATACCCCTGTCGTTCTCGAAGCGCTTCAACAGGTACGCCCCCCAGCGCCCGGAGGATCCAGGCAAGCAGAGGTTCTTCGACATGCTGGGCAGGGGGAGGCCCGTCTCCAAGGCGTCCCTGTACGCGATAGAGCGCAGGTACGACGTGGGCATCACCGGCTTCTGGAGGGTCAAGAACTACGGCGGGGTGCTCACGTACTACGCCCTGTACTGCCTGATGCAGGACCTAGGGATGGAGTCGGTGTTCATCGAGGCCAGGAACAAGATCGCCGGAAGGACCCCCAACCCGGCCCTCCTGAGGTCCGGGTACCCTGCGTACAGCAGGGAGATGTGGGCCAAGGACCGCGACGAGGAGGAGAAGGACCTGAACCCGAGGATCCGCAACTTCGTGGTGGGGTCCGACCAGGTCTGGAACCGGAAGTTCATCAGCCAGACCGCCCTGGAGTGCTACGCATTGGACTTCGTCTCCCCGTACAGGAACCGCGTGTCGATAGCATCGTCGTTCGGGACGTCCAGGTTCGAGGGCACCCCGGAGGAGGGAGAGAGGTTCGCCAAGTGCCTGAAGAAGTTCAACGCGATATCCGTGCGCGAGCTGTCCGGGCTGGACATATGCAAGCGCATGCATCTGAAGGCCACGGTCATCCTGGACCCGGTCATGCTCTGCGACTTCTCCCACTATCTGGACCTGGCTTCCAAGAGCGACGTGGAGGTGCCGGAGAAGTACGTGTTCAACTACATGATCCACCCGTCCTCGTTCGTGAGGGCCAAGGAGGTCTTCGACCGCCTGGGCATCCCGCCCCTCGGCATCAAGGGCGCCTCCGCGGAGGACGTCCCCGACCTGGGGTACGAGGCCATCGACGCTGAGTGCGTGGAGAACTGGATGAAGTACATCGCCAACTCGTCCTTCGTGTTCACCGACTCCTTCCACGGCACGGTGTTCTCGATCCTGTTCAGGAAGCCGTTCGTGACCATCATAAAGAGCGAGAAGGACGGGAAGGGAAGGGTGTCGACCCTCCTCAAGTCCGTGGGGCTCTTCGACCGCATGCTGCCGAGCGTAGAGGATGTCCTGGAGTCGGACGTGCTCGAGAGGCCCATCGACTTCGACGCCGCCCACAGGCTGCTGGCCAAGAAGCGCAAGGAGTCGATGGAGTGGGTGAAGGGCTCGCTCATAATCTGACGCCGTCGTCCGGCAGTCGCGGATCGTGCTGCAGGTTGCAGGTTCTGGACTGCTGCGTATTGACTATACATCCAGTAATAGGGCAGTCGTACCATTACCTATAATACTGTAATCTGCCATTTGCATGCACATGACCTTTGACGCTGAACAACCGGTAGCTAGTGGTTCGGGGGATGAGGACGCTAGGCACAGCTCTTCCAGAAGACAGCAGACGCAGCGTCCACAGTACAGGTGCAAGGTCTGCTCCTACACCTGGATGGCGAGGCGGTGCAGAAAGACTTCGGGAAGCTCGGAGGTGTATGCCAAGCCCCGCATCTGCCCGGGCTGCCATTCCATCCTCTGGGACCGCGAGGACGTTGTCAAGAGGACCTGCAAGAGGTGCGGATACACCTGGTTCTCCTCGATGAACCCCAACAGGTGCCCCCAGTGCAGGACGCACAGATGGAACGAGGACAGGAACCCCTGCAAGTGCAACTTCTGCGGATACACATGGGAGAGGAAGGTCGACAAGATGCCCAAGACCTGCCCCAACTGCAAGAGGTTCGTCTGGAACGAGCCCACAGAGCCCCATGTCTGCGCCAAGTGCGGGACGGAGTACGCCGTCCGCATAAACATACTGGGGAGATGCCCTACCTGCGGAGCCGTGAGCTACCACTGCTCCTGCAGGTCGTGCGGGTACAGATGGGAGGACAACTCGGGCAAGCATCCCAAGTGCTGTCCCGAATGCGGCGAGCTGTTCAAGGATCCGAAGCGCAGCGAGCTACGCCGGAGCGTGTCCAAGAAGAGGACGGACGAGAGGGAGGGCGACGCGGAGGCCATCGAGATGCTGGAGAGCGGCATGAAGGTGATGGACGTGGTCATGAAGACCGGGCTCTCGTACGAGCACGTGATGGACCTGGCCTCCCGCATCGAGGAGCGAGGACGACACTTTCCCGCACGGTCTGTGTGCGCGCCCAATCCGCAGGTACGCATTCGGACAAACCGCTTAATTTCTGTCCAATGTCCAGCATCACGGTTAAATCCGATTCCTGTCATGGGCCATCATGGCGAAAAGGGATCTCATTTCCGTAGTAGACATGAAGGACAAGTGGGCCGAGATGGTGGACCTCGCCATCAAGCTCAAGGCCGAGCGCGGGCACCATGGAGACCCCCTCAAAGGAAAGACCTTGGCCATGATCTTCGAGAAGCCCAGCACCAGGACCAGGATCTCGTTCGACGTGGCGATCACCGAGCTCGGAGGGCATGCGCTCTACATCGACGAGTCCAAGATGCAGATGGGGGTCCACAGCGAGACCGTCGAGGACACCGCCCGCGTGATGAGCCGCTTCGTGCACGGGATCATGTACAGGGCCTACGACTACAAGATGATGGACAAGTTCGGCGAGTACGCCACCTGCCCTGTGATCAGCGGCCTGGACAACCTGGAGCACCCGTGCCAGGCCCTCGCGGACATGGTGACGATCAAGGAGAAGCTCGGGGGGTTCCGCGGGAAGAAGCTCGTCTATCTCGGAGACGGGAACAACGTCTGCAACTCGCTGCTGTACGCCGCCGCGATCATGGGGATAGACATGGTCGCCTGCTGTCCCGCCGTCAGGATGCCCAACGCGGAGATCATGTGGAACGCGACCAAGATCGCCGAGGAGAACGGGTCCAAGATCATAGCCTCCCACGAGCCGGAGAAGGCGTGCGTGGACGCGGACGTCCTCTACACCGACACCTGGATCTCCATGGGCGACACCACCCCGGAGGCGGAGGCCGTCAAGCTGTTCCAGGCTTACCAGATAAACGACAGGCTCCTCTCGCTGGCGAAGCCCGGATGCATAGTCATGCACTGCCTTCCCGCCCACAGGGGCCAGGAGGTCACGCCCGAGGTCATGGACGGGCCTCACAGCGTCGTCTTCGACCAGGCGGAGAACAGGCTCCACGCCCAGAAGGCCGTCCTGTGCACCCTTCTTAAGGACTGATCCATAAACCGGGGGCCAGTCCCCCGCCTTACCATCTGTAACCGGAGTATTCCGTCACCAGGCGCCTGTAGATGCGGCCTGCTATGCATTCCAGGTTGACGGTGTCCGCGCGGTTGTATTCCGCGAGGATGTCCAGGGCGTCCCTGTCCCCGTGCCTCTGCCATTGATGCCAGAGGCGGACCGCCATGGCGCCGTCCACGCCGTCTATCTCGTCCGGCCTGACTATGCCCATCTCTATCTCCAGCGGCTTCAGGCCTCCCCTGTGGCCGACCTTCCTGGCCGCGAAGCGCAGGTCGTAGTGGGGCAGGTCCAGGTCCACCTCGGGGAAGCTGTTCCTCAGCACCGGCACGTCGAAGCAGCTGCCGTTGAACGTCACCAGCATCTTGGCCCCGTCCAGGGCTTCCGACAGCGTCCCTGCGTCCAGGTCTATGCCCTCGGTGAGCGTGGTGGTCCCCCTCTTCCTGTGGACGGTCACGACCGTCACCAGGGCGTCCCTGCTGAGGCCGTCCGTCTCTATGTCCAGGTAGGCTGCGTCGTCCTTGAAGCGGTCGTACATCCTCCAGTGCTCCCCTCTCGGCACCATGTCGCCCAGAAGGGAGGCCTCGCCGTCGTCCAGCAGCTCGGACGCCTGCATGACGATCGCGTCGCACCTGTCCTTCTGCCTGATGCCTAGGGCCGATTCCGAGGACAGGAAGTCGTCCCAGTCGCGGATCCCCGACTCCCAGAGGGCGGACTCCTTCTTCTTGCCGACGGACGGAAGCATCTGGAAGGTGTGAACGATCATGTCCGGGCCTATGCCGCGGAGGATAAAAAACATGCCCTTCCTTGGTTTCGTAGAAAATAGACATTATATTAAGCATAAGTTTCCCGTAAGAAGTACCATCATCGCCCAACAGTTTTTCTGATTATTGCAGTCCTTCTTAGCCAGTTCTCTCTTCATCAACCCAAGGATCGGACGGCTCTGGTATTATCCTTGTCCGTTATGCCCGGATATGG